>JAHLKU010000042.1 GCA_020444505.1 Actinomycetota bacterium | reverse complement strand
ACGCAGGACTGGAGCCGGGGAGGGGATGTGGACCGCTGGGGTCGAAGCGGTGGACGCGGTCGATTCCCCCACGCAGGACTGGAGCCGGGGAGGGGATGTGGACCGCTGGGGTCGAAGCGGTGGACGCGGTCGATTCCCCCACGCAGGACTGGAGCCGGGGAGGGGATGTGGACCGCTGGGGTCGAAGCGGTGGACGCGGTCGATTCCCCCACGCAGGACTGGAGCCGGGGAGGGGATTTGAACCCCTGACCTGCTCATTACGAGTGAGCTGCTCTACCCCTGAGCTACCCCGGCGCGGGCTGCATCGTACCCGTCCTCGCGAGGAGTGGGTAACCTGGCGGCTCGCGAGTTCGCGCAGCACCCCGGGGGGTGGGGTTCCTTGGCAGATCAGGCCACGTTCCAGGACGACGTATCGGAGTTCGTGCCGCAGTTGTACGCGGCGGCGCTCCGCATGACGCGCCATGCCGCCGATGCCGAGGACGTGCTGCAGGAGGCGCTGCTGCGGGCCTACCGGGGTTACGGCACCTTCAAGGCGGGCACCAACCTGAAGGCCTGGCTGTACCGGATCCTCACCAACACCTTCATCAACAAGTACCGCAGCGCCAGTCGCCGCCCCTCGGAGGTCGAGCTGGGCGAACTGGAGGACCTGTACCTCTACAAGCGGCTCGGCTCCGACCTGGGAGGGGCGTCCCCGAGCGCCGAGGAGGAGGCCCTCGACCTGTTCGTGGACGAAGACATCAAGGAGGCCGTCGAGGGCCTCCCCGAGAACTTCCGCCTGCCGGTGATCCTCGCCGACGTCGAGGGATTCTCGTACAAGGAGATCGCCGAGATCATGGACGTCCCCATCGGGACGGTGATGTCGCGGCTCCATCGGGGAAGAAAGGCGCTGCAGCGAACGTTGTGGAGGGTGGCAGAGGAACGCGGCATCACGGAGCGCCGTTCATGAGCCGGTATTGCGAGAAGAGCGCCCACCGGATGTACTCCTATCTCGACAAGGAGATCACCCTCGTGCGGCGCGTCCGGATCCGGTTCCACCTGCGGCGCTGTCCACCCTGTGCCCACGGGTTCGATTTCGAGGAGCAGTTGAAGCAGCGCATCCGCCGGGCCAACCGTGAGGAGCCGTCCGCGGAACTCATGGACCGCCTGTGGACGTTCCTACAACAGCACGGCGCGGGTGACGAGAGCGGCTAGAGTGCCCCGCTCGCCCTGGAGGCAGACATGTCCGAGATCATGCGAGGCAACCGCATCAAGGGGAAGCTCCGTGCGCCCAAGGCGCACGAAGACGAGCGCCGCTGCGCCCACAAGGGCTGCAGCACGCTGCTCTCCCGCTACAACAACCGGGAGTACTGCTACGCCCACGCTCCCACCAAGTTCCCCCGCCTGCGCGGCCGGGTCGCCCCGGAATCCTGACCGGCGCGCCGGGCCCGAGGTGAAGGTATCCTCCCGCCGGTGACACGCCGCATCCCCCGCACCGCCATCGTCCTGGCCGTCGTGGCCGCCGTCGCGTTCGGCGCGGCGCCGGTGGCGCTCGCCCAGGACGATGCCCCTGCCGGTGAGACCACGGCCACCACCGCGGCCTCGTTCGAGCCCGGCGCCGAACCTGCGGTGGTCGTCACCGACCCGGCCGCCGACGACGCCGACCCTGCATGGACCTTCCGCTACCTGGTCCCGACGGCGATCACGCTGAGCGCCCTGGTGCTGGCCGGCTTCGCCGTCGGCTACGGAGTGAGGATCAAGGGCCGGTACCGGGTCGCCCGGTGAGCGCCGTCCACTGGCCGTCGGCGGAGCGGGTCGCCCGCCGGATGGCCGGGTCCTACCCGCTGGAGGGCACCTACCACGAAGCGCTGTTCGCCTCGCGCGCCCCGGCGATGGTCGAGAAGGCCGCGCTGCTGGTCGCCGAGGAGACCGGGCTGCAGTGGGCGGGGCTCCCCTCGGTCGAGGTGGTGAGCCGGGCCGACTGGGCGTCGGCCAACCTGGGCTCGTTCGAGGCGATGCTGGCGCCCGCCGAGGAGCGGCTGGCCGGGAACGGGCGGAGCGGCCTGGGGCGACGGCTGGCGAGCAGGCTGATGGGCGTCGAGGTGGGGGCGCTGGTCGGCATCCTGTCCCGCAAGGTGCTCGGCCAGTACGAGCTGGTGCTGCCTGCCGACGACGACGAGCGCGGCGACACGATCATGTTCGTGGGCGGCAACGTCCTTGCGATGGAGCGGGCCTACGAGTTCCGGCCCGACGAGTTCCGCTTCTGGGTGGCGCTCCACGAGTGCACCCACCGTCTGCAGTTCGTCGGTGTGCCGTGGATGCGCGACTACTTCCTGTCGCTGGTGCACGAGCTCATCGATGCCTCGTTCCCGGACGATGGAGGCCGCGGGAGGATCCGGGAGCTGAGGGAGGCGGCCCGCCGGGGACGCCCGCTCATGGACGAGGCGGGGCTGCTGGGCATGCTGGCGACACCCGAGCAGCGTGCGCTCATCGACCGCATGCAGGCGCTGATGTCACTGCTCGAAGGCCACGGCCACGTGGTGATGGACCGCATCGGCGCCCGTGAGCTGGTCACGCAGGACCGCATGTCCCGGGTGTTGAAGGCCCGCCGCCTCGATCCCCGGATGAAGGCCTTCCTGCGGGCGACCGGCCTGGAGATGAAGATGCGCCAGTACGAGCTGGGGGAGCGGTTCATCGAAGGCGTGGAGCGGCACGCCGGGTTCGATGCACTCGACCGGGTGTGGGAGGGGCCGGAGCACCTGCCCACCCTGGAGGAGATCTCCGACCCGGCCGCCTGGCTGGAGCGGGTCGCCTGAGCGCCTCCGCCGCCCCGCTGCTCGACCGGCTGCGGGGATGCTTCCCGCCCGGGCCCATCGTCGTGGCGTTGAGCGGAGGCGCCGACAGCGCGGTGTGCGCCTGGGCCGCCGCCGCCGCGGGCCTGCCGGTGCGGGCGGTCACCGTGGACCACGGCCTCCCCGAGTCGGCGGCGCTGGTGGCGGCCGCCGCCGACATCGCCGCCCACCTCGGCCTGGAGCACACCGTGGTGCCCGCACGATCCGATTCGGCGTCCGAGGCGGCGCTGCGCGACGCCCGGTACGCCGCCCTCGAGGCCGCCGCCCGCCCCGGCGAGACGCTGGTGAGTGGGCACACCGAGGACGATCAGGCCGAGACCACGCTCGGCAACCTGCTGCGGGGCGCGGGGGCGGCCGGGCTCGCCGGCATCCCGGTGTCGCGTGGGAGGTGGCACCGCCCGATGCTGGCGGTCACCCGGCAGGAGGCCCGCGCTGCCGCCGCCGACCTGGGCCTGCCCTTCGCCGACGATCCCGGCAACGAGGACCCGGCCATCCGGCGCAGCCGGCTCCGCACCGAGGTGCTGCCGATGCTGGAGCGGGTCAACCCGGCGGTGCGCCGGGCGCTGGTGCGCGCCGCCCGCCTGTCGGCTGCCGACGACGACGCCCTCGAGGCGCGCGCCGCGGCGGTTCCGGCCGCCCTGCGGCACGGCGAGGTCCGCGTGCCGGCCGCGGCCCTGGCCACCCTGCCCGATGCGGTGGCCTCCCGGGTGGCCCGCCGGGGCCTGCGGCTCCTGCTCGACCCCTATGCGGGCGACCTCGGCGACGTCGAGGCGGTGCTGGAGGTGGCGCGGGGCGCGGCGCGGTCGGCATCGATCTCCACCGGCCTGGTGGCGTCCCGCGAGGGGCCGTTCGTGACGATCCACCGCCCCGGCCCGCTCGACCCGCCGGCCCCGGCCGCCCTCGGCTCGCCCGGCGAGGTGCGGTTCGGGCGATGGCGGGTGGAGGCGGTTCCGGTCGGGGCGGCGCCGCAGCCGGGGCACGGGCGCTGGATGCTGGCGCTGCCCCCGGGGGAGCCCCTGGTGGTGCGGGCGGCGGCCCCCGGAGACACCGTCGCCATGGCCGGGGGCTCCAAGGACGCCTTCGACGCGCTGCGGGAGGCCGGGGTGCCGTCCCGGCTGCGCCCGGTGTGGCCGGCCGTGGAGCGGGCTGGGAGAATGGTGTGGCTGGTCGGGGTGCGGCGCGCCGCCGGGGTGGCGGCTGCGCCGGGCACGCCGGCCGTGATGCTGCGAGCGGGAGAGGCGATGTGAAGTACCGGACGCTGGTGTCGGCGGAGCAGATCGAGGCGAGGCTGGCCGAGATGGGGGCGGAGATCACCGCCGACTACGCCGGGCAGGACCTGCTGCTGATCGCGGTGCTGAAGGGGGCGTTCATGACCCTCGCCGACCTGGCCCGGCACATCGAGGTGCCGCTCGACATGGACTTCATGGCGGTGTCCTCGTACGGGGACGCCACCAAGTCGTCGGGCGTGGTCCGCATCCTCAAGGACCTGGACACCGAGATCTCGGGGCGCCACGTGCTGATCGTGGAGGACATCGTCGACTCCGGGCTCACGCTGTCGTACCTGCGCCGCAACCTGGAGGTGCGCGGGCCGGCGTCGCTGGAGATCGCCACCCTCCTGCTGAAGCCGGGGCTACAGAAGGTGCCGCTCGACGTGAAGTACATCGGCTTCGAGATCCCGCCCGACTTCGTCATCGGGTACGGCCTCGACTACTACGGGCAGTACCGAAACCTGCCCTACGTGGCCGTCCTCGAGGAGGAGTAGCGCCCGGCCGGGCGCCGGCGGGCCCCTCAAGCGCCCTGCCGCCGTGTCCGATGCGGTCGTTGGCCCCCCGTGGCCCAGCTTCGGCATAGAGCGGTGCCTTGGATACGATGGTCGGGCATGCCCCCGATCGGCGCCGCGGCCGCCGACGGATCCTGGAGGAACGAGTGAGCCGGACGGCGCGAACCATTCTGATCTACCTGGTGGTGGTGACGGTCACGGTGATGGCCGTGAACTCGTTCGTCAGCACCGCCACCGCCCCCGAGGAGATCAGCCTCGACCAGCTCGAAGCCTTCATGGAGGCCGGCCAGGTGGAGTCGGTGGTCGTGAAGGAGAAGTCGAACGTCATCGAGGGCGAGGCGTCGCCCGGTGCGCTGACCGGCGGCGGCACCCGCTTCCAGACCTCCTACACCGACGGGTACGAGGGCGAACTCACCGCGGCCCTGCTGGCATCGGTGGAAGAGGTGGACATCGACGCCGAGAACCCGTCGATCTGGCAGGTCTTCCTCGGCTCGATCCTGCCGTACCTGCTCATCTTCGGCGTCTTCATCTTCATCCTGCTGCGTATGCAGGGCGGCGGGAACCGGGTGATGTCGTTCGGCAAGGCCCGCACCAAGCAGGTGAGCCGCGACCAGCCCAAGGTGACCTTCGACGACGTCGCGGGGCTGGACGAGGCGGTGGAGGAACTGCAGGAGATCAAGGAGTTCCTGGCCAAGCCGCAGAAGTTCCGCGCCATGGGGGCGAAGATCCCCAAGGGCGTGCTGCTCTTCGGGCCCCCCGGCACCGGCAAGACGCTGCTCGCCAGGGCCGTCGCGGGTGAGGCCGGGGTGCCGTTCTTCTCCATCTCCGGGTCCGACTTCGTCGAGATGTTCGTCGGCGTCGGCGCCAGCCGGGTCCGCGACCTGTTCGAGCAGGCGAAGGCCCAGGCCCCGGCGATCATCTTCGTGGATGAGATCGACGCGGTCGGGCGCCACCGCGGCGCCGGTCTCGGCGGCGGCCACGACGAGCGGGAGCAGACCCTGAACCAGTTGCTGGTCGAGATGGACGGCTTCGACGTCAACACCGGGGTCATCCTCATCGCCGGCACCAACCGCCCCGACATCCTCGACCCGGCACTGCTCCGCCCCGGGCGCTTCGACCGCCAGATCATGGTGGACCGCCCCGACCTGCGGGGCCGAGAGGCGATCCTGCGGGTGCACGCCAAGGGGAAGCCGCTGGCGGCCGACATCGACCTCGCCGTCCTCGCCCGCCAGACGCCCGGCTTCACCGGCGCCGACCTCGCCAACATGATCAACGAGGCGGCGCTGCTCGCCGCCCGCTACGGCAAGGTCGAGATCGGCCAGGAGGAGCTGGAGGAGGCCGTCAGCCGGGTCATCGCCGGCCCGGAGCGCCGCAGCCTGGTGATGACCGAGAAGGACGTCCGCACCACCGCCTTCCACGAGGCCGGCCACGCACTGGTGGGCCACGCCCTCCCCGACGCCGACCCGGTGCACAAGGTGACGATCATCCCCCGCGGCCGCTCTCTCGGCCACACCCTGCCCCTCCCCACCGAGGATCGGGTGTACATGCGCCGGTCCGAGATGGTGGACAAGCTGGCGATGATGCTCGGCGGACGCACCGCCGAGGAGATGGTGTTCGGCGACCCCACCACCGGGGCGTCCAGCGACATCAAGCAGGCCACCGACCTCGCCCGCCGCATGGTGATGGAGTGGGGCATGAGCGACCGCCTCGGCCCGATGAAGTACGGCGAGCCGCAGGGCGAGGTGTTCCTGGGCCGCGACTACACCCACCAGCGCGACTTCAGCGACGAGGTCGCCTCGGTGATCGACGAGGAGATCCGCAGGCTCATCACCCGGGCCCACGACGAGGCCAGGGCGATCCTGACCACGCACCGGGCTGCGCTGGAGCGCCTCGCCGGGGCGCTGATGGAGCGCGAGACGCTCGACGAGGAGGAGATCCGCGAGGTCCTCCACGACGTGCCCAAGTGGGAGCACGCCTCGAACGGGTCGGTGCGGATCCAGGAGCCCAACGGGGCGTCGTCGGCGGGCGGCATCGCTGCCTCCCTGACCGAGGAGCACCGCGACGCCTGACCCGCACCGCCCCGTCCACTGGACGGTCGGAGGCGGCCGGCGGTTCGACCTGGCCGATCACACGCTGGTGATGGGCATCGTCAACGTGACGCCCGACTCGTTCTCCGACGGCGGGCGCTTCCTGGCTCACGACGCCGCCATCGCCCACGGCCTTGCGATGGCCGCCGCCGGCGCCGACCTGGTGGACGTCGGCGGCGAGTCCACCCGCCCCGGGGCGGCCGAGGTGCCGGTGGCCGAGGAGGTCGGCCGGGTGGTGCCGGTGGTGGCGGCGCTGGCGTCGGAGGGGGTGGCCGTGTCCATCGACACCTCCAAGGCCGCGGTGGCGGAGGCGGCCCTGGACGCAGGGGCGGTGGTGGTGAACGACGTGACCGCGCTGGGGGACCCGGCGATGGCGCCACTGGCGGCCGACCGCGGCGCCGGGGTGGTGCTGATGCACATGCTGGGGACGCCCCGCACCATGCAGCGCGAGCCTCGCTACGACGACGTCGTCGCCGAGGTGCGCGAGTACCTGCTCGCCAGGGCGGCGGTCGCCGAGGCGGCGGGCATCGACCCGTCCGCCGTGTGCCTGGACCCCGGCATCGGCTTCGGCAAGACCCTCGAGCACAACCTGGCGCTGCTGGCCGGCATCGGCGGACTGGCGTCTGCGGGGTACCCGGTGCTGGTGGGGGCGTCCCGCAAGTCGTGGATCACGCTGCTGCTGGGAGAGGACCTCGACCCTGCCGACCGGGACCCGGTGACCGTGGCGGCGCACACCCTGGCGATCGCCGGGGGCGCCGCCGCCATCCGAGTACACGACGTGGTCATGGGGCTACGCTCGGCGCGCACCGCGGACGCTATCGTTCGAGCGTCCACGAAAGGGCGATCGGGATGACGACCGGCCTCGAGCCGAGGGAGTTCACCTGGGTCATCGCCGGGCGCCTCGCCGTGTCGGAGCGCATCGGGGGGTACGGGTTCCAGCACCGGAGGGTGCGTCGCGAGGAGGAGATCGCCTGGCTGCAGGCGAAGGGCGTCAACGCCGTCCTCTCCCTGCTCGACGGCAACCAGAACCTCGCCGCCTACGAGGCCGCCGGCTTCTCCTTCGCCCACCAGCCCCTCTCCGACCTGGAACCGGGCACGGTGCGCGCGGTGTTCGGGGCCGTGCACGCCATGCTGGAGGCGCCGGGCGCCGTCCTGCTGGTGCACCGCGACATCATCGACGACGCCCTCGCCGGCGTCCTCGCCGGCTACCTGGTCTTCTCGCAGCGCATCGACGACCCGATCATCGCCACGGCGGTCATCCAGGAGATCCTCAAGCGCCCGCTGGGGCCGCGGGGCCGCGGGGTGATCTCGCTGGGGGCGGGAGCCTGACCGCCCGGGCAGCCGTCGGCCTCGGCTCGAACCAGGGCGACAGGAGGGCCCACCTGGCCGCCGCCGTGGAGGCCCTCGCCGGCTGCGGACGGATCGTCGCCGTCAGCCCCCTCTACGAGACGGTGCCGGTCGGAGGCCCGCCGCAGGGCCCCTTCCTCAACGCCGTCGTGGTGCTGGACACCGACGACGGGCCTCGCCGCCTGCTGGACGCCTGCCTCCGCATCGAGCGGAGCCGGGGCCGGGAGCGGCGCGAGCGCTGGGGCCCGCGCACCCTCGACCTCGACCTCCTGCTCCACACCGGCGGCCCCGTCGACGAACCGGGCCTCACGGTGCCCCACCCGCGCCTGGCGGAGCGCCGTTTCGTGCTCGCTCCGCTGCTGGACGCCTGGGCGGAGGCGGCGCTGCCCGACGGCACCCCGCTGCGGCAGGTGGCGGCGGCCGTGGCGGGGCAGCAGATCCGCCGCCTCGACGAAGGGCGGTGGTGGGAGGGCCCGGGACCCGCCGCCGTGCTGGAGGCCCCGCCTCCGGACGCCGGCCCGGCCGACGCCGAGGCCGCCGCCGCCCGCCTCTACGGCCTCGACGCCGGGGCCGTGCCGCTCACCGGGGACCGCGACCGCACCTACCTGCTCTCCGGTGCAGGGGTGCGGATCGTCCTGAAGTTCGCCAACCCGGCCCACGACCCTGCGCTGCTGTCGATGCAGCAGGAGGCGCTCGTGCACCTGGCGGCGGCGGACCCCGGCCTACCGGTGCCGCGGGCCGTGCCGACGGTCGACGGCGCGCTGGTGGGGTCGGCCGAGGTGGGGGGCGCCGCCGTGGCGGTCGCGGCCCAGACCTTCCTCGACGGCGACCGCCTCCCCGACGGGCACTCGACACCGGCGTCGCGCCGGTCGCTGGCGGCGCTGCTGGGGCGCCTCGACGCCGCCCTCGCCTCCTTCGAGCACCCGCGGGGGCGGCGCCTGGACCTGTGGGACCTGCCGCAACTCCCGGCGCTCGCCGGCCGGGTGGGGCACGCCGGGGACCTCGCCGGCGTCCTGGAGGAGGAGATCGCCCGCTTCGCCGAGCGAGTGCTCCCGGCGCTCGGTGCGTTCCCGGCGCAGATGATCCACGCCGACGCCAACCAGGACAACCTGCTCACCGGGCCCGGCCGCCCCGATGACCTCACCGGCATCGTGGACTTCGGCGACCTGGTGGAGGGCACCCGCGCCGCCGAGGTGGGGATCGCCGCCGCCTACCAGTGCCTCGGGCAGTCCGACCCCGCCGCGGTGGTCGCCGACGTGGTCCTGGCGTTCGCAGAGGCGGGATGGCCGCTGCCCGACGGCGAGGCCGCGCTGGTGCCCGACCTGGCGGCGGCCCGCCTGGCACAGTCGCTGGTGATGTCGTCGTGGCGGGCGTCGCTGCACCCGTCGAACCGCGAGTACCTGCTGGTCCACGCCGCCCCCGCACGGGAGGCGCTGGCCGGGCTGCGGGCGACCCGGCCGTAGCGGCGGCTACGCCTCGTCGTCCTCCCGGTACACCGGCCGCTGGTAGCGGGGGTCGTCGGACACCTGCCGGTCGAGGCGCAGGAACAGCCACGCCACCCCGCCGACGGCCAGCATCGAGCCGAGGCTCACGAAGAACGAGTTGGTGTCGTCGCCGCCGATCCCTCCCGGCCACACCGCCAGGATGGCCCCGACCACGATCACGGTCACGGCGAGGACGTAGCGGCGGTAGCCGCCGATGCGCTCCGACAGCGACATCAGCCCAGCCCCCTCGCGTCCTGCTTCAGGGCCGTGTCCACCCCGACCGCCGAGGCGAACGCCAGGACGCGCAGCGGGCCGGTCAGCGAGCCGTTGATGTCCAGCAGGTAGTCGTCGGCGGTGGTGAACACCGTCTTGGCGAGGCCCTCCCACGTCTTGGTGATGCGGCCCACCTCCTCGTCGAGGTGGTTGACGATGGAGAAGTTCCACGCCCGCCAGTTCTCCGCCTTGATCTCGCCGATCTTCTGGCCGGTGGCGTCGTGGAGGCCGAAGCGGATCTTGCCGATCATGTTCTGCTGGCGGATCTCGCCCATCGGGTTGCCGACGCCGTCGAACACCTGCACGGTGGACTTCATGATCTTGCGGGGCCGCACCAGTTCGAGCACCCGGGTGCCGTCGGCGTCGTAGGCGCCGAGCTTGTGGGTCATGAACTGGTCGAGCGAGGACACGAACCGGGCGACCTTCTTGAGGGTCGATTGCCCTTCCTGGCGGATGACGCCGATCTGGTTGCCCGCGTCGTCGCGGACCATGTACTCGTTGACCATCTCGATGAGCTTGGCCTTCTGGTTGATGACGATGCGGTCGTAGTCGAGGAGTCCCATGGGGCCAAGGTAGCCGCCCGCCCGGCGGCGCGCCGGGGTTCCCGCGCTCCCGCCCCCGGCCGTACACTGCGATGGTCCCGGTACCCGATGGGACTGGAGTCGATGTGAGACTGCTGTTGGCCGGGCCCGGCAGGGCCGGCCGCTCCCTGTTCCTCCGTTGCGCCGCCGCCGGCCACGACCTGGCCGGCGTCGCGGGGCGCGACCCCGCCGCCGCCGCCGACGCCGCCGCGCTGGTGGGCGCCCCCGCCCTGGCCTGGGACGACCCGCTGCCCGGGGCCGACCTGCTGGTGGTGGCGGTGCGCGACGACGCCATCTCCGACGCCGCCGCCCACCTCGCCCCGCTGGCCGGCGCGGTCCGGGCCGCCGTGCACCTGTCCGGGCTGACCCCGGTGGAGGCGCTGGGACCGCTCGGCGATGGCAGGGCCACCGGGTCGTTCCACCCGTTGCAGACGCTGCCCGACCCCGAGGCGGGCGCCGCCCGCCTGGAAGGGGCCTGGGTGGGGGTGACCAGCGACGACGACCTGCTGGCCGACGACCTCTTCCGCCTGGCGCGGTCCATCGGCGCCCGCCCCTTCGAACTGCCCAACGAGGCCAAGGCGCTGTACCACGCCGCCGCTGCCGCCGCCGCCAACTACCCGGTCGCCGCCCTGTCGATGGCACGCCGGTTGTTCCGGGCCGCCGGCGTCCCCTTCGAAGCGGCGGCCCCGCTGGTGCGGGCGGTGGTGGACAACGCCTTCGCTCTCGGGCCGGAGGCGGCGCTGACCGGGCCGATCGCGCGCGGCGACGTCGGCACCGTGGCGGCGCAGCGCGCCGCGGTGGAGGCGGCCGCACCCGACCTCCTGGCCGACTTCCTGGCGCTGGGCCGGGCGGTGGCGGCGGTGGCGGGCACGTCCGGCGAGTTCGGCGACGTGCTGCGATGAGGGTGGTCGGCACCTTCGGGGCGGCGCGGGAGCGGCGTGGCGGCATCACCGCCCTGGTCCCCACGATGGGCTACCTGCACGAGGGGCACCTCAGCCTGGTGCGCATCGCCCGGGAGCGGGCGGACACGGTGATGGCCAGCCTGTTCGTCAACCCGCTGCAGTTCGACGACCCCTCCGACCTCGACCGCTACCCCCGCGACGCCGCCCGGGACGCGGCGCTGCTGGAGGAGGCCGGGTGCGACGTGCTGTTCGCCCCGCAGGTGGAGGAGATGTACCCGTCCGAGCCGCTCACCCGGGTGACGCTGCCTGCCCTGGCGGCCACCATGGAGGGGGCCCACCGGCCCGGCCACTTCGACGGCGTGGCGACCGTGGTGGCCAAGCTGTTCGCCGGGCTGCAGCCGGACCTGGCCGTGTTCGGCCGCAAGGACGCCCAGCAGTTCGTGGTGGTGTCCCGGATGGCGGCCGACCTGTCGATGCCGGTGGAGGTGATCGGCGGGCCCACCCTGCGCGAGGCCGACGGGCTGGCGCTGTCCAGCCGCAACGTGTTCCTGTCGGATGCAGAGCGGCGGGCGGCGCTGGGGATCTCGCGCGGCCTCATGGCCGCCGCCGACGCGGTGGAGGCGGGGGAGCGGTCCGCGGCGGCGCTGGAGGGCCTGGTGCTCGAGGAGATGAGCCGGCAGGCGCTCGACGTGGAGTACGCCGAACTGGCGGACGCCGCCGACACGTCCCGCCTGACCGTGCTGGACCGGCCGGGGTTCCTGGCGGTGGCGGCTCGCTCCGGCAGCACCCGGCTCATCGACAACGTGTGGCTGCGCCCCGACGGGAGCGCCGACCGGGGCGCCCGCCTCGGGGCGCCGTCGGTGCTGTACGGAGGAGGCGGCTGATGCTGGTGACCATCGACGTGGGCAACACCCAGACGGTGATGGGCCTGTTCGAAGGGGAGGACCTGGTCGACCAGTGGCGGCTGTCCACGGTCCGGGAGCGCACCGCCGACGAGTACCGGCTGTTCTTCGCCGGGCTGCTGCGCCAGGACGGGTGGCGGCTCGACCAGTTGCGGGGGGTCGCCCTGTCGTCGGTGGTGCCGGAGGCCAAGGACGCCCTCACCCGCATGTCGGAGGAGATGGTCGGCGGGAAGGTGCTCGTGATCGGCCCCGGTGTGAAGACCGGCATGGCCATCAACATCGACGCGCCCCGGGAGGTCGGCGCCGACCGGGTGGTGAACTCGGTGGCCGCCCAGGCACGCTACGGGACGCCGGTGATCAGCGTGGACTTCGGCACGTCCACCAACTTCGACGTGGTGGACGGGGACGGCGCCTACGTGGGTGGCTCCATCGCCCCCGGCCTCATGGTGTCCGAGGACGCCCTGATCTCGGCGACGGCGGCGCTGCGCCGGGTGGACATCGTGGAGCCCCGCGCCGCCATCGGCCGCAACACCGTCGAGGCCATGCAGAGCGGCCTGATCTACGGGCACGCCGGCCTGGTGGACGGCATCATCGAGCGGCTGGCCGCCGAGGTGGGCGGGCAGCCGGCGATGGTGGCCACCGGGGGCCTGGCCTCTACCATCGTGCCCCACTGCCGCACGGTGAGCGTGGTCGACGACCGGCTCACGCTCGACGGGCTGCGGCTGATCTTCGAGAGGAACACGGGGGACGACGGATGACCGAGCACGAGGACGCCGGGGGCCTCGGGGAGCACCGCCTCACCGCCGCCCGGCTCGCCAAGGTGGAGGCGATCCGGGAGGCAGGCGGCGACCCCTACCCGCCGTCCTACGAGCCGGACGCCACCGCCGCCGGGATCGCCGCCTCCCACGGCGACCTGGCCGATGGCGAGGAGAGCGGCGCCGAGGTCGTCGTGGCCGGGCGGTTGATGGGCCTGCGGGACATGGGGCGCCTCGCCTTCGGCGTGCTGCAGGACGCCACCGGCCGCATCCAGTTGTTCGCCACCTCCGGCGTGCTCGGCGACCGCTACGGCGCATTCACCGACCTCGACCTGGGCGACATCGTGGGTGCGAGGGGTGAGGTCGTCAGGACGAAGAAAGGGGAGCTGAGCGTCCGGGTGGAGGAGTTCACCCTGCTGGCCAAGGCGTTGCGCCCACTGCCGGAGAAGTGGCACGGCCTGCAGGACGTGGAGCAGCGGTACCGCCGCCGCTACGTGGATCTGATCGTCAACGAGGAGGCCCGCGAGATCCTCCGGGCGCGTTCGGCCACCGTGGCGGCGCTGCGGGAGGCGTTCACCCGGCGCGGGTTCCTGGAGGTGGAGACCCCGGTGCTGCAGCCGATCGCCAGCGGGGCGATGGCCAAGCCGTTCGAGACCCGCCACCTCGCGCTCGACATGGACATGTACCTGAGGATCGCCGTCGAGCTGTACCTGAAGCGGCTGATGATCGGCGGCGTCGAGCGGGTGTTCGAGATCGCAAAGACGTTCCGCAACGAGGGCGTCTCCCCCCGTCACAACCCCGAGTTCACGATGCTGGAGGCGTACCAGGCGTACGCCGACTACTACGACGTCATGGACGCCCTCGAGGGCGTCGTCGGCGAGGTGGCCGGGTCGGTCTGCGGGACCACCGACCTCACCTACCAGGGCCGCCCCATGCCCCTGGGCGGGCCGTGGAGGCGTCTCGACTACGTCGGCGCCGTGGACGAGGCGACCGGGATGGAGTGGGACCTCGCCATGCCGCTCGACGGGGCCCGCGGGCAGGCGGCCCGGCTCGGGGTCGAAGTGGACGACGCCTGGGGGGTCGGCAAGATCGTCTCCGAGGTGTTCGAGGAGCACGTGGAGCCCGGGCTGTGGGAGCCGACCATCGTCATGGACTTCCCGGTGGAGATCTCGCCGCTCGCCCGCCGCCACCGCGACGACCCGTTGAAGACCGAGCGCTTCGAGGTCATCGTCGCCGGGCGGGAGCTGGCCAACGCCTTCTCGGAGCTCAACGACCCGGTGGACCAGCGCCGCCGGTTCGAGGCCCAGCTGGCCGCCAGGGCGGCAGGCGACGACGAGGCCCACCCGATGGACGAGGACTTCCTGCGGGCGCTCGAGTACGGCATGCCGCCCACCGGCGGGCTCGGCATCGGCGTCGACCGCCTGGTCATGCTGCTCACCGACCAGGCCTCGATCCGGGAGGTCATCCTCTTCCCGGCGATGCGCCCGGAGGCGTAGCGGGCGGCCGTCACGCTCTAGCCTTCGGCGGGGAGGAGCGGGCATGCGGCGGGTGATCGTGACGGCGATGGTGGCCCTGGCGGCCGCGGCGTGCGGCGGCGACGCACCGGTGGCCGCGCCGTCCTCCACCACCACGACGGTCGCCACGACGACGACCACCACCACCTCCACCACGACGACCACCACCATCCCGTCGGGCCCGGGGATCATCGGCGAGGGCGACCGGGGGCTCGAAGTCCAGACCCTGCAGGAGCTCCTCACGTGCGCCGGGTACGGGACGCTCGAGCCCGACGGGGTGTTCGGCGCCAGGACGGCGGCGGCGGTGGAGTACGCCCAGGAGACCTTCGGCCGCTCCACCACCGGCGAGCCCGACGACGAGACGTTCGGGCTCATCTCCCGCGAGTGCGACCGGGCCGAGGTGCTCGATCTGGGCGGCGACGGGACCGTCGAGGTGTTCGGGAACGCCGTCGACGGCGACCCCGACGTGTACTCGGTGGGAGCCCAGCGGGGGTCGGTGATCACCCTCGAATCCGGGGATCCGGTCACGCTCACCGTCGAGGGCGAGGACGGGCTGTCGTTCACCGGCACCGGGGGCCTGGCCTACGAGAGCCCCGCCGCCCAGGTGGCGGCGATCTCGGTGACGGCTCCCGGCCCGACCACGTACCACCTGCGGGTCGACCTGGCCCCGCCGGGGGAGGGCGGGGAGGACGACGGCGGATTCGTGGTCGAGGGCCCCTTCGAGGCCGGGGACTGGATCGGCATGGAGTTCGACGGCGGCCCGCCCGGCGGCCTCGTCGACTACGGGGGCGCGGTGGACTGCGTCGGCGAGGAGTCGGACTCGCCCTGCCACGACTACCGCGGGACGATCGTGGCCCGGCCGGGCTCGTTCACCGGGTCCGGCGCCGACAACCCGGTGGAGGCGATGGCCTGGCTGCTGCGCCGCACCGGGGCCGAGGTCGACGGGCAGGCCGTGTGGGAGATCGTCGATGCGGCGGTGTTCGAGGCGCCGATCGGCGACACCGTCCTCGACGACTGCTACCCCCAGGGCGGCGACCGCGATCTGGTGGCCCACGCCGACGTGCAGCGGGGAGCGGTCACCGCAGCCGTGCGGTGGGATTGGGTGGACCGGGCGATCGAGGTGATCCCGCCGGACAGGGTGGTGTGCGTGGACGGCGCCGGCGACCAGGTGGCGGTGGGCCCCGGGTTCGGGTAGGGCGTCCGGAGCGCCCCTCAGGGGCGAGCTTCGGAGACCCTGTCGAGCAGGTACTCGCCCAGCCGGCTGAAGACCCCGGTGATCGCACTCGACGGCAGTCCGGCGATGGCCGCGTCCGCCGCGGCGATCCGCTCCCGGGTCTCGGCCAGTGCTCGCTCGATGTACCCGCCGGAGCGGACCAGGGCGATCACCTGCTCCACGGTGTCGTCGCCGTAGGGGCGGCGGGGCGCCAGCAGGTCCCGCAGCTTGCCGCCGTCGGGTCCCTCCAGGGCGTGGAGCACGGGCAGGGTGAACGTGCCCTCGCCGATGTCGGACCCGGCGGGCTTGCCCAGGTACTCGTCGGTGGCGATGAGGTCGAGCACGTCGTCTGCCATCTGGAACACCATGCCCACCTCGTGGCCCCAGCGGCTCGCCGCCTCGACCGCCTCGGGGGAGGCGCCGCCGGCGATGGCGCCGAGCCGTGCGGAGGTGCGGATGAGGCTGGCGGTCTTCAGTTCGATCACCCGGTAGTAGTCGGCGGCGCCGTGCTCCAGGTCGTCGCCCAGCTGCAGCTCGAGGATCTGGCCCTCGCACAGGGCGGCGTAGGTGCGCGCCAGCAGCGCGACCGCCTCTTGCCCCAGGGGAGCGGCCACCTCGGACGCCCTGGCCAGGAGGAAGTCGCCGCCGAGGATGGCGACGGTGTTGTCCCAGTTGGCGTTCACCGACGTCACCTGGCGCCGGCTCTCGGCCTCGTCGATGACGTCGTCGTGGTAGAGGCTGCCCACGTGGACCAGTTCCACCGCGACGCCCGCTTCGACGGGGTCGTCGCCGTCGTGGGGGCCCAGCTCTGCGGCCACCTGGGCCAGCAGCGGGCGGTACCGCTTGCCGCCGGCGCCGAGCAGGTGCTGGGCGATCCGGGTGAGGAACGGGTTCTCCGAGGTGGTGGCCTCGTACAGGCGGCGCTCGACCTTCTCGAGGCGCGACCACACCCGGTCGATGGGGACGAGATCTCGGATGACGGGGCGGTCCAAACCGGGCCTCCTGCGGGTGCCGGGCATGGTAGCGGTGGCCGGATTCCACCCTCGCGAAGCGCTTCGGTGAGGGCCCGGAACCGCCGAAGACAGCCTCGGGAGGGCGCCGCGGGCCACCGTTCGGGTTGAAGACGGCCACGGCTATAGTGCCTGAGGCGCCTCCCCACGAGTGCGCCGTTGTCATATCGGGAGACGGAAAAGGTGTTCGAGAGGTTCACGGACCGGGCCCGCAGGGTCGTGGTGCTGGCGCAGGAGGAAGCGCGCCTCCTGAACCACAACTACATCGGGACCGAGCACATCCTGCTCGGCCTGATCCACGAGGGCGAGGGCGTCGCCGCCCGCGCCCTGGAGGGCATGGGCATCAACCTCGAGGCCGTCCGCAACCAGGTGGTCGAGATCATCGGCCAGGGCGCGCAGGCGCCCAGCGGGCACATCCCGTTCACCCCCCGCGCCAAGAAGGTGCTGGAGCTGTCGCTCCGCGAGGCCCTGCAGCTGGGCCACAACTACATCGGGACCGAGCACATCCTCCTCGGCCTGATCCGCGAGGGGGAGGGCGTCGCCGCCCAGGTCCTGCAGAAGCTCGGCGCCGAACTGCACAAGGTCCGCCAGACCGTCATCCAACTGCTCTCCGGCGCCGGTGGCGAGGAAGAGCCCTCCGGCGGCGCCGTCGAGAGCAGCGCCCGCTCCGGTGGCGGCCGCCGCACCAGCGGCAGCAGCAGCGAGAGCGGCTCCGGCAGCACCGTCCTGGACCAGTTCGGCCGCAACCTCACCCAGTACGCCCGCGACCACAAGCTCGACCCGGTCATCGGGCGCCAGCGTGAGATCGAGCGGGTCATGCAGATCCTGTCCCGGCGCACCAAGAACAACCCGGTCCTCGTCGGCGAGCCCGGCGTGGGCAAGACCGCGATCGTCGAGGGCCTCGCCCAGCGGATCGTCTCCGGCGACGTGCCCGAGACGCTCAAGGGCAAGCACCTCTACACGCTCGACCTGGGCGCCCTCGTGGCAGGCAGCCGCTACCGCGGCGACTTCGAGGAGCGCCTGAAGAAGGTGCTGAAGGAGATCCGCACCCGCGGCGACATCATCCTGTTCATCGACGAGATCCACACCCTGGTGGGCGCCGGCGCCGCAGAGGGCGCCATCGATGCCGCCAGCATCCTGAAGCCGATGCTGGCCCGCGGCGAGCTGCAGACCATCGGCGCCACCACGCTCGAGGAGTACCGCAAGTACCTGGAGAAGGACTCGGCGCTGGAGCGCCGGTTCCAGCCGATCACGGTGGACGAGCCGACCGTGGCCGAGACCATCGCCATCCTCACCGGCCTCCGCGAGCAGTACGAGCGCCACCATCGCGCCACCTTCACCGACCAGGCGCTGGTGAGCGCCGCCAACCTGGCCGACCGGTACATCGCCGACCGCCACCTGCCGGACAAGGCCATCGACCTGATCGACGAGGCCGGCAGCCGCATGCGGATCACCCGCAAGCAGGTGTCGCCCGAGGTCGAGGAGCTCGAGGCCAAGGTCGCCGACCTGAGGGCGCAGAAGGACGAGGCCATCCAGTCCCAGCAGTACGAGCGGGCCGCCCAGCTGCGCGACCAGGAGCGGGCGCTGCTCACCGAGAAGGCCGCCGCCGAGGCCGAGCTCGGCGCCGAGCCCGACGAGACCTCGTCGGTCATCGACGAGGAGCAGATCGCCGAGGTGCTGGCCCAGTGGACCGGCATCCCGGTGCAGAGCCTCACCGAGGAGGAGACCCAGAAGCTCCTCCGCATGGAGGACGAGCTGCACAAGCGCATCGTCGGCCAGCACGAGGCCATCACCGCGGTGAGCCGGGCCATCCGCCGCACCCGCGCCGGCCTCAAGGACCCCAAGCGCCCCGCCGGCTCGTTCATCTTCCTGGGCCCCTCCGGTGTCGGGAAGACGGAGACGGCCAAGACGCTCGCCGAGTTCCTGTTCGGCGACGAGAGCGCCCTCATCCAGCTCGACATGTCCGAGTACATGGAGAAGCACACGGTGAGCCGCCTGGTGGGGTCGCCCCCCGGCTACGTGGGGTACGACGAGGGCGGCCAGCTGACCGAGGCGGTCCGCCGCAAGCCGTTCTCCGTGGTGCTGTTCGACGAGATCGAGAAGGCGCACCCCGACGTCTTCAACACGCTGCTGCAGATCCTCGAGGACGGCCGGCTCACCGACTCGCAGGGCCGCACGGTGGACTTCAAGAACACGGTCATCATCATGACCTCCAACCTGGGCACCGCCGAGTTGCGCCGCAAGTCGATCGGCTTCCAGACCGACGACGAGGCCGTCTCCTACGAGGCCATCAAGTCCAAGGTGATGGAGGCGCTGAAGAAGCAGTTCCGGCCCGAGTTCCTGAACCGCATCGACGAGATCATCGTCTTCCACGAGCTGACCATGGACGAGGTGAAGGCCATCGTCGACCTGATGCTCGCCAGGGTGCGGGCGCAGCTGCAGTCCCAGGCCATCGAACTGGCGCTGTCGGACGCCGCCAAGGAGCGGCTGGCCCTCAAGGGCTACGACCCCCAGCTGGGGGCCCGCCCGCTGCGCAGGGCCATCCAGCGGATGCTGGAGGACCCGCTGTCCGAGCGGGTGCTGTTCAACGAGTTCCCGGCCGGCACCACGGTGCTGGTGGACGTCGATCCGGACGACGAGAGCGCCCTCACCTTCGCCTCCGTCGACACTCCGGACCAGCCCGCCGTCGAGATGGCGGAGCAGCCCGAGGGCTGACGCCCGGAGGCGCCTCCGGCGCCCGGCGCAAGGTCCCGCCACCGGTCTAGACTCGGGCCGCGAGCCCGAGCGGGCTCATGTCAGCGATGAAGAGGAGCCCTGTCTTCATGACAAGAAAACGCGGTGGATTTATCGCGGTCTTGCTGGCCTTCGCCCTCGTCGTAGCCGCGTGCGGCGACGACGACGCGGAGACCACCACGACCGCAGCGGCGACCACGACGACGGCCGCCGCAACGACCACGACGGAACCGACGATGGCGTCGGGGCTGGTGACGTTGGAAGAGGAGTGCGCTACCTACGGCGGGCTCCAGGCGCCCGACGGGTTCCGTGTGAACCTCGTGACCGACATCGGCAAGATCGATGACGGCACGTTCAACCAGTTTGCGTACGACGGTATGCAGGGAGCGCTCGACTGCTTCGGCATCGAGGACTCGGATTACATCGAGACGCAGTCTGAGGCGGACTACGCGGCGAACATCGCCACGTCGCTGTCCCAGGACCCCGATGTGGTCATCACGGTCGGCTTCCTGATCACGACCGACACCGAGACGGCCGCCAACGACAACCCCGATGTGAACTTCATCGGGATCGATCAGTGGCTGCCCGCGTACCCGGCCAACATGGTCGGTGTGCAGTTCAACGAGCACGAGGGCGGGTTCATCGTTGGTGCGATGGCCGCTGCGATGACCGAGACGGGCGTGATCGGCGTGGTCGCCGGTCGTGAAGACGTCCCGCCGGTCGTCAAGTTCGTGAACGGCTACATCGCCGGTGCGGCGTACGTCAACCCCGACGTGCGGGTGCTGTCGGTGTACAACGAGTCCTTCACCGACCCCGCCAAGGGTGCTTCGGACGCCGCCCAGTTCATGGGTGAGGGCGCCGACGTCATCTTCGGTGCGGGCGGCCAGACCGGCTCGGGTGGCATCAAGGCCGCCGCCGAAGCCGGGTTCTGGGCCATCGGTGTCGACCAGGACGAGTACTTCACGACGTTCGCCGGCGGCACGGCTCCGGGTTCGGAGTACCTGGCCACCTCGGCGATGAAGCGGGTGGACCTCGCGGTCTTCCGGAACATCGCTGCGGCGATCGAAGGCAACTTCATGGGCGGGATCTACGCCCTGACGGCCGCCAACGACGGGATCACCTACGCGCCGTTCCACGACGCGATGGTGCCCGCCGAGGCCGCCCAGACGGTCGAGATGGTGCGCGCCGGCCTCGCCGACGGCTCCATCGACACCGGCGTGTGCGGCATCGACGGCCTGTTCCTCGGTGAAGGCTCCGCCTGCGACGCGATGGCTGGTCCGCCTGCGGATTGGCCGGAGAAGATCGTGTTCGGGTTCGTGCCTTCGCAGG
>JAHLKU010000041.1 GCA_020444505.1 Actinomycetota bacterium | reverse complement strand
CCGACTGGACGCCGCAGATCCTCGACATCCTCGCCGAGCACGGTGCGGTGGCCACCTTCTTCGTCCTCGGGTGGAAGGTGGACGCTCACCCGGACCTCGCCAGGCGGATCGTCGAGGAGGGCCACTCGCTGCAGAGCCACGCCTATCGCCACCACGACCTGCCCGCCAAGTCGTCGGCAACGGTCGCCCGGTTGATCGCCGACACGGCGACGGCGATCCAGGCGGCCACCGGCACGACCCCCGTGTGTCTCAGGCCTCCGGGCGGTGGGGTCAGCGGCCGGGTCCGCGGCATCGCTGCCGACCACGGCCAGGTCGTCGTCCTCTGGGATGCCCGCGGCAACTCCGGCGACTACGCCTCGCACTCGTCGTCCACGGTCCTGCGGAGAGCGGCGGCATGGGAGGCAGGGGACGTCACCCTCATGCATGACATCTGGGGCGGCATCTACGTGAGGGCGCTGCCGGTGATCCTCGACGACCTGGCCTCCCGCGGCATCGGCACGTCCACCATCTGCGAGCCGGTGGAGATCATGCCGGTCCCTGCCGTCGGTTAGCCCTCCCCGGCAGGCGGGCGCCGTGCGTGGCGCACGAACGACGCGAAGCCCGCCCCCAGCAGGCCGGCGGCTGCAAGGAGCACGCCCCCGGCGAGTGCGATGCCCCGCCAGTCCGTGGGCTCGGCCGCCGCGACCGTGGCGCTCTCGTCCCGCATCCACGGCGGACCGGCCTGCGCAGGCCGCGACGGCGTGGCCACCTCGGGAGCGGTCGGCTCCCATGCCCGCACGTACCCGACGATCGCCTGGATCTCAGCGGCGGTCATCCGGTCGCCCCATGCCGGCATGGGGGTGCCCGGCACGCCCTGGGTGACGATCTGGGTGATCGCGAGGTCGGGCGTGTCGGCGAGGAAGGCCTGCTCGTTCAGCGGGGGGATCATCCGGGTGCCCTGACCGTCGGTGCCGTGACACTGGGCGCAGTTCGCCTGGTAGAGGGACTCCCCCAGGGCCAGCGACTCCTCGGTCACCGGGACGTCGTTCGCGGGCGGGGGCACCGCGCCGGCCGGCACCTCGTCCCAGCGGCCGATCAGGGCTGCCAGGGCATCGAGGTCGGCGGGGGCGAGCGTGCCCTCCCACCCCGCCATCAGGGTGCCGGAGACCCCGAGCGAGATGGTGCGCACCACCTCGTCGGCAGAGGTCTCGCGCAGCGCCGGGTCGTCGAGCGCGGGCGCCAGTGCCGTGCCGGCGCCGTCGGCGCCGTGGCACGCCACGCAGTCGCGCGCATACGTCTCCAGCCCCGCCACCAGCACGGCGCCGTCGTCGAGGGCGCCGACCACCTCGAGCACGGCGGGGTCCGGTTCCGTGGTGAACGGCACCAGCGGCGCCAGGCCCAGGTTGACGGTCCGGTCGCGGACGTCGCCCCAGTCGCCCTCTCTGATCAGAACCGCCAGCTCTGCGACCGCGTAGTCGCTGAGCGGCCCTCCCTCGGCGATCGCCCACGCCGGCATCGCCGTGTCGAACAGGCCCCGTGAGATCGTCTTCTGGAGGTCCTCGGGTGCCACGGAGCGGAGCGCATCGGTGGCCAGGGGCGGGGTGGCGCCGATCCCCTCGCCGCTCAGGCCGTGGCACACGGCGCAGTTCTCGGCGTAGGTGGTCATCGCGCCGTCGAGTTGCTCGGCGACCAGGTGATCCGCGGCGGCGTCGATGCGCGTCGGCTCCAGGGCCAGCACCACCCCCAGGCCGATCACGAGCAGGGCCGCGGCGGCGTAGCCGGCGATGGTCTCGATGCGGGTCGTGTCGCTCATGGGTAGGCCACCTGGTCGGGGGTGAAGGAGCCGCGGGCGATGGGGGCGGAGGTGTCCACCACGACGACGCCGTCCGTGATGGAGACGGCGAACAGGTCGAGGGGCCGGGGCGCGGGCGGGCTCAGCACCTCGCCCGTGTCGTCGAACTGCGAGTTGTGGCACGGGCACACGAACAGCCCGGCGGCCTCGTCGTAGGGCACGGTGCAGCCGAGGTGGGTGCACCGCTGGTAGACGGCGAGGAACCCGCCGTCGTCCATCCGGGTGACGTAGCTGCGGGCCGCGGCGACCTGGGTGACCGACCCCGGCGGGAAGTCGTCCACCGCGCCGGCCTCGACCGGTCCGCCGAACTGGCCGGCGCCGGCGCGCGGCTGCAGGTAGGCGAGGGCGACGCCGCCCACCTCGAGCGCCGCCACGGCACCGAGGGCGTAGCCGGCCGCCTTCAGGAACGACCGCCGGGTGACCCCGGCTCCCTCCCCGCCGCCATCGTCGGGCGCCGCCCCGACGGGAGCGGGCACCCGGTGCGGCCGACGGGACGAGCGTTCGGTCCGCGGGGCCCGCTCCCGAGCGGAGGGGGCGGCGTCGTCCGAGCCCGGCGACGTGGGGGCCGGGCCCGGGGCGGGGCCGCCGGGTGCGCTCGTCGAGCGCACCACGGGGGCCCCGGGGGGGAGCGACGGACGGGGCGGGGTGGGATCGGAGGTGGGGGGATGCTCGCTCATCTCGACCTCAGTGCGCCGCCGGGATCGCCCACGGCCAGGTCAACTCCATGCCCGGTCCCCGGAAGAAGATGCCGATGACGGTCAGCACCACCAGCGCCACGAACAGGAACGAGACCACGAACAACACCCGCTCCTCGACGGTGCCCTCCAGGCTCCAGGCCACCCAGCGGTCGAGCGCCGCCAGCACCACCACCGCAACGGTGAGGGGCACGAACCCGTTGGCGACCACCGCCGGCCACCCGGCCAGCAACCCCGCCCAGTCGAGCACCAGTTCGTCGGCCAGCACCCAGGCGGGGGTCAGCGCCAGGGAGAGCCCCGCCGCCATCGCCGCCAGCGACCGGCCCCGCCGGGACCGGAACCACACGCCGACGCTCGCCGAGTCCACGTCGAGGAACGGGAGCAGCAGGAGCCCGCCGATCACGATGCCGGGGACGACCACGGCGGCCACGAACGGGTGGAAGTGCAGCAGCAACTCCTGGACGCCCATGAAGTACCACGGCGCCTTGGCGGGGTTCGGGCTCACCGCCGGGTCGGCGATCCCCTCCAGCGGGGCCGCCACGAACGCGGCGAACACCACGATGGCGGCGAGCCAGGACAGCGCCCACACCGCCTCGCGGCGCACCAGGTGGGGGATGGTCGTCACCCGCTCCGGCTTCTCCTCGGGCTCCTCGTCCACCCGCCGCGGCAGCGTCAGCCCGCCGTCCTTGCGCACCCTCCAGAAGTGGAGCGACATGAGCGCGAACAGGCTCAGCGGGATCACCGAGATGTGCAGCGAGTAGAACTTGAGCAGGGTCGCACCGCTCACCTCGGGGCCGCCGAGCAGCAGCGAGGCGAGCCGGTCGCCGACGAGGGGGATGTAGGTGAGCAGGCTGGTGCCCACCGTGATCGCCCAGAACGCCAGTTGGTCCCACGGCAGCAGGTAGCCGGTGAAGTTGGCCGCCAGCACCAGCAGCAGCATGAGCACGCCGAAGATCCAGTTGACCTCGCGCGGCGGGCGGTAGGCGCCGGTGAGGAACACCCGGAGCAGGTGCAGCACCGCCACCACGATCAGCAGGTTCGCCGACCAGTGGTGGATGTTGCGGATCAGGTCCCCGAACCACACGTCCGACCGCAGGTCGAGCACGTCCAGGTACGCGTCGGGCGCCGCCGGCGTGTAGTTGGCCTGCAGGAACACCCCGGTCGCCACCAGCAGCAGGAGCAGGAGGGCGGCCAGGCCGCCGAGGCCCCAGGTGTAGGTCCAGCGCAGGGTCGGCGCCGGGATGCGGGCCGGATGGAGGTGGAGGACCAGGGTGTCGAGCACGAGGCGGGCACGGCTGCGGTCGTCCTGAGGGATGCCCGGGGGCGAGAGACGGCGCCGCAGCCT
The DNA here is from genome assembly GCA_020444505.1 of Actinomycetota bacterium. Classification (GTDB taxonomy): domain Bacteria; phylum Actinomycetota; class Acidimicrobiia; order Spongiisociales; family UBA11373; genus JAHJML01. The sequence goes on along the minus strand of JAHLKU010000041.1, from coordinate 17,646 downwards.
GCCGAGGCCGCTGCGCGGTTCGCCGGTGGTCGTGTCGGTGTCGGGGGTGCGGGCCACGTCGTTCTCTCCCTGAACCCGGTTCCCGGCCTCCCCGCCGGACGGGCCGGAGGGGAGGCCGGGATCGGTCAGCGGCTGCGGCCGTGGCCGTGGCCCATCTGCTGCTGCTCGCCGTCGCCTGCGTGGTCGCAGACGCCGTCGCCGTCCTCGTCGACGAACTCGCCGCCGCCCTCGGTGCCCTGGTAGGCGTTGCCGCCGGAGGCGCCGCGGCCGCCCGCCCAGTCGTCGTCGCCGGTGCGGCCGCCCATGTGGGCGTAGCCGTCGCCGGTGCCGGTCCCGGCGCCGTTGGCGTTGTCGCAGACGCCGTCACCGTCGTCGTCGACGAAGTTGTCGCACACGCCGTCGCCGTCGTCGTCGACGAAGCCCCCCTCGGCGACGGTCTGGGCGATGTCGCCTCCCGACGTGGCGGCGAGCGCGACGGCCGCCATCGCGCCGACCAGCAGGCCGACGACGAGGAGGAAGCCGATGGTCTTTCTCATGATGTCGCTCCTTGTCGTGAACATCTGCCACGAGTATCGGAACGGCACATCGCTGCCCGGTGTCGGGGACATGAAGGTTCGATGAAGCGGCCCTGGTGCCGGAGCGGCGTCCTCCCGCTCAGTCGAAGCACATCTCGACGGCGTCGCTCTCCACGATCAGGTGTGCCCCGGCGGCGCCGTTCTCCGGCCCGACGATCTCCACGGCGACGGCGCCCTCGCCGTTCCGCCAGTACTGCTCGGACACCGCCACGGTGCCCCTCCCCCAGGAGTCGGTCCAGCGCAGCGTCACGTCGTTGCCCCCGACCCGCTCCAGGCGGAACCGCGCCGTGCCCTCGACCGGGTACTTCCTGCTGCCCTCGATCAGCACGCACCCCGGCGCCCGGTCCTTGCCGAGGTCCTCCCAGCCGCCGTCGGTCCTCCGGTCCGGCCGCACGTTCATGCGCAATCGGCCGCGGGCCTTGGCCTCCCCGATGTCCGGCACGTCGCCTGCCCGGTAGATGTCGGACGCCAGGAGCGAGTCCGCCAGGCCCGCCTCGACGAGGTAGTCGATCGATTCCAGGGTGAAGAAGCTCGACAGCGACGGGTGCATCTTCCGCCACTCCGTCGGGTAGCCCGGCTCCCCGGCCGCCCTCAACTCGACGATCGGGGCGATCCACGACGCCTGGGGGTGCTCCGACTTGTCGGCCACCCGATCCCACATCCCGAACGTGCTCACGAGGCTCCAGACGCCGATCACCGCCATCGACAGCGCCAGCCCGCCGATGGCGGCCCGGGACCGGAGCCGGGCCCGCGACAGCATCGGCACCGCCGCCACGATGGCGAAGGCGATGGCCAGGTTGGCGAACCGCGGGCCGGTGATGGAGCCCCAGTCACCGTCGAGGACCTCGGTGAGCTTCCGTTCGCGCCCGAGGAACCTCGTGATCAGCGAGACCGCGAAGTAGGCGCCGGCGCTGCCGATCAGCGCCGTGGCGAAGTACGACCGGCGCGCCCGCCACAGCACCGCCAGCACCGCAGCGATGACCGCCAGGCCCAGCAGCCAGGCGAGGGACCGCGGCCAGGGGAGGAAGGAGCGGGCGCCCACCCCGATCACCTCCAGGGTGACGCGCACCGTCGCCGACACGTCGGTGAGGCCCTTGAGGCCGACCCGGAACGTGCCGGGGCCGAGGCTGGAGAACACCATGCGGGACAGCACGTACACCACCGCCACGGCCCCGGCCGCGACCACCGCGTTCCACTTGCGGTAGATCAGCCCCAGCCCCGCCCGCACCAGCACCGCGAGGCCGGCCGTCGAGGAGGAGAACACGGCGATCAGGGAGACCGCCACGTTGGGGACCGCCGTCCGCACCGAGAGCGGCCGCTGGTCCAGGTAGATCGCCACGACCATGCCGGCGGCGGCGATCCCCTGGCCGGCGTGGCCGAACTGGATCCAGGCGGCGGTGCCGAGCCACATCAGCAGGCAGGCGCCGGCCGCGGCCCAGCGCCGGTCCACGTCCATCCGCCGCCACACGAACCAGGCGGCGAGGCCCACGAGCGGCCACGCCAGCGCGGCGAGCAAGGCGTAGCCAGGCCAGTAGTCCAGCCCCACGACGCCGCGGACCACGTACGCCCAGGTCGCGGCGACCACGTTGAGGTGGCCGGCGTGGGGGTCGGTGATGTCGCCCCAGTGCTCCCGGGTCAGGAAGTCCCAGTCGTCGTTGGTGAAGAACCACCCGCGGGCCACCACCAGTGCGATGAGGACCCGCAGGGCGAACATGCCGTACACCGCATAGGGGAGCCAGCGCTGCCAGCCGGGGCCGGAGCCGGGTGCGGCCTCCGGTGCGGCTTCGGCGGCGGTCCCGGGCTCGCCCACCGCGGGCTCGCCCTCGCCGGCGGGGTCGTGCCCCTCGCTCACACCAGGTCCTCGGCGACCAGTTGCAGGTAGTCCCGGTAGGCGCACGCCGGCAGGTCGCCGATCAGCCTCATCAGGTGGTCGTGGCCGATGAACCCCTGCCGGTAGGCCACCTCCTCGGGGCAGCCGATGATGAGGCCCTGCCTGCGCTGGATCGCCTCGATGAAGTTGGCGGCCTCGAGCAGGTCCTGCGGGGTGCCGGTGTCGAACCACGCCGTGCCCCGGCCCATCTTGCGGGCCCGCAGCTTGCCCCGCTCCAGGTACCGCCGGTTGAGGTCGGTGATCTCCATCTCGCCCCGCCCCGACGGTGCGAGGCTGCGCGCCTCGGCCGCCGCCCCCGCCGGGTAGAGGTAGAGCCCGGGCACCGCCCAGTGGCTCTTGGGGTCCTTCGGCTTCTCCTCGATGCTGAGCACCGTCCCGTCGTCGTCGAAGTCGATGACCCCGTAGCTCGAGGGATCGTCGACGCGGTAGGCGAAGATCCTGGCGGTGGTGGGGTCGTCCTCCACCGACTTGCGCAGGAAGTCGTAGCGCCCGTAGATGAGGTTGTCGCCGAGCACGAGCATGACCGGCCGGTCGCCGATGAACTCCTCCCCGATGACGAGCGCCTCGGCGATGCCGCGGGGCTCGGCCTGCTCTGCGTACTCGACCCGCAGCCCCCAGGGCGCACCGTCACCCAGCAGCGCCCGGTACCGGGGCAGGTCCCCCGGCGTCGAGATGACCAGGATCTCGCGGACCCCCGCCATCATCAGCGTGGTCAGCGGGTAGTACACCATCGGCTTGTCGAAGACGGCCATGAGATGCTTGCTCGTGGACGCCGTCAGCGGGTACAGACGGGTCCCCTTCCCCCCGGCGAGCAGGATTCCTCGGTGCTCCACGTGCGACATGGCCTCCCCTTCAACGCTTCCCGTACCACGAGTCGGTGAACTCGCGGTGCTGGTCCCCCTGGACTTCCTCCATCCACTCCCGGTGGCTCAGGTACCAGTCCACCGTCCTGGCCAGCCCCTCGGCCAGCCCCACGGACGGCTCCCACCCGAGCTCGGCACGAATCTTGGCGATGTCCATCGCGTATCGGAAGTCGTGGCCGGGGCGGTCGGTGACGAACTCGATCAGCTCCCGCGACGTCCCGACGGCGGCCCCGCGTGCCCCGTCCACGGCGTCGAGCACCATCCCGACCAGGTCCAGGTTGGTGGCCTCGGCGTCCCCCCCGATGCAGTAGGTCTCGCCGGTGGCGCCTTCCTCGAACACCAGCGCCAGCGCGTCGCAGTGGTCCCCGACGTACAGCCAGTCCCGCACGTTCTCGCCCCGGCCGTACACCGGGACCCGCTCCCCGGCGAGCGCCCGGGTGACGACGACGGGGATCAGCTTCTCCGGGAACTGGTACGGCCCGTAGTTGTTCGTGCAATTGGTGACGACCACCGGCAGGCCGTAGGTCTCGTGCCACGCCCGGACGAAGTGGTCGGATGCCGCCTTCGACGCCGAGTACGGGCTGTTGGGGCCGTAGGCGGTGTGCTCGTCGAAGCGCCCCTCGGCGCCGAGCGCGCCGAACACCTCGTCGGTGGAGACATGGTGGAACCGCACCCCCTCGCGCCCCTCCCACGCCCGGGCCGCCTCCTGCAACAGCACCGTGGTGCCCACCACGTTGGTGCGCACGAACGCCATCGGGTCGACGATCGAGCGGTCCACGTGGCTCTCGGCGGCCAGGTGCATCACCCCGTCGATGTCGTGCTCGGCGAAGACCTTCGCCACGGACTCGCGATCGGCCACGTCGCCCCGGACGAAGGTGTGCCGGGGGTGGTCCATGACGTCGGCGAGGTTGGAGAGATGGCCGGCGTAGGTCAGCAGGTCGTACCCGACGATGCGGCGGTCGGGCCACCTCTCCAGGAGGTGGCGGACCAGGTTGGACCCGATGAACCCCGCCGCCCCCGTCACCAGGATCGCCAACGCCGTCACCTCCTGCCAGATCGACCCGGAACGCGAGCCAACAGTAGTGGCGAGCCCCCGGTGCGCCGCCGCCCTCCCGGCGCCCCGATGGGGTGCCGTCGGGCGCCCGGCCGTCGGCTCAGCCGCTGCGGACCGCGGACGCCCGCACCCGGTCGAGGACGGCCCACCGCGCGGCGATCCGCTCGGCCGCGGCGGCGCGCCACTCCCGGTCGTCGGCGTGGAGGTGCAGGTCGTCCATCATCCGGACGAACTGGTCGGCGGCGTCGTAGGGGGCGGCCGTCCGCTCCCCCCACCCTCCGATCACCTGGAGCGGTTCGTCGAATGCCGCCGGCTTGGAGAACGGGCGCGGCACCTCGACGGTGCCTGCGGTCCCCACGATCCTCGCCGTGTTGGCGTAGGCCGATCCCATGCCCCACGAGCACTGGAAGGAGCGCCCTGCGCCATCGGTCAGCGTGGCTGCGCCGGCGACGTCGACGTCGTGCGCGCCCCGGTACTCCGACGCCTGCACCCTCAGGTCGCCGCCGCCCAGCAGGTGGACGGCCAGCGAGAGCGGGTAGACCCCGGCGTCGAGCAGCGCTCCGCCGCCGTCGTCGGGGCGGTAGCGGAAGTCGCCCTCGGGGAGGTACGGGAACGAGAACCTCGCGTACCCGTGCACCAGGCCGCCGATCTCGTCGGAGCCGATCAACCGCTCCAGCGCCTCGAACTGCGGGTGGTGCTGGTATGCCACCACCTCGTAGAGCAGCGCATCCGACGCCTCGGCTCGCTCCAGCATGTCCCGGGCCTCCGACCCGTCCACACCGAGGGGCTTCTCGCACACGACCACCGGCGCACCGGCGTCGAGGGCCTCCATCGTGCCGGCGTGGTGGACCGCCGGGAGGCCCGCCAGGTAGACGGCGTCGGCACCGGTCGCGGCGACGGCCGCAGCGATGGTGGGGAACGCCCCGGTGCCGAGGTCGGCGGCGCGCCGGGCGGCGGCGTCGGGGCGGCCCGAGACGAGCCCGGCGAGGCGCCAGTGCGGCGACGCCTCGATCGCCGGGAGCACGATCTTGTCGGCGTGGCGGCCGAGGCCGGCCACCACGATGCTGCGGGCGGGTTGGGTCGCCATCGGTCGCCTCCGCGAGGGGTCGGGGCCGGGGTCCGTGCCGGTGCAGGGGGGCCGGTCTGCGACTCTATCACCGGTGCCCGATCCGGCCGGAGCCACCCCGGGGCCCGTCCTATGATGCCTCGACCCCGCGCACAGAGAGAGGCCGGCGCCATGATCCCCATCTCGAGACCCGTCACCGGCAGCGAGGAGATCGCTGCGATGAGCAAGGTGTTCGACTCGGCCTGGCTCGGCCTCGGCGCCGTCACCTACGAGTTCGAGAACACCGTCGCCGAGTACCTGGGCGCCCGCAACGTCATCGCGGTCAACACCGGGACCTCGGCCCTGCACCTGGCGCTGTCGGCCATCGGCATCGGCCCCGGCGACGAAGTGATCGTCCCCTCCCTGACCTTCGCCGCCACCATCCAGCCGATCATCTCCCTCGGGGCGACCCCCGTGTTCGTGGAGTCGCGCGACGAGGACCTGTTCATCGACCCCGACCACGTCCGCAGGGCGATCACACCCCGGACGAAGGCCGTCATGCCGGTCCTCTACTGCGGCAACCCCGGCGGCATCGACGACGTCTACGCCCTGGCCGCCGAGCACGGCATCCGGGTGGTCGAGGACGCCGCCCACGCTTTCGGGTCGCAGCACGCCGACGGCACCATGGTGGGCGGCAAGGGCGATCTGGTCTGCTTCAGCTTCGACCCCATCAAGAACATCACCACCGGCGAGGGGGGTGCGGTCGCGCTCGAGGACGACGGCCTCGCCGAGGAGCTCCGCCGCCAGCGGATGCTGGGCATCGACAAGGACACCTGGAACCGGTACAAGAACACCCGCTCGTACCTGTACCAGGTGATCTCGCCCGGCTACCGCTACCACATGCCCAACTACGCGGCCGCCGTCGGGTTGGAGCAGATGAAGCGGCTCCCCGGGTTCATCGCACGCCGCCGGGAGATCGCACGGCGCTACGACGCGGCGTTCGCCGACCTGCCGGGCATCGTCACCATGGACATCGACTACGACCGGGTCGCCCCGCACATCTACATCATCCGGGTCGCAGCCGACGAGCGCGACGGGTTCATGATGTTCCTCAAGGACCGCGACGTGGGCACCGGCCTGCACTACATCGCCAACCACGTGCAGCCCATGTTCGCCCCCTACGTCACCGAAGCGCTCCCCCGCGTCGACCGTCTGTGGCAGGAGATCGTCACGATCCCGTTGCACTGCGCGATGAGCGACGACGACGTCGAGACGGTGATCTCGGCGATCCGGGAGTACGCGGCCGAGCGCGTGGCCTCCTGACCGGGGCCCCTACGCCGCACCCTCCCGGCGCCAGGAGCCGAGGTCCACGCAGTACTCGGCTTCGAGGGCCCGGTTGTACGGTTCGAACCCCTCCGCCAGCGTGCGTCTGAGGCCGTCCGGGAGCTCGCCGTCACGCGACGAGGCGTGGACCACCCGGCCGAGGGCCGACGGCCGGAACGAGGCGTCCACCCCCAGGAACCCGTAGAGGCCGGCCACGGCCGTCTCCGAGCCCATCGTGTCCTCGAACACCATGATGTGCATCCGGTCCCTGCCGAACCGGTCCGACCAGCGGCGCAGGTCCTCCACGTACCGGCTCCGCCGCACGTAGATGAACGGGTTGGCGGCGATCCTCCGCCCGCCCGCCAGGAACCACTCGCCGTCCCGCTCGACCATGCCGGCGTCCTCGTCGCGCAGGGCCTCGTCGATGGGACGGTGCTCGAGGCCGTGGCCGACCGTGAACCAGTAGTTGGAGACGGCCCGGTCCACCGGGTCGCGCAGCAGCACCACGAGCGAGGCGCCGGGGAAGGCGCCGGCGATCCGCTCCGCGGCGCGGTCCGACTCCAGGTACCCGACACTCTTCTCGCCGCGGACCGGCTCGTCGCCTGCCTCTGCGAAGAAGTGGGCGTCGTACCAGTCCAGCCCGCGCCGGTACAGGTCGTCGTCGTAGAAGAACTTGGGCTCCGGCAGCGCCGGCCTCGCCATCGCGATCTCGGGATGCTCGTCCAGGAGGCCGTGCAGGTACGTGGTGCCGCAGCGCTGCCCTCCGATGACGAAGAGCCGCTCAGCCATCGTCGCCGACGATCTCACGGATGTGGTAGCTCTCGATCTGGCTCATCTGGTCGAGCATCCGGACCACGTACTCGCCGAGCATGCTGATGATGAGCAGCATCAGGCCGTTGAAGAAGGCGAGCATCACGGCGACCGACGCCCACCCCGGCACGGTGGTGCCGACGATCAGCGCCCGCAGGAAGATGACGGTGGCCATGGTGAGCGCGACGCCGGTCGCGGCGAGGCCGAGCATGCTCACGAACCGCAGCGGGAACGACGAGTAGTTGAACAGGATCCGGAACACCAGCTCCAGAATCTTGCGGAACCCGTAGCCGCTCGTGCCGATGGTCCTCGGGCGATGCTCCACCAGCACGTTCACCGGCCGCCGCGAGTACATGAGGGCCAGGCCGGGGATGTAGGGGTGCGAGCCCCGGTAGTCGCCGATCCGGTCGATCACGTCGCGGCGGATGCAGCGGAAGTTGCTGAGGATCAGGTCCTTCGGCTTGCCGAACACCTTCCGGTTCATCCAGTCGATCACCCTGGTGCCCATGCGCCGGTACAGCGGGGACTTCTTGCGCCGGAACTGCCCGAGCACCAGGTCGTACCCCTCCTCGGCCTTCTCGAGGATCACCGGGATCTCCTCCGGCGGGTTCTGCAGGTCGTCGTCGAGGGTGATGACGTAGTCGCCCGTCGTCATGCGCATGGCGGCGAACACCGCCGTGTGCTGGCCGTAGTTCTTCAGGAAGTCCACCGCGACCACCGACGGGTTCTCCCGCGCCTTCTGCTCGATGACCTCCCACGACCCATCGGTGCTGCCGTCGTTCACCAGCACGATCTGGTAGGTGCGGCCCGTCTCCTCGAAGACCCTGACGGTGCGGTCGACCACCTCGCCGACCGAGCCCTCGCTGTTGTAGACCGGGATGACCACGCTGCATTGGACCGATTCCGACGAACCCACGACTCCTCCGGGCGCTCGACCCCTGCACTATGCCAGAACGCCGCACCAGTGCCGCCGCGGGCCGGTGGTAGCCTCCGACTGCATCGAAGGGGCGAAGATGAACATCATCGAGACCGACCTGCCGGGAGCCCTCGTCCTCGAACCCCCCGTGTTCGAGGACTACCGCGGCTTCCATCTCGTGCCCTGGGCGGCCGACTTCTTCGACCGGCTCGGCCTGGACCACCAGTTCGTCCAGGAGAGCCACGTCCGGTCGGTGGGCGGCGTGCTCCGCGGGCTCCACTACCAGACCGGCCACGTCCAGGGGAAGCTGGTGCGGGTCGTGGCCGGCGAGGCCTGGGACGTCGGCGTGGACATGCGGCGGGGTTCGCCCACGTTCGGCAAGTGGCACGGCGTGTGGCTCTCGGCCGAGAACCGGCGGATGTACTGGCTGCCGGTGGGGTTCGCCCACGGGTTCTACATCCCCCACGGCGCCGACCTGCTCTTCAATCTCACCGGCCCCTACGACCCGCCGTCCGAGGTCACCCTCGCCTGGGACGACCCGGAGGTCGGGATCGAGTGGCCGTTCGTGGACGACGGCCACCCCACGGTCTCGGAGCGTGACGCCGGGGGGCTGTCCTTCGGCGACGCCGCCACATTCGATTGAGCTCCGGGCTCGAACGCCGGCATCGCACCCCCACACCCCTCCTGGCTGGCCGGACCGCACGTCCCCCCGGGTTCCGCCACGAGGCCCTCGCCGCCCTCGCCGTCGTCGTCGCGGGTGCGCTGGTCGTCGCGTGGTGGAGCCGCAACCTGTGGTTCCTCACCGACGTCTGGGACCACCTGGCGATGCGCCGGCTCGGCGACCTGGGCGACCTGCTGCGGCCCCACCGGGGGCACTGGCAGCTGAGCACGACGCTGCAGACGCAGGCCCTGCACCAGGTGTTCGGGATGGACTACTGGCCGTGGTACCACCTCCCGCGCGCCGTCGCCTGGGGTGCCTTCTCGATGCTGTTCTGGTGGTATCTGCGGCGCCGCGGCGCGGGGGCGCTCCCCGCCCTCGGCGCTCTGGCGGCCATCAACTTCCTCTCCACCTCGGCCTTCTTCGCGTCTCCGCACATCGGCACCCCGATCTCGCTGTCGTGCTTCATCGGGGCGGCGCTCCTGATCGAGGAGCGGCCCGAGCCGTCGTGGGGCCACCGGCTGGCCGTGGCCGCCATGCTGACGTGGGCGGTGGCCTCCTCCACCCTCGGGGCGGTGGTCGTCGCCGGTGTCGGCCTGCTCGCCGTGCTGGAGGGAACGCTGCGGAAGTGGTGGCCTCCGATCGCGGCCGCGAGCCTCATCTACGCGGCCTGGTTCCTCTCTCAGGCAGGGCTCCTCTTCGGCAGCGACTATGCAACGGTCCGGCGCGGCGTGCCGGAACTGCCGCTCGCCGTGGTGATCAGCCTCAACGAGTTCGTATCCGACCTCACCCGGCTTCCTCCGAACGCCACCTGGGTCCTCCTGGCGGGTGGCACCGCCTGGCTGGCGACGCTCCTCGTGCGTCGCCGCCTCACCCCGTTCGACATCGCAGCAGTGACCGTGGCGGCCCTGTATCTGGCGGGAAGCGCGCTGGTGCGGCAGAGCCTCAGCCGGGGCAACGTCTCGATGAACGTCACCCCGCTGGTGCTGCTGGTGGTGGTGCCCCACCTCGGCCCGTTCCGCAGGCGATGGGCGGCCGCCTCGGCGGCCGCCGTCTTCGGCGCCCTGCTCGCGTGCAACGCCGTGGGCCTCCGATCGTCGCTCGCCGACCGGACGGCATGGGCACAGTCGATCCGGCCGGTGGTGGAGCGAATGGCCACACTCATCGACGAGGGAGAGCCCTACCTCGGGTCGCTGCAGATCTACGACCTCGTCAGTTCCACACAACTCGACCTGGATGGCCTGGCGTCCCTCGTCGCCGACGGGTGGGTGCCGGAGAGGCCCGTCACCCAGACCGCCGCCGAGGAGCTCACCGACCGGACGATCGAGGACGACGCCACCGTGCGCTTGAAGGCCTCGTTCTACGGATCGGCCGAAGGCAGCGTCAAGCCGAGGGTGGTCGACGGCACCATGGACCGAGGCTGTGTGACCAACGAGGCCGGCGCATCGGTGAGGCTCGCCGTCGCCGCGCCCACCGAGATCCGTGTGTCGGTGGAGTCTGCAGCCGACCGCGACTCCTGGCTCGTGGTGGCCTGGACCGACGAAGGAGGGACCGCCGTCGCCTCGCTCGAGTGGCGGGCCCTCTCGGGGCGCGCCAGACGCCTCCTCCTCCTCGGTGGAGACGGGATCGAGGTGGAACTGCGGGCGGCGCCTGCGGGGACCGTCAGGGTGTGCGGCGTCGACCGCCATCGGCCGGGCGGCTAGGACCGCCCGAGCTCAGGCGCCGAGCAGCGAGATCAGCCGGAAGAGGTGCGGGTTGACCCAGGCGTCCTCGTGGAAGAGCCGTTCGACCTGCCACAGCGACACCCACCGGAAGTCGCCGCGCAGATCCACGTCCTCGTCCTCGGGCACCTCGACCACCATCCCCCGGTTGCGCTTGTTGAAGAGCCGGCCCCCGTCCTCGGCCAACCACACGTCGGCGAGGACGGTGCAACGCTCCGGCACGTCGGGGTAGAAGTACCAGGCGAACAGCGGCAGGGTGCCGCCGTGGGCCCGCCTCAGGTTCGAGAACGTGGCCTGCACGGCCGGGCTCAACTGGACGAGGCCGTAGTTGCCGGGCTCGGCCTTGGCCTGCACCAGGTAGTGGGGCACGCCGTCGAAGCGCTTCCGGACCAGGCCGAGGATGCCGCCGTCGTCGCCCACCTGGGTCATCACGGGCTGGCACCATCCCCCGGTCCCGACCTCGCGCGTGTCCGACATGGTCACCTCGACGGTCTCGACCACGAAGAACTCACCGCTCTCGTGGCGCAGGTACCCGGTGCCCTCCTCCACGAACCACCCCCGGCACTCCTCCACCGGCACCCGGCGCACGCTCATGGGGTTGGCGGCCCGCTGTGCCAGGAACCACTCGCGGACGTCGTCCAGGGAGCCGTGCAGGGACCAATCCTGCAGACCCTCCACGGCCGCCTCTGCGGCGAGGATCCCCGGTTCGGGCAGCCCGGACGTAGCGACGGCACGGCGGTAGCCGTCCACGGCGCGGGCGAAGGCGGCGGGTTCGTGGGTCACGGCGCCACGTTAGCGGTGTCCGATGCGAGGGAGCCCCGGGCCCCGGCCGTACAATCGATGTCCATGTCTCACACCCCGGAGCCCTCCGCGCGGCGCGCCCGGCCGCTGCGGGAATCGGCGGCCATGCTGGCCGGCACCGCCGTCAGCGGGCTCTGCGCCTACGCCTACATCGCCATCGGCACCCGGGCCTACGGGGACGAGGCCATGGCCCCGATCGCAGTGCTGTGGACGTTCTGGGCGGTGTCGGCCGCCCTGTTCACGTTCCCCATCCAGCACTGGGCCATCCGCACGATCTCGGTGGACGGCGACACCCTCGGCGTGGCGGGGACGGTGCCGCGCCTCTCCGCCGTCGTCCTGGGGGTCGCCGCAGCGATGGGCGTGGCCGCCCGCGCTGCAGACGAGCGGATCTTCGGGTCCACCTCGCCGTGGTGGCCGCTGCTGGTGTTCTCCATCGCGCTCGGCGCCGGCTTCGTCGGCCTGCAGCGCGGCGTGCTGGCCGGGAAGGGGCGGTACTACGCGACGGCCGCCAACATCGCCGCCGAGAACCTGCTCCGGGTGGCGCTCGGCATCGCTGCCATCGTGGTCTGGCCCGACGACGTGGTGGCGTTCGCCCTCGTCCTGGCCCTCGGGCCTGCCGTCGCCGTCTTCTGGCCCGAGGCCGTCCGGCTGCCGGTGCGGAGCGGCACCCGCCAGCCGGTGCTGCGGTTCCTGGGGGGCCTTGCCGGCGGCATCCTGATCGCCCAGATCGTGCTCAACTCGGGACCGCTGATCCTGCAGGGGATCGGGGCGCCCGAAGTGGAGGTCACCGCCCTGTTCCTGGCGCTCGCCCTGTTCCGGGCGCCCTACCTGCTCGCCCTCGGCCTGGCCACCAGGCTCACGGCCCCGCTGACCGAACTGGTGGTACGCGACGACCGGCCGGCGCTCCGCCGCATCGTGCTGGCGACCACCGCCGGCACCTTCGCCGCGGCCGGCATCGGGTGGGCGGCGGGGTACCTGGCGGGACCGTGGGTGATCCGCCTGGTCTTCGCCCCCCAGACCGATCCGGCCGCCCTGGTGGTCGCCTTCATCTCGGCCGGCAGCATCCTGGCCCTCGGCGGCCTGGGCCTGGTCCTGGTCCTGGTGGCCGAGCACCGGACGGCCGCCGTGCAGACGACCTGGCTGCTCGGGGCGGTGAGCGGCGCCGTCGTGCTGGCCGCAGGCCCGTCCGACCCGACCTCGCGGGTGGTGGCCGCCTTCGTGACCGCGGAGTGCGTGGCGGTGGCGGCGATGGCCCTGGTCCTGATGGCCCGGGCGGCGCCCGCGGCCGGGACGGCCGGCCGCCGATGACCCCGGCGGGCCGCGGGTACACTCCGCCCACCTAGGTCGCACCGGATGGTCTTCTCCTCCCTCGAGTTCCTCTTCCTGTTCATGCCGGTCGTGATCGGCGTGTACTTCCTCGTGCCCCGGGCGGCCAGGAACTACGTGCTCCTGGCCGGCTCCATCCTCTTCTACACGTGGGGCGGTGGCGTCTTCGTGTTCATCCTGGCGGCGTCGATCGCCGTCAACTACTGGGCGGGCGGCTACGCAGCCGACGCCCGTGCCCGCGGCGACGAGCGGAAGCGGAACATCGGGGTCGCCGTGGGGGTGACGGTCAACGTCCTGCTGCTGGGGTACTTCAAGTACGCCAACTTCTTCGTGGACCAACTCAACGGCGTGGGAGAGGCGCTCGGTGTCGGGACCATCGCGTGGACCAACATCGGCCTCCCCATCGGCATCTCGTTCTTCACGTTCCAGAGCATGTCGTACACCATCGACGTCGCCGTGGGGCGGGCCGAGCGCCTCCACAACCCGCTCGACTTCGCCCTCTTCGTATCGCTCTTCCCCCAGCTGATCGCGGGGCCGATCGTGCGGTACCACCAGATCGCAGACCAGCTCCGGGACCGCACCACCCGGGTCGAGGACTTCGCCGAGGGCGTGGTGCGGTTCGTCCACGGCCTGGTCAAGAAGGTGCTCATCGCCGACTCGGTGGCACAGATCGCCGACGCCGCCTTCGGCGCCGATCCCGGCGACCTGACCACCGCCGCGGCCTGGCTCGGCATCGCGGCGTACACGGTGCAGATCTACTTCGACTTCAGCGGGTACTCGGACATGGCCATCGGCCTCGGCCGCGTGCTCGGATTCCACTTCCCCGAGAACTTCCGGCGGCCGTACTCGGCGCTGTCCATCACCGACTTCTGGCGCCGCTGGCACATCACGCTCTCGACCTTCTTCCGCGACTACCTGTACGTCCCCCTGGGCGGCAGCCGAGGCTCCACGGCGAAGACGTACCGCAACCTGGTGGTCGTGTTCCTGCTGACCGGCCTGTGGCACGGGGCCAACTGGACGTTCGTCGTGTGGGGGGCCTACCACGGCACCCTGCTGATCGTCGAGCGGGTCACCGGCCAGCGGCCGGTCGATCGGGCGTCCGCCGCCTGGCTGCGGCGGGCCGTCGTGCTGCTGGCGGTCATGGTCGGGTGGGTGGTGTTCCGCGCCGAGTCGCTGGCCGCCGCCTGGCACTACCTCCAGGCGATGTTCGGCTTCACCGGCACCGGCCTCACCGCCGCGGTGGGCGAGGCTTCGACCACCAGGGCGCTCGCCGCGCTGGCCGCCGGATCGCTCTCTGTGGTGCTGCCGGGGAGCTTCGTAGCCGGGGTCCGCCTCATCGGCCGCTCGCGCCCCGCCGCCCTCGCCAGGGCCGCGTTGCTGCTCGTGGCCCTGCCCTATACGCTGGCGGTGGTGGCCAGCGGGTCGTTCAGCCCGTTCCTCTACTTCCAGTTCTGATGCGACGCTCTACCGCTCTCGTCATCACCATCGCCGCAGCGGCAGTGTTCACGACCCCGCTGCTGCTGTTCCTCGCCGGTGGCCGCAGCGACCCCTCCCTGGAGAACCGGGCCCTGGCGGAGACGCCGGAGCTCTCCCCGGGGCGGCTCCTCGATTCGTCGTTCTACCGGGAGATCTCGGCGTACTTCGTGGACCGGGTGCCGCTGCGGGACCTGGGGGTACGGGCCGACGCATGGATCGACTTCCACGTGCTCGGAGACACCCCCAACCAGCGCGACGTGGCCATCGGCGCCGACGGATGGCTGTTCAACCCGGAGACCTACACGGCCGTCTGCTCCGACGCCCTCCCCTCACCGGAGGCCGTCGTCTCCGGTGCCGACCTCCTCATGTCGGTGCTGGCGGCGTCGGGGCGCGACGTCGCCTTCACGATCTCGCCGCAGAAGTGGACCGTCTACCCCGAGCGGCTGGGCGACCTCGCACCGCTCGCCGCCTGCGCCCAGGGCCACGCCACCGAACTGAGGGACGCGCTCCTCACCGATCCGCCCGAGGGGTACGTCGACACCTGGGGTGTCCTCCTCGCCGCCGCGCAGGACGGGGAATCGGTGTACTTCCGGGACGACACCCACTGGAACTACCTCGGGGCGGCGATGGGCGCCGAGGCGATCGTCGAGCACCTGTGGCCGGGGTGGTGGTCGGACGACGACCTCGTCTTCGGGCCCCCGGAGGAGCGTGCCGGCAACCTCGCCCGCCAGATGAGCCTCTCGATCACCGAGACCCACACCCCGGTCTGGGTGGAGCGGGACGGCGTCACGGTGGACTCCTCCAAGCAGCGTGTCGCCAAGAACACGCCCAAGGTGGAGTTGATCGAATCGACCCTCGCCGACGGCGCCGAGGTCCCGGGGGGCCTCACCGTGGTGCTCGGCGACTCCTTCATGGAGTTCACCATGGAGGAGCACCTCGCCCCGTACACCCGGTCCCTGGTGGCCGTGAACTGGCGTGCGATCGGGCGCAGCGGATCCCTGGCCAACCCGGGCGGCCGCCCGGTGCTGAACGCCGAGGACTACCTGCTGGACCGGATCGCCGAGGCGGATGCAGTGATCGTGCAGACCGTCGAGTGGGAGTCGTGGCAGCGCCTGACCTCGATGCGGCTGACCTCTCTGCTCGTGGACCGGCTGTCCGATGGGCTCCCCCACGAGGACGTCGCCGCCACCGACATCACGGTTCTCCCCGGAGACGAGGGCGATGCGGCCGGGCGCCGGTTCCTGATCGTGCGCGGCGGGGAGGGCCGGTTCACCGTCGAGCTGCTCCACCGGGACGATCCGGCTGCGGACTGGGAGGAGATCGGCTCGACGGCTTCGCTGCGCGACGGGTTGGCGGTGGTGGATCTGCGGGATGCTCCCGCCGGAGGCGAGGTGGCGGTCCGCCTCAAGCGCCTCGACCCGGCGTCGGTGACGCTGCTGCGCCTCGTCACCATCTGACCGCCGCACGGCCGTCCACCAAGAGAACCGCCCGGGGCGAGCCCCGGGCGGTTCCTCGTCGAAGCGGCTGCTCAGCTCACAGCTCGCACTTCTTCTCCTTCTCGGCGACGCAGCGGTCCACCTTGGGGCCGCCCCATGCCTTGTCCTTCTTCTTGCCGCCGAGCAGGATGTCGTAGCCCCGCTCGCCGTACATCCAGTCCCGGCCGGCCTCTCCGAAGACCTTGTCCCGGCCGTCGCCTCCGAAGATGATGTCGTTGCCCGGGCCGCCGCAGATGATGTCGTTGCCCTCGTGGCCGTAGACCAGATCGTCACCGCCGATGGCGGCGATGATGTCGTTGCCGGGGGTCCCGCCGATCTCGTCGCCGGCGTCGGTGCCCACGATGGTCGCCGGACGTCCGCGGCAGATCGCCGTCAGCGTCAGGTCGAACCTGCCCCAGGGGCCGTAGATGGCCCTGCCGGCAGCGTCCGCCTCGGCGCCGTCGGAGAGGATCAGCGACTCGATCTGGTCGGCGTTGTAGCCGCCCACCTGCACGTAGTAGGTGGTGCCCGGCACGGCGTCGAACTCGACCCGGGACACGCCCTGGCCGTCGTCGTCGTTGCAGCCGAGCAGGGCGAGGTCACCGAAGTCGGCACCGAGCGGGCCCTCGTAGACGGCCACGACGGTGTCGAAGTCGGTCCTGGCGGCCGGGTCGGCGTCGGGCGGGAGGACGAACGTCTCGTCGTCGCCGCTCACGTCGTAGGTGTGCGCCACCATCCGCGCCGTGATGTCGGACGTCCACCGGTACCAGAGGGTGGAGCCGATGTCCCCGCACGGGGCCGGTTCGCCCTCCTCGAGCGTGGACACGACGTACGGCGACGCGATCCGAGCATCGGCGTCGATGGGCCCGTAGTAGTAGAAGGGGTAATTGACCCCCCTGGTGTGCGCCGGCAGGTCGGTGAGCTGCTTGGCGTTGGCGAACAGGTCGTTCTCCAGCGAGTACATACCGAAGGTGTAGTCGCCGTGGATCTCGCCCGTCCAGGCGGCGCGGGACACCGACATGAAGTACGTGGTGTCCGCCTGGAGCTCCATCACGACGTACCCGTTCCCGGTGGAACAGCCCACGGGCGTCAGTTCCTCGACCGTCGCGCCGGGCTGGCCCTTGTACACCAGCAGCGCCGGGTAGAAGCCGTCGGTCTTCACCTCTGCGTACACCATCGACGTCGCCGCCGGGGTGTACGTGAACCACACCGACTTCTCCCGGGGGTTCCCACACCACCCGTCGTCGGTCTCGCCGGTCTCCAGCGTCGCGCCGTCGATGGAACCGTCGACCACGTAGTCGAGGCCTCCGATGACCTCTGCGTCCGCGATGTCGTCGTTCTCGGGCAGGGCGATCGCGCCCGCTCCGACGGTGAGTCCCATCACCATCAGCGCTACGACCCCCACCACTCTCCACTTCCCACCGTTCATGATGGTCCCCTTCTGTTGTCCCACCGGTGCCCAACGCCGAACTCGAGTCGTCCGACGGCCTGCGGGACGTTAGCCGCCCGCCCCCCGCTCCGCCGGGGCACGGAGGGCGACGCGCCGGCCCCACCGCATGCAGTTGGGCGCAGCCGAACCGCCAAGGAACCCGAAGGATTCCCGCACGCCCGGAGGGACTCGAACCGTCGCACCCCGAACCACACCCGTCGGGAGTGCCCCGACGAGACCCCAAAGCCGGGCACCCAGGCAGAAGAAGGTGTCCCGGAGAGAG
>JAHLKU010000040.1 GCA_020444505.1 Actinomycetota bacterium | reverse complement strand
TTCGCCCGTACCACAGGCACAGCGCCACGGTGAGTCGCTCCATGGTGACCCGGTGGGTGGCCTCGGGAGCGGTCTTCAGCGCGAGATCGGCCCGGGCGAGGGCGTCGACGGCCCGGCGGAGGTCGTCGGGGGTGCTGGCCTCCCGGGCCGCCCACGCCTTGCGGGTCGGGTAGTGGTCGGGCGACGACCCGATCCGCTCGGCGAAGGTGGCGATGTCGGGCGAGGCGGCGGCGACGGCGCGGCGACGCAGGTCGCCGAGCAGGAACGCCATCAACTGCAGGGGATGGCCGTGGGTGAGGAAGTCGGCGAGGCGGCGGAGCGCCTGGCCGGTGTCGCCGGCGGCGACGGCGTCGCTGTAGTGCCACATGGGCTCGTCGGGGCGGTTGGCGAAGCGAGCCGTGACCTGGTCGAGGGTGATGGGCCCCTCCACGGTCTCGAGCTGATCGAGCGCCTGGCCCATGGAGGCGACGTCCGACCCGAACCGCTGCAGGAGGGCGTTGGATGCTTCCGGCTCGAACTTCATCTTCCGCTCGCGGGCCTGGTGGGCGAGCCAGTCGGCTGCGTCCTTCTCCCGCATCTTGCGGACGGTGACGGTCTCCCCCACCGCCTTGACGGCCTTGCCGAGCGCACCGGGCAGCGTCCCATCGGAGACGAACACCACCATCGCCGACGAGCCGTCCACGGTCTCGACCAGGGCGGCGGCTGCATCCGCCTCGGCCTTGAGCAACTGGTGGGCATCCACCACGAGCACCCCGCGGACGCCCCCGAACAGCGACCCGCTCTGCAGGGCAGGGATCATGGCCTCCACCTGGGCCCGGAGGCTGCCCTCTCCGTCGTCGCCGCCTCCCTTGGGGGGAACGTCGATGCGATCGACGCCGTCCACCCCGGCCTGCTCCAGCAGCGCGTTGGCCCTGCGGAGCATCTCCAGGCGTTCGCCGGGGCCGGCGTCGCGGGGGCCGATGACGGCGAGGACGGGCTTCATCGCCGCCACCGTAGCGGGGCGCACCGACGGGGGCGGCGGCGGGCCCGGCCCCGCCGAACCGGACCACCACGTCGCCGTCGCGGTCGGTGCGGCGGACCACGGCGCCTGCGGCTTCGAGCACCTCCACGACGTCGGCCGAGGGGTGGCCGTAGGTGTTGGGCCCCACGCTGATGACGGCCTCCGAGGCGCCGACGGCGGCCAGCCACCCCGGGTCGCTGGTGGCGGCGCCCTGGTGGGGCACCTTGAGCACGTCGGCGTGGACGGTCCCGAGCTCGCGCTGGGCGATCCGCTCGATGTCGCCGGCGAGCAGCGCGGTCGTCCCGGCGGCGGAGGCGAGCAGGACGAGGGACCCGTCGTTGGGCGAGGCGTACCGGCGCTGCGGCCCGAGGACCTGCAGGGTGAACGACCCCACCGACGCCCGCCACCCGCCGACGGGACGCTCCACCGGCACGCCCGCTGCGGCCAGTTCGCCGAGCAGGCCGTCGACGGAGCCGCCCGCGACGTACGGCGCCACCCAGGCGCGGTGGACGCGGGCATAGGAGGTGATCCCGGCCAGCCCGGTGGTGTGGTCGGCGTGCTCGTGCGTGACGACCAGGAGGGCGATCTCGTCGATCCGGCGGGACACGAGCGCCCTCCGCAGCACCGCCGGGTCGGGCCCGCCGTCGACGAGCACCACCGCTCCCACGGCGTCGCGCAGCAGGATCGCGTCGCCCTGGCCGACGTCGAGCACCACCATCTCGGCCCCGGCGGGGAGCCGGCCGGGTGCCACCACGGCCACCGCGAGCGCCACCGCGCCCGCGGCGGCGACGAGCGGCCGCAGCCCTCTCCGGAGCGCCAGGGCGCCGGCGGCGGCGACGCCGAGCGCGGCGCCCCAGCCCAGTTGGGGAAGGTCCTGCAGCGTCCGCGCCACGGCGAGCACGGCATCGGCGGCGGCGACGCCGACGGCGGTGACCGGCCGGAGCCCGGTGAGCACCCCGATGCCCCCGGCGGCGGTCGCCAGGGCGACCAGCGGCGCCGCCAGCAGGTTGGCGAGCGGCGCCAGCAGCGGGATCGTGCCGAAGTGCGCCAGCAGCAGCGGGGCGACGGCCACCTGGGCGGCGGTGGTGGCCCCCAGCGCCGTCCACGCCCAGCGGGGCCGTCGGTGGCTCCACATGCCGGCCCCGGCGAGCACACCCGCCGTGGCGGCCACGCTCAACTGGAACCCGGCGTCGGTGGCCAGGCCCCCCGCCACGGCGAGCAGCACCGCGACCGCCGCTCCCAGCGCCGTCCAACCATCCACCGGGACGCCGGCGAGCACGCCGCCGAGCACCATGCCCGCCATCACCGAGGCACGCACCACCGACGGCTCCCAACGGGTGACCACCACGAAGAGGGCGAGGCCGGCGAACCCGGCCAGCGCCCTGCGGCGCGGGCCCCAGCCGAGCGGGCCCAGCGCAACCCACCAGGCGGCCAGGAAGAGTGCGACGTTCGACCCGGAGACGGCCACGTAGTGGGTGAGGCCGGTTCGCCGCAGCGCCTCGGCGTCGGCATCGGGCAGCGAGCGCACGTCGCCGATCAGGAAGCCTGCGACGAGCGCGGCCGCCGGCCGCGGCAGGAAGGGGCCGACCCCGGCGTGGACCCTGGCCCGCAGCAGGTTGCCCGCGGCGAACAACGGGTCGCCGGGGCCGCCCGTCCTGGCGACGCTGCGGGCGGCGAGGCGCCCGGCCACCTCCACCCTCCCGACCCGGCCGGGCGCCGCCACCACGGCGCCCTCCACGACGACCCGGTCCCCTGCGGAGAGGCCGGCAGCAGTCTCGAGGGCGAGGCGGGGGCCTGCCCACGGCAGCCAGACGCCGCCGTCGAGGAGGTGCGTGGGGTCGACCGTGACGGTGGGCGCCCCCCACCGGTCGATCGGGTCGGAGGCGACCCGGGCGGCGACCACCACCGGCCCGGCGGGGAGGTCGGCGTGGAGGCGGGCGGCGTCCCGGGCCCCGGCCACCGACCCCGAGACGGCGGCGGCGAGTGCGGCGCAGGCCACCACCAGCACCACCCGGGCCCGGAGCGTGGCAGCGAGGAACGCCGGCACCGCGAACGCGCCGATCGCCCAGGGCGACGCGAGGCCGCAGAGCGCCCCCGCCCACGCGGCGGCGCCGGCGGCCACCGCCGTCCGGCCCGGCCCGGCGGGCAGGCGCAGCCGGCTCAGGGCACCTGGACGGCGTCGCGAAGGGCCGCCAGCTTGCCCTCCCCGATGCCCGGCACGTCGAGCAGGTCTTCCACGGTGCGGAAGGGGCCGTAGGTGTCACGGTGCTCACTGATCCGCTCGGCCAACACCGGGCCCACGCCGGGCAGTCGCTCCAGTTCGGTGAGCCCGGCCGTGTTGACCCGCACCTTGCCGTCGCCCGCCGCCGCGGCCGAACCCGCCGTGCCTGTGCCTGCCGAGGCAGGGACGAGCAGTTGCTGGCCGTCGGTGATGGGCGCCGCCAGGTTGAGGGCCCCCAGGTCGGCGCCGGGCAGCGCCCCTCCCGCAGCAGCGACGGCGTCGGCCACCCGCGAACCCTCCTCCACCTCGACGAGGCCGGGAGCGGCGACGGCGCCGGACACGTGGACGGTGACCGCCCCGGCGGCGGCAGGTGCGGCGGCGACCACGGCGAGCGGCGGGGCTTCGGGGGCAGAGCGGGCATACCAGGCGCCGGCGATGGCAGCGGTGGCGAGCACCACGGCGGCGGCGGCCAGATGGGATCGGTCCACGAACGGCTCCGGGAGGCGGCACCGACCTTGTACCACCCGGCCCCGACACGGGGAACCCCCACGCGGCGGGCGGGGGCGGATGAGACCTCCTCCCCGGTCTCGACCCGGTGGTCTCCACATTCGAGGAGCGGCGGCCGGCGGCGATCCTGATCCGCCGCGACACCGGCTGCCCGGCCCCGTAGCGCCTGCGGCCCGGGGCCGACGCGGAGGGGCCGCCGCGAGTGCGGCGGCCCCTCCTCCCCTCCGTGCACGGTTCAGACGAAGAGGACCTGGGCCCCTTCGCTCAGCGCCATGAAGGCGTCCACGTTGATGATGTCCTCGACCTCGTCGTAGAGGTCGTCGATCTCCAGCTTCATCATGTCGGCCGACATCTTGCAGGCCCACAGGTGGCCGCCGGCGTCCACGACGTGCTGCAGCATCTCCTGCACCGGCGGGACCTGCAGGTCGCGGATCTGCTTGCGCATCATCCACGACAGGAAGGCCGTCATGCCGGGGATCCACGACAGGATCTGCGGCATCGAGATCGAGGTGCCGGGGAAGCGCATCGACGTGTTGCCTGCGCTCGAGATGGTCAGCTTGCCCATGGTCTTCTTGTTGACCATGTCGAGCCCCCAGAACGTGAAGAACAGGTGGGTCTCGATGCCGTTCTCGAGCGCCCCGTTGGCGAGGATCAGGCCCGGGTAGGCCATGTCCAGCGTGCCCTTGGAGCAGATGATGGCGAGCTTGCGGTCGGTGTCGTCGCCGTCCATGAAGGACGGGACGACCATCTCCTGGTTCTCGGTGGTCATGAGTGCGTCTCCGTTCCGCTCGCCTACACGCAGCCCTTGGGCTTGGGCAGCCCGGCGACGTAGGACATCTTCTTGGCCGGCTTCTTGGGGAACAGCGTGTAGAGGGCCTTGGTGGGCACGCCGCCCATCGTGGAGACCCGCCGCAGCGTGGCGGTCTCGCCCTCCGCCTCGAAGTCCTCACGGAGCCACCGGATGACCTTCCAGTGCTCGTCGGTGAGCGCGTCGATGGCGATGTTCCTGGCGAGCGCCTCGGCGATCTCCTCGCTCCACTCGCCCGGGTCGGTCATGAAGCCCTCGTCGTCGACCTGGACTTCCTGCCCTGCGATGACCTGTGTGGCCATGTTCGTCGTACCTCCTCGTCGGACGCCGTCAGTCGGCGCCGTCGGTCTGTCGTTCACGTCCCTCGAGCGTCGCCGGCGTCACGTCGGCGAACGACTCGAGCACCTTCAGCATCCGGCTCATGCCCCTGCGGACGGCCGGGCTGCGCATCTTCCACATCAGCCGCAGCAGGCCGATCTCCTCGACCTCGGCCTCACGCACCTCGTGGGCGGTCCGCTGCAGCAACTGCATCACCTCGGGCTGGGTCATCTCCTTGACCGTGTTGAGGATCAGCACGATGTTCTCGCCGAGCTGGCGGACGTCGTCCTCCCCGAACGACGTCACCACCCGGTCGAGCACGCCCATGCCCTCGCGGGCGAAGGCGAAGTACCCCTTGCGCTCCATCTCGTCGAGCTTCGCCATGGCGGTGAGGAACATGTCCCGCCCCAGCGGTCCCACCTCGGTGGTGAGGTCGCTGAGGCCCTCCAGCTGGTCGAACATCCGCTCGATCAGCTCGGTGTTGCGGGCCATGCGCTTCAGGATCCGCCACAGGTCGGCGGGCTGGACGAACTCGCGCACCTCGTCCAGTTCGTGGCTGACCACCTGGAACGCCTCGCCCATGATGGGGGTGAGGTCGGAGCGCAGGTCGTCCCACTGGGTCCGCCGCAGCTCGGCGTCCCGGGTGGCCGCCGCCAGATAGCCCATCTGGTCGGCGAGGGCGTCGAGCTTCTGCTCGATGGCCTCCAGCCGGTCGGTGGTGGTCGCCGCCGCCATGGCTAGCGCTCCTTCCCGGCCAGCATCATCTCGGCCGGCAGCGGCAGGTCGCGGCCCCGGAGCAGGATGTTCCAGTAGACCCACCGGAACATCATCTTGCCCCAGTGGTTGGCGGGGGTCTCCTGCAGCAGCGAGAACGGCCCGATCCCCGGCAGGGGGAACTTGCCCGGCAGCGGCTCGGTGTCGTAGTTGAAGTCGATGAGCAGGCCCTTGCCGTGCCCCGACTCGATGAAGCAGTTGGCGTGCCCGTCGAACTGCTCCAGCATCGGGAGCCCCTCGATGTAGCGCAGGAAGTTCTCGGTGAACACCTCGACGGCGAAGTGCGCCACCGAGCCGGCCTTGGAGGTGGGGAGGTCGGCGGCGTCACCGATGGCGAACACGTTGGCGTGATCGCGACTGAGGAACGTTGCCTTGTCCACGGGCACGTGGTTCAACTCGTCACCGAGGCCCGACCGCCCGATGACATCGGCGCCCATGTTCACCGGCACCGACACCAGCAGGTCGAACGGCAGCTCCCGCTCGTCGTAGGAGACCAGCACGCCCCGCTCGGCGTCCACGTGCTCCACGTAGAAGTCGGCCTCCACCGTCACGCCCTTCTCCTCCAGCAGGTGGCCGAGGTGCTTGGCGGCCACCGGCTTGGTGAACACGTCGGGCATCGGCGTGGCGTAGATCAGGTCCACGTCGTCCCTGATCCCCTGTTCCTGGAACCACGCGTCGGCGAGGAAGGTGAACTCGAGGGGCGCGACCGGGCACTTGAAGGGGTACTCCATGATGTTGACGACCAGCCTGCCGCCCTGCCAGCCGCGCAGCTTCTCGGCGAGCGCGGCGGCGCCCTCCACCGTGTAGAACTCGTGGACGTTGTCGCCGAGGCCCTCCTCGAAGCCGGGGGTCTGATCGGGACGGGGGTGGGTCCCGGTGGCGATGACCAGGTAGTCGTACTCCAGCACCCGCCCGTCGCCGAGCGCCACCCGATTCTGCTCGGGGTCGATCGACTCGATCTCGGCGGCGACCGTGGTCACCCCGGGTGCGATGAAGTCGCGGCGGGGCCGCTCGACGTCCTTGACGCCGTAGATCCCGAACGGGATGAACAGGAACCCGGGCTGGTAGTAGTGGGTGTGGCTCTGATCGACGATGGTGATGTCCCACTCGTCGGCGTCGAGGCGGGGCCGCAGCCGGTTGACCACCATGGTCCCGGCCGTCCCGGCCCCCAGCACCAGCAGTTTCTTCACGTTGTGCTCCTTGTCGAGGCGGGGCCGGCGAGGGAGGCGATGGCCTCCAGCGTCTCGACCAGGCGCCCGCGTTCACTTGCGAGATGGGAGAGCAGCGTCGCCAGGCTCGGCAGCAGCGTCAGGATCCTCTCCCGTTCAGCCGCCCCCACCCGGTAGACGCCGTCGATGCTTGCGACCAGTTCCGCGGCGTCCATGCCCAGCCCCTCGGCCAGGCGGTCGATCCGCTCGGCGGGAGGCGGCCACTCGTCGGGGGCGATCCCCCCGGCGATGACCATCCCCTCCAGCGACGAGCCCACCCGCACGAAGCTGCGGGCACAGAGGAAGCCGAGATGGCTGGGGGCGAAGCGGGGGGTGAGGTCGATCAGCTGCCCGTACTCCCGCCACCCGGCGATGCACCGCTCCACGGTGTCGGGCCGGTGGACCACCCCGAACAGGCCGCAGGGGTTCACCACCTCCGACAGGGGGCGGCCCTCCATGTCGGTGATCACCACCATCACGCCGAGGACCTCGCCGGCGACGTCGGCCACGGCCTGCATCGTCCCGTTGCCGGCCAGCGAGCGCAGGCCGCCGCCGCTCTCCACGGTGCCGCCGCGGCGGCCCAGCCAGGCGAGGACCTCGTCCTCGGGGAACCGCCACTGCCTGCCGACCTTGATGGCGGGCAACCGCCCCGACTCGGCCATGCGGTAGATCGTGGACTTGTCCACCTTGATCAGCGCCTGGACGTCGCGGGTGGTGAGCAGCGTGGTCATCGGCGGGCCCCCTGCGGGCCGCCCGCCGATGCTGCGTCTGGGTGCCTCTGCTGCATCGTCTGCATCTCCTGCAGCGTATCTCGCAAGCCGCGGCACACACTGGGGGCAAAGGTCCCTTGACATGGGACGTTCGGCCCTCCTTGCAACTGAACGAGTCGGAGGTTGGCTTCTCCGCCCGGGTAGCCTGCCCCGAACCACCACGGGGGAGCCCATGGCCGCCACCATCCCGACGATCGTGTTCCTGTGCGTCCACAACGCCGGCCGCTCGCAGATGGCCGCCGCCTGGGCACGGCACCTGGGCGGCGGGGCCGTCGAGGTGCTCTCCGGCGGCTCCGACCCCGCCGCCGAGGTCAACCCGTCGGCCGCCGCCGCCATGGCCGACGCCGGCGTCGGCCTCGGTGTGGCCCGGCCGCAGCGCTGGACCGAGGACGACATCCGCCGCGCCGACGTGGTGGTGACCATGGGCTGCGGGGACGAGTGCCCCTTCGTCCCCGGCGTCCGCTACGAGGACTGGCCCATCCCCGACCCCGCCGGCCTCTCCCCCACCGAGGTCGCCCCCATCCGCGACGAGATCCGCACCCGGGTCGAGGACCTCCTCGCCCGCCTCGGCGCCACGGCGTGACCGGACGGGATGCCAGACTCGGGCCCATGAGCGGCCCGCCACTCGTCCTCGCCTCCTCCTCGCTCCGCCGCCGCGGGCTCCTCGAGACCGTCGGCCTGCCGTTCGAGGTGGTGCCCTCCCACGCCGACGAGCGCATCCCGGCCGGCACGGCTGCGGAGGAGGCCGTCGTGCTGCTGGCCCGCCGCAAGGCCGCCGAGGTGGCCGCCCGCCTCCCGGGCCGCGTCGTGCTGGCCGCCGACACCCTGGTCAGGGCGGGGGGCGAGATCCTGGGCAAGCCGGACGGCGAGGCGGATGCCCGCCGCATGCTCCGCCTGCTCTCCGGCCGCTGGCACGACGTGCTCACGGGCGTCGTCCTCGTCGCCGGTGGCGAGACGAGGGAGCGCACGTCCCTCACCCGGGTGCGCCTCGGCGACCTCACCGGCACCGAGGTCGACCGGTACGTGGCGGGGCGGGAGCCCTACGACAAGGCCGGGGCGTACGGCATGCAGGCCGCCGCCGGGTGGTTCGTGGAGGAGATCAGGGGCTCGCCCACCAATGTGATCGGCCTGCCGCTCGAAGCCGTCCGCTCGCTCCTCGCCGAGGCCGGCATCCCCCCACCCCGCCTGGGTGCGCCGTGAGCGACGACGCCCCGCACGTGGAGCCGGCCGATCGGGCCGAGTGGCGGGCGTGGCTCGCCGCCCACCACGGACGGCCCGACGGGGTCTGGCTGGTGTACCGCAAGAAACGGGCCGCCCGGCCCGGCGACCTCACCTACGACGAGGCCGTCGAGGAGGCGCTCTGCTTCGGGTGGATCGACTCCAAGGTGCAGACCCACGACGAAGCCCGCGTGCGGCAGTGGCTGAGCCCGCGCCGCCCCGGGAGCATCTGGTCGCGTCGCAACAAGGAGCGGGTCGAGCGGGTGACCGCCGCCGGGCTGATGACCCCTGCGGGGCAGGCGAAGATCGACGCCGCCGGCGCCGACGGCTCCTGGTCGCGCTACGACGACGTCGAGGACCTGATCGTCCCCGGCGACCTGGCCACCGCGCTCGAGGCGGCCGGCGCCCGCAGCGCGTTCGACGCGTTCTCCCCATCGGTCCGCAAGGGGGTCCTCTTCTGGATCGCTGCTGCCAAGCGCCCCGAGACGCGGGAGCGCCGGATCGAGCGGACCGCGCGCTCGGCCGCCCGGGGCGAGCCGCCGGTGGGTTGAACGGCTGCCATGGCGCAACCTTCCCGCGAGGCTCGGGACATTCGCCCCTAGCGAGCCTCACGGGGGCGCCGACAGACTGGGACGACACTTCCACACGAAAGGGGAAGACAGATGGAGGCGCGCGCCAACCCCGCACCGCTGGGGTTGATGGGCTTCGGCATGACCACGGTCCTGCTGAACATCCACAACGCGGGCTTTTTCCCGATGGACGTCATGGTCCTCGCGATGGGCATCTTCTACGGTGGGATCGCCCAGGTGATCGCCGGGATCATGGAGTTCCGCAAGAACAACACCTTCGGGGTGACGGCTTTCACCAGCTACGGCCTGTTCTGGCTCTCGCTGGTGTTCATCATCATCTTCGGCGGCGGCCTCGCCGCCGGCGACCCGAAGTTCCTGGGCTGGTACCTGTTCATGTGGGGGCTCTTCACGGGCTACATGTTCCTGAACACCCTCACCAAGAACCGCGCCCTCCAGGTGGTGTTCCTCACCCTGACGATCCTGTTCCTCCTCCTCGCCATCGGCCACTGGCTGACCGGTGACGCGGCGGACACGATGATCAAGATCGCCGGGTGGGAGGGCATCTTCTGCGGGTTCTCCGCCATCTACCTGGCCGCCGCCGAGGTCTTCGAGGAGACCTACGGCAAGGAGATCCTCCCGATGGGCAAGATCGGGTAGCCCGCTCCGCTCGAGTGTCGGCCCGGGGCGGATCCCTTCCCGCCCCGGGCCGATCCGCGCCCGGGCCGGGCCTCAGCCGGCCAGCAGCAACGCAGCCACCGACAGGCCGTTGAACGCCATGTGGGTGAGCAGCGGCATCCCCAGCCGCCCGGTGGACACCGCCTGCTTGCCCAGCACCACGCCGAGCACGAACAGCATGGGCACGGCCAGCCAGGCGTTGGGGTCGAGGAGGTGGATCGCGGCGAACGCCCCCGCCGACACGTACACGGCGAACGCCGGGCCCCTGTTGCGCAGCAGCGCCCTCAGCAGCACTCCCCGGAACAGGAGCTCCTCCGCCAGCGGGGCGAGGACCACGGCGCCCAGCACCACCAGGGCCGCGCCGATGCCCTCCAGGCCGGATGCCGCCTCGACCACCTCCTGGGTGGGGGCCTCGCCGTCGAACACGAAGTGGACGATCGGCAGCAGCGCCAGGGTGACGGCCACCTGCACGAGCAGGCCCCACACGATGCCCATGGCGTCGCCCTCGCCGTAGCGGAGGCCCAGCGACAGCCGCCGCCGTGCGCTGCGGGACGCCATCCAGGCGACCGCGCCCACCATGGCCAGCGTCTGCGCCGGCACCACCACCGCGTAGGTCTCCATGCCGGTCAGCTCGGGACCCACCGCGGCCAACGCGGCGGTGGAGCCGACCAGGCCGGCGCCGAACACCCACAGGGCGTCGGTGACCCGCCAGGGACGGTCGTCGCGCCCCGTCATCGCCCCGTCTCCGGCCGCAGCTGCGCCGCCACCTCCCGGGCCTCGGCCTCCAGGCCCACCGCCCGGTAGGCCTTCCAGTGCCCGAGGCCGGCACGCCGCCCCCGCAGGTAGTCGCCCAGGTAGGAGCGGGCCCATCCGAGGGGGCCGAGCCGCCGCCACTGCTCGAGGTGGGTGAGCTCATGCACGATCAGCGGGCCCAGGTCGGCGAGCGGCCGCTCCAGCGCCGCGGGCGCCAGGTAGACGCCCCACGGCAGGGCCATAGCCGTGATGCCCCGGGGCCAGCACAGCCGGACGAGGCGGTTCGCCCGCCACACCGGCACCCGCGACGGCAACACCCTGGGCAGCACGGCGGCGAGGCGGGCTTCGTCGATGCCGGCCGCCCGGACCGCCTCGGCGGCCGAGAACCTCACGACGAGACGACGATGCTGATCAGCTTGGGCGGACGGGCGATCACCCGGTCGGGCTCCCCGCCACCGAGGTAGCCCTGCACCTTCTCGCTGGAGAGGGCGACGGCGACCGCCTCGTCCTCGGAGATGTCGGCCGACACCTCGAAGCGGTCTCGCACCTTGCCGTTCACCTGCACCACCATCGTCACGGTCTCGAGGACGGCCAGATCCTCGTCCCACTGCGGCCACCGCTCGGTGGCGAGCATCGTGCCGTGGCCGGCCAGTTCCCACATCTCGTGGGCGACGTGCGGCGTCATGGGGGCCAGCATCAGGATCATCATGTCCATGCAGGCGGCCAGCGTCTCGCGGCGGGGGCCGCCGTCCCCGGCGACGTAGGCCCGGAGGGCGTTGCCGTACTCCATGAGCGCGGCGACCGCCGTGTTGAACGAGAACCGCTCGATGTCGCCGCTCACCCTCTGCAGGGTGCGGTGCGCCACCCGGAGGATCTCGTCGTCGGCGGGCGTCGGGTCGCGGTCTGCGGCTTCGAAGCCGTCTCCGGTGGCGAGGCGCCACACCCGATTGAGGAACCGGTAGGTGCCCTCGACGCCGTCGTCGTTCCACACCGCATCGTCGGTGGGCGGGCCCAGGAAGTAGTGGTAGAGGCGGATGGCGTCGGCGCCGTACGACTCGTAGTAGGCGTCGGGGGCCACCACATTGCCCTTGCTCTTGGACATCTTGGCCCCGTCCTTGGTGAGCATCCCCTGGGTGAACAGGCGGGCGAACGGCTCGGAGGCCGACAGGAAGCCCAGGTCGCCGAGCACCTTGGTGAAGAAGCGGGCGTAGAGCAGGTGGAGGACGGCGTGCTCGATGCCGCCGATGTACTGGTCCACCGGCATCCAGTAGTCGGCCTTCTCCCGGGAGAACGGCGCCTGGTCGTTGGCCGGGTCGGCGAAACGCAGGAAGTACCACGACGAGTCCACGAACGTGTCCATGGTGTCGGTCTCGCGCCGGGCCGGTCCGCCGCACACGGGGCAGGTGGTGGCCACGAAGTGCTCTTCGGCGGCGAGCGGGGACTGGCCCTTGGGCCGGTAGTCCTCGATGTCGGGCAGCAGCACCGGCAGGTCGGAGGCGGGCACCGGCACCAGGCCGTCCTCGGGGCAGGTGACCATGGGGATGGGGCAGCCCCAGTACCGCTGGCGCGAGATGAGCCAGTCGCGCAGGCGGAACTGCACCGTGGCCTCGCCGATCCCCCGCTCCTCGAGCCACTCGGTGGCCGCAGCGACGGCCTCCTCCACGCCGAGGCCGTCGAGGAACTCGCTGTTGATGGCGGGGCCGTCGCCGGTGTAGGCCTCCCCGTCGAAGCCCTCCGGCGGCTGCACCGTGCGGATGATGGGCAGGCCGTGCTTGCGGGCGAAATCCCAGTCGCGCTGGTCCTGGCCGGGGACGGCCATGATCGCCCCGGTGCCGTAGGTCATCAGCACGTAGTCGGCGATGAACAGCGGCACCGGCTGCCCGGTGAACGGGTTGACGGCGTGAAAGCCGATGGCCAGCCCCTCCTTCTCCTTCTCGGTGGAGAGGCGGTCGATCTCGGTCTGCAGCGTCACCCGGTGCACGAAGTCGCGCACCTCCTGCTCCTGCGGGGTGCCGGCGATCAGTTCCTCCACCAGGGGGTGCTCGGGGGCGAGCACGGCGAACGTCATCCCGAAGGAGGTGTCGGGCCGGGTGGTGAACACCTCGACGGAGGCGCCCGGCCGCTCGGCGATCTCCATGCGGAACGAGGCGCCCTCGGAACGGCCGATCCAGTTCTCCTGCATGATCCGCACCCGCTCGGGCCACTGGCCCCGGAGCCCCTCGAGGTCGTCGAGCAGACGCTGGGCGTAGTCCGTGATCTTGAAGAACCACTGGTCGAGGTCGCGCTTCTCCACCGGGGTGCCGCACCGCTCGCACTCGCCGTCGCCGACCACCTGCTCGTTGGCGAGCACGGTCTGGCACGACGGGCACCAGTTGACCGGCGCCTGCTTCTTGTAGGCGAGGCCGGCGTCCCAGAACTGCAGGAACAGCCACTGGGTCCAGCGGTAGTACTCGGGGGTGTGGGCGGCCACCTCCCGCGACCAGTCGTACACCGCGCCGAGCCGCCGCAACTGCTGCTTCATCTTCTCGATGCGGGTCTCGGTGAACTCGCGGGGATGGATGCCGGTGTTGATGGCGGCGTTCTCGGCGGGCAGGCCGAAGGAGTCCCACCCCATCGGGGCCAGCACGTTGTGGCCCATCATGGTGAGGTAGCGGGTCAGCAAATCCGTGTAGGAGTAGTTGCGGATGTGCCCCATGTGCAGGTCGCCCGACGGGTACGGGTACATCTGCAGGTTGTAGAACTTGTCGGGGCTCGCCTCGTCCACGTAGAAGGTGCGCTCGTCGGCCCAGCGCGCCTGCCACTTCTCCTCGATCGCTGCGTGGTCGTAGTTGGCCATGTCTCCTCCGGGTCCGAGGAGGGTACCACCGGCCCTCCCGGCCCCGATCACGGCCCGATTCGCCCGCGATACTGAACAATCGTGTAGGATATTGAACATGCGTTCAGTCACCGCCTCCGACGATCGCACCGCCAAGGCGAGGATCCGCGACGCCGCCATCACCTGCGTCGCCGAGCACGGCCTCGCCGCCACCACGGTCCGCAAGGTGGCCGACACGGCCGGCGTCTCCCCCGCCCTGGTGATCCACCACTTCGGGTCGATGGACGGCCTGCGCGAGGCCTGCGACCGCCACGTCGCCGAGGTCATCCGCGACCACAAGACCAAAGCGCTGGCGTCCGGCCCCAACCTGGACGTGCTCGCCGCCTTCCGTGACTACGAGGGCGGCGACCTGGGCCGCTACCTGGCGCACATCCTCACCGACGACTCCCCCGCCGTGGCCCGGCTGATCGACGGCATGGTGGACGACGCCGAGGCCTACATCGCCCAGGGCGTCGAGTCGGGCATCATCCGCCCCTCCGAGTACGGCCGGGAGCGGGCCTCCCTGCTGGCCATCTGGCAGTTGGGAGCGCTCGCCCTGCACCGCCATGCCGAGCGCCTGCTGGGGCTGGACCTCACCGACCCCGGGCTCACCGCCTCGCCCGCGCTCGCCCGCTACACCCTTCCGTTCTACGAGATGCTCGGCGGCGGCCTCTTCACCGAGGAAGCAACCGCCAACCTCATCGCAGCCATGTCGGCGCTCGCCGCGTCCGACGACGGCGCACCAGGACCAACCGACGACGAAGGACGCACATGATCCACGACCCCGCCATCGAGACCACCGGCCTCACCAAGCACTACGGAGACGTCGAGGCGCTCGTCGCCCTCGACCTGGAGGTGCGCGCCGGTGAGGTGTTCGGCTTCCTCGGCCCGAACGGGGCCGGCAAGACCACCACCATCAGGACGATCCTGGACGAGATCTTCCCGACCGCCGGGTCGGCGCGGATCCTCGGCATGGACACCCATGCACAATCGGTGGCCATCCGCCGTCGTATCGGCTACGTGCCGGGCGACCTGTCGATGTACCCCAATCTGACGGGGCGCGACACGCTCACCTACTTCGCCAACCTGCGCGGCGGGGTCGATTGGGACTACGTGGGCGACCTGGCCGACCGCCTCGCCGCCGACCTCGACAAGAAGGTCGGCGACCTGTCGTCCGGCAATCGCCAGAAGGTGGGGCTGATCCAGGCGTTCATGAGCAAGCCCGACCTGCTGGTCATGGACGAGCCCTCGTCCGGGCTCGACCCGCTGGTGCAGCGGGAGTTCCAGGCGATGATGCGCGAGGTGGCCGCCGAGGGCCGCAGCGTGTTCCTGTCCAGCCACACCCTGTCCGAGGTGCAGCGGGTGGCCGACCGGGTGGGCATCATCCGCACCGGCCACCTCATCGCCGTCGAGGCCGTCGCCGAGTTGCGGGCCAGGTCGAAGCGCCGGATCGAGTTCCAGTTCGGCTCGCCGGTCGAGGCGTCGCTGTTCGAGGGCATCGACGGCGTCACCGACGTCCAGGCGCTCCGGCGCAGGGTGATGCTGTCGTACGAGGGCCACATCGGCGCGCTGCTGCACGCCGTGGCCGGGCACAACGACATCGTGGACGTGACCACCCATGAGGCCGACCTCGAGGAGATCTTCCTCACCTACTACCGGGACGAGGAGGAGACGGCCTGATGATGCTCGCCAACGTCTACACCAAGACCATCCTCGACCGCTGGAAGGGGATGGCCATCGCAGCAGGGGGCATGGCCCTCATGCTGTGGTTCGCCATGGCCGCCTACAACGGCATCGACACCGACTTCTTCGACCGGATGCCGGAGTTCTGGCGGGCGCTCGCCAACATCCCCGAGGGGGGCGGTGTGACGGGCCTCGCCTACTCGGCGATGTTCGCGTCGTACGGGGCGCTCGCCGTGGGCAGCCTCGCCCTCTCCATGGGGGCGGCCTCCATCGCCGGAGAGGAGCGCGACGGCACCATCGGCCTGCTGCTCGCCAACCCGGTGAGCCGGGTCCGGGTGCTGCTGTCCAAGCTGGGCTCGCTGGTCACGGTCGTGGCCGGCGGGGTCCTGGTGCTGTGGGGCGCCGCGTACCTGGTGCCGGTCCTGGTCGGCACCGACACCGGCGGCATGGACATCGCCGCCCTGA
This sequence comes from Actinomycetota bacterium, assembly GCA_020444505.1. Lineage (GTDB taxonomy): Bacteria > Actinomycetota > Acidimicrobiia > Spongiisociales > UBA11373 > JAHJML01. The sequence continues at coordinate 5,702 of JAHLKU010000040.1, read as the reverse complement.
TGGTCCACCTGGTGGTCGTGTCGGTGTTCTTCGGTGCGATGGCCATGGCCATCGGCGCCTGGACCGGCAACCGGGGACTGGCATCGGGCGCCACCGCCGGCGTGATGGTGGTGTCGTTCATCGTCACCGGCCTGCTGCCCCTGGTGTCGGGTTGGGAGAGCGTCCCCAAGGCGTTCCCCTGGTACTACTACGACGCGGCGGAGCCCCTGATCAACGGCATCGGCTGGTTCCACCTGTCGGTGCTGCTGGCGGGCATCGTGGTGCTGCTGGCGCTCGCCGTCATCGGCGTGCGGCGCCGCGACCTCGAGGAGCACAGCGTGGCGGTGACGATGCTCGACCGCCTGCGCGCCAATCCCCGCACCCGCAAGATCATGGAGAAGGTCGCCGGCTCGGCCCGGGTGTCCGGCATCACGGCCAAGGCGGTCTCCGACCATCAGACCCTGATGATCGTGGTCTCCTACGTCATGGTGCTGATGGCGCTGTTCATCGGGCCGTTCTACCGCCTCGTCGACGACATGCTCGTGGACTTCGCCAAGCAGTTCCCCGACGCCATCTTGTCGATGGTCGGCTTCGCGGACCTGACCACGCCGGAGGGCTGGTACCAGACCGAGGTGTTCAGCCTGTCGCTGCCGATCGCCTTCCTCGCCGTGACCCTGACCATGGGCGCCAAGGCGCTGGCCGGCGAGGAGGCCGACCGCACCATGGGCCTGCTCCTGTCCAACCCGGTGAGCCGCTCCAGGGTGGTCCTGGGGAAGGCGGCGGCGATGGTCGGGGTCGTCCTGGTGGTGGCCTTCCTCACGTTCGCGGGGACCATCGGCGGCTCGCTGATCGCCAACCTCGGGATGGGCTACTGGAACGTGGCCGCCACCTCACTGCTCGGGATGATGCTGGCGCTGGTGTTCGGGGCGCTCGCCCTGGCCATCGGTGCGGCGACCGGCCGGGTGAAGACCGCCGTGTACGGCTCCGCGGGCGTCGCGCTGACGGCGTACGTCGCCAACGTGTACTTCCCGCTCAGCGACAGCCTGGCCGGCTTCGCGAAGTGGTCGCCGTTCTACTACTTCCTGGCCGGTGATCCCCTCAACCAGGGGATGAACTGGGTGCACTTCGGCGTGCTCGCAGGGCTGGCCGCGCTGTGCTTCGCCGCCGCCGTGCCGCTGTTCCAGCGCAGGGACCTGCGCCAGACCGGCTAGCGAGGGGCATCCCGAGCGACACGAGGGCGCTCCCCCACCGGGGAGCGCCCTTCGCGTGTGCACCGTCCCTTGAGGGGCCGGAACGGTGTACTCCGCCCTACGCGGTCCCCCACTCGCCGATGCGGTCCACGAAGAGCGCCTGGTGGCTGCGGCCGATGTAGCCGCCTTCGTCGAAGAGGCGTGCCTCGGCGATGCCCCGCCCGCTGTCGTCGTAGTGGGACACCGCCTCCAGGGCGAACCACTCGCCGATCGGCGCTCGTAGCAGGTACATGCTGATGTCGCTGTTGATGAACAGCCACTCTCCGAACGGCAGGCCCCAGGAGATGCCGTTGCCGCTGTCGATCATCGTGGCGATCTGCTGGACCGGGGTGGCCTGCTCGCCGTCGATCACCGGCACGCGCAACCGGAACCAGGCGGCCGCCGCCCCCGGAGCATCGAGGGCGCCCGACGCCAGCCGAACGTCGAGGGCATCCCCGTACCAGGTGTAGGGGGCGAACGAGAACGGCGTGGGCCCCAACTCCTCAGGTGGCGGCGGCGGCTCCGGGTGAGGATCGGCCGGATCGGGAAGCCCGAGCGGGTCGGTGGCCCGGATGCCCCACACCCGGCCCAGGACCACCGGGCCCAGGTCGTCGAGGACGATGGCGTCCACCAGCGTCACCCGCCTCCCGGGCCGATTGACGGTGACCTCCACGGTCAGCGGGCTGTGCGGGATGGGCCGCAGGATGTCGCCGGCCACCCGCCACACCTGCAGGCCCTCCGGCAGGGCGCGCTCGGCCGCCCGGACCACGAGCGCCAGCGGCGGCCCGCCGTGCTGATGGCTCGGGTCCCACGGGCTGCGGGTGAGGTCCGTCGGCACGTAGCGGCCGCGTTCTTCGTAGAACAGTGCTTCGGTCACGACGGGGAGGGTAAACGCTCTGCGGAACGCCCTCGGCGGAAGCCCTGCGGCGATCACCTATCGTCGGCCCATGCGCATCCCCCGCCACGACGGCTTCGGCCTGGTCAACCTGGTCGCCGAGGTGGAGCACCGCCTCACCGGCGCCTCCGCCGCCCCGCGCCTCGACCCCTCCATCCGCGACGCCGTGCCCGACGCCGACACCTACGTCCTGGTGCTCATCGACGGGCTCGGCGCCCGCCAGCTCGGCCACCCGGCGGCCGCCCCGCTCGCCGCCGACCACCGGGCCACCCTCGACGCGCCGTTCCCCACCCAGACCTCGGTGGTCACCTCCACCCTCGCCACCGGCCTGCCGCCGTCCCGGCACGGGCTGATCGCCTACTGGCTGCACCTGCCGCCGCACGGCGTCGTCAACACCCTCTACTGGTACGCCCAGGGCGCCACCGAGCCCCTCGACCACGACCCCGAAGCGTTCCTGCCCGCCCCCAACACGGCGGAGCGCCTCACCGCCGCCGGGTCGGGCGTGACCGTGGTGGAGCCGTCGGCCATGGTGGACTCCACCATCAACCGGGTGCTGTACCGCAACGCCGGGGTGCGGGGCGTCGGCGGCGAGGACGAGGCGGTCGCCGCCACGCTGGAGGAGGCCGCCCGGCCCGGCCGCCTGGTGGTGGCGTACTACCCGCACGTGGACGCCGCCGCCCACGCCGCCGGGCAGGCCTCCGACCTGTACGCCGGGGCCATGGCGACCGTCGCCGCCGCCTGGGACGCCATCGCCGCCGGCCTCCCCGGCCACGCCGCCCTGCTGGGCACCGCCGACCACGGCCACCTCGACGTCGCCCCTGGGGCGCACGTGCCGGTGGCCCCGGTGCCGGGCGTGGCGGTGGGCGGCGACTCTCGGGTGCTGCACCTGCGCGGCCCCATGGACGCCATCCGCGCCCTCGCCGCCGGGCTGCCCGGCACCCTGGTCGCCCGGGAGGACGCCGGCCCGCTGTGGGGCCCCGGTCCACACCACCCCGAGTTCGAGCAGCGCGCCCCCGACGCCCTGCTGTTCGCCGACGACGGGCACGCCTTCCTGTTCGAAGGGGACGACCAGCCGATGGTCGGCCACCACGGCGGGCTCACCGACGCCGAGGTGGAGATCCCCCTGCTCGCCCACCACCGGCCGTAGCGGCCCCGCGCCCCGCCCGGTAGCGTGGCGGCGGCACAGGAGGGACATGACCGACCGCAAGCACTTCAGCGAGGCGCTCGACTACCACGCCCGGGGCCGGCCCGGGAAGCTGGAGGTGCGCCCCACCAAGCCCACCGCCACCCAGAGCGACCTCAGCCTCGCCTACACCCCCGGGGTCGCCGAGCCGTGCCTCGAGATCGCCGCAGACGCCGAGAACGGGTTCCTGTACACCAACCGGGGCAACCTGGTGGCGGTGGTCAGCAACGGCACCGCGGTGCTGGGCCTGGGCGACATCGGCCCGCTCGCCGGCAAGCCGGTCATGGAGGGCAAGGGCGTCCTCTTCAAGCAGTTCGCCGACATCGACGTGTTCGACATCGAGATCGACGCCACCGACGCCGCCGACGTCATCCGGTTCTGCGAGATGCTCGCCCCCACCGTGGGCGGCATCAACCTGGAGGACATCAAGGCCCCCGAATGCTTCGAGATCGAGGAGACGCTGCGGGAGCGCCTCGACATCCCCGTGTTCCACGACGACCAGCACGGCACCGCCATCATCGCCGGGGCCGCCCTGCTCAACGCCCTCGACCTCACCGGCCGCCGCATCGAAGACACCGTGTTCGTGTTCAGCGGTGCCGGCGCCGCCGGCATCGCCACCGCCAAGTTCTTCATAGAACTCGGGGCGGCGGCGGAGCACGTGATCATGGTGGACAGCCGCGGCGTGGTCCGCGCCGACCGGGGCGACGAGTTGTCGCCCATCAAGGCGCAGTTCGCCACCACCCGGGAGTGCCGCACCCTGGCCGAGGCCATGGAGGGCGCCGACGTCTTCGTCGGCGTGTCCCTCGCCGGCCTCGTCACCCCGGACATGGTCCGCTCCATGGCACAGGACCCCATCGTGTTCGCCCTCGCCAACCCCGATCCCGAGATCCCCTACGACGAGGCGGTGGCGGTGCGGCCCGACGTGATCGCTGCCACCGGCCGCAGCGACTACCCCAATCAGGTGAACAACGTGCTCGGCTTCCCGTTCATCTTCCGGGGCGCCCTCGACGTGCGGGCCCGTGCCATCACCGAGGGCATGAAACTGGCCGCAGCCCGGGCGCTGGCCGACCTCGCCCGCGAGCCCATTCCCGATTCGGTGCTGAAGACCTACGGGCTCGACACCCTGGCCTTCGGGCCCGAGTACCTGATCCCCAAGCCCTTCGACCCGCGGGTCCTGTGGCACGTCGCCCCCGCCGTGGCCGCAGCCGCCACCGCCGAGGGCGTCGCCCGCAAGCCCCTCGCCGACGTGGACGAGTACCGCGCCCAGCTGCAGTCCCGCTTCCAGGCCACCTACGGCCTGCTCCACCCCGTCACCACCAAGGCCCGCCAGAACCCGCTGCGGGTGGTGTTCCCCTACGCCGCCGACACCCGTGTCATCCGGGCGAGCCGGCGCATCCTGGACGAGGGCATCGGGTCGCCGGTCCTGCTCGGCAACGAGGCCGAGATCGGCTCGCTCGCCGAACAGGTGGGCGTGGCCCTCGACGGCCTGGAGGTGCGCGACCCGCGCACCGATCGCGAGACCCGCGCCGCCTACGCCGGCGAGTTGTTCCGCCGCCGCCAGCGCAAGGGCATCACCCCCGACGACGCCGCCCGCCTGGTGCAGCGCCGCTCGTACTTCGCCGCCCTCATGCTGTGCTCGGGCGACGCCGACGCCGTCCTCGGCGGCCTCAACACCTACTACCCCGAGACGCTGCGGCCCGCCCTGCAGGTGATCCCCCTCCAGGAGGGGCGCACCATCGTCAGTGCCCTCTACGTGGTGGTGATCTCCGGCCGCACCTACTTTTTCGCCGACTGCGCGGTCAACATCAGCCCCACCGCCGAGCAGTTGGCCGAGATCGCCGTCTCCACCGCCGCCACCGCCCGCGACTACTTCGATGTGCAGCCGCGGGTGGCCATGATCTCCTACAGCAACTTCGGCAGCGCGGGCGGACCCGAGCCGGCCCTCATCCAGGAGGCCGTCGAGCGGTGCCGGGCCATCGCTCCCGACCTGCCCGTGGACGGAGAGATGCAGGCCGACACCGCCGTCGAGCCGGCGTTGCTCGCCGCCCGCCATCCCTTCAACCGGCTCGGCGGCAGCGCCAACGTGCTCGTGTTCCCCAACCTCACCGCCGCCAACGCCGCCTACAAGCTGCTCGCCCACGTGGGCGGCGCCGAGGTCATCGGACCCATCCTCACCGGACCCAGCAAGTCGGTGCACGTGGTGCAGCGCGACGCCGAGGTCGGCGACATCGTCAACCTGGCCGCCTTCGCCGTGCTCGACGCACAGCGCAAACAGCGGCCGTAGGAGCACGCTGCGGGAGGATCGGGTGGCCCGATGGGGGTGATACACTGCCCGCCCCACGGGGCTGTAGCTCAGCCTGGCAGAGCACTTGCATGGCATGCAAGGGGTCAGGGGTTCAAATCCCCTCAGCTCCAC
>JAHLKU010000039.1 GCA_020444505.1 Actinomycetota bacterium | reverse complement strand
AAGAAGGCGACTGCGGCGAAGAAGCCTGCGGCGAAGAAGACGGCGGCCAAGAAGGCCCCCGCCAAGAAGACGGCGGCCAAGAAGGCCCCCGCCAAGAAGACGGCGGCCAAGAAGAAGCCCGCCGGCACCTCCCAAGGAGCGGCTACGACCACCACCACCTCCACCAAGGCGCCCCCCTCCCCCTTCAAGGTCGGGGACAAGGTCGTCTACCCGCACCACGGTGCGGCCGTCATCACCAAGAAGGAGCGCCGGGTGTTCAACGGCACCCGCACCGAGTTCTTCGTCCTCGAAGTGGCCACCGACCAGCTGCTGCTGCGGGTCCCGGTGGCCAACGCCGTCGAACTGGGCGTCCGCCCGGTCATCTCCAAGACGGCAGCCCGCAAGGTGTTCGCCACGTTCAAGGAGGACCCGCAGGAGGCCGGGGCCAACTGGAGCCGTTGGTACAAGCTGCTCACCGAGAAGATCAACAGCGGCGACATCTACCAGGTGGCGGAGGTGGTGCGCGACCTCACCTACGCCCAGCAGACCAAGGGCATCTCCCCGGCGCTGAAGCGGATGCTCTCCAAGGCGCGGCTCATCCTGACCAGCGAGTTGCGATTCGCCCTCGACGTCACCGAGGAGGAGGCGACCAAGCGCCTCGACCGGGCCTTGCCGAAGGTGGAGCTCCCCGAGGATGAGTGACCGGGACGGCCTCCGGTGATCATCGAGGCCGTCCGTCTCGTCGTCACCCTCGCCTTCACCGGCATCGGGTTCCTGGTGGGCAACTCCGTGCCGGACTGGTTCCCCAACAGCGAGATGGACCCCGACCTGGCCATCGTCCTCGGCGCCCTGATCGGCGCAGGGGTCGGCTACGTGCTCGGAGGGCTGTTCGGCCGGCTGGTGCGCAAGGGCCTCGACCGCGCCCCCGACCTGGCGGCCAGGGCCACCGGACCGCAGTTGTTCGCCGGCGCGTTCGGGCTGCTGGCCGGCCTCATCGTCGGCGTCGTCCTGTCGGTGCCTGCCCTGCTGCTGCTGCCGCCGGTGGCGGGGTGGCCGCTCGCCGCCCTCGTGGTGCTGATCCTCGCCACCGCAGGCAGCCGGGTGTTCGCCGCCCGCAGCGGAGACCTCCTGGCCGCCGCCGGCATCCGCCCCGCCCGTCCGCCGGGGGCGTCGGGCGCCAACGCGCCGCCCTCCTACCTGGTGGACACCAGCGCCGCCATCGACGGCAGGCTGCTGGAGCTGAGCCGGGCCGGCCTGGTGCAGGGGGAGATCTGGGTGCCCGAGTTCGTCATCGACGAGTTGCAGGGCATCGCCGACAGCGGAGAGAAGCGCAAGCGCCGCCGCGGCCGCCGCGGCCTCGACGTCCTCGACGCCATGCGCGACGTCCCCGGCGTGGACCTGAAGAGCACCGGCGAGAGCCCCGCAGGGTTCACCGAGGTGGACGCCAAACTGATCGCGCTGGCCGCCAAGTGGGGCGCCACGCTCATCTCCACCGACCACAACCTCACCAAGGCGGCGGCGCTGCGCGGCATCAAGGTGCTGAACCCCCATGCCCTGGGGGAGTCGATGCGGCCGTCGGTGGTGCCGGGCGACCGTGTCGAGATCGAGATCGAACGGGAGGGGACCGAGCCGGGCCAGGGGGTCGGGTTCCTCGAGGACGGCACGTTGGTGGTCGTCGAAGGCGCCGCGTCGCAGGTGGGCGAGACGGTGGAGGTCGAGGTGACCAACGCGATGCGCACGTCCATCGGGCGCATGCTGTTCGCAAAGACCGGGCTGTGAACCTGGGCGGCGTCGTCGTGGCGGCGGGGAGCGGCGAGCGCTTCGGCGGCCCCAAGGCGCTGGTGGAGGTGGGAGGCGTGCCGATGTGGCGCCTGGCCGCCGACCTGTTGGAGTCCGCGGGTGCCGCTCCGGTGGTGGTGGTGGGCGACGTGCCGGGCGGCATCCCCGGCGGCCGGCGGCGGCGGGACAGCGTGGCTGCCGGCGTCGCCGCCCTCCCCGACGACGTGGCCTGGGTGCTGGTCCACGACGCCGCCCGTCCGCTCGCGACGACGGCACTGGCGAGGCGGGTGGCCGGCCGATTGCTGGAGGGAGACGTCGATGCGGTGGTGCCGGTGATCCCGGTCCGCGACACCCTGAAGCGGGTCGAGGGCGGGCGGGTGGTGGAGACGGCCGATCGCACCGGCCTGGCGGCGGTGCAGACCCCACAGGGGTTCCGCCGCGCGGCTCTGGCGGCCGCGCAGGCCGCCGACGACCGGGACGCCAGCGACGACGCCGCTCTCGTCGAACGGCACGGCGGCGTGGTGGCCACCGTCCCCGGGGACCCCGCCAACCTCAAGGTCACCTACCCCGAGGACCTCGCCCTGGTGGAGGCGCTGCGATGACCCCCCGGGTGGGCTGGGGCTTCGACGCCCACCGCTTCGCCCCGCAGGGCCGGGTGCTGATGGCCGGTGTCGTCGTCGAGGGCGGCCGCGGTGTGGCGGCCACCTCCGACGGGGACGTGCCGGCCCACGCCGTGGCGGACGCCCTCCTCGGCGCGGCAGCCCTCGGGGACCTCGGCGCCCTGTACCCCTCGGACGACCCGTCCTGGGAGGGAGCCGACAGCATGGCGCTCCTCGCCGACGTGGTGGCGAGGGTGGCGGCGGCCGGGTTCCGGGTGGCCTCGGTGGACCTGACGGTGATCGCCGAACGCGTCCGGGTGGCACCCCATCGCGAGGCGATCCGGGCGGCGCTGGCGGCGGTGCTGGGCGCAGCGGCGGGGTCGGTGTCGGTGAAGGCCACCACCACCGACGGGATGGGCTTCCTGGGCGCCGACGAGGGGCTAGCCGCCGTCGCCGTGGCGGTGCTCGAGGGCTGAGCGGGCGGTCGCCGGCCGGTTGGTGATGACACCATCGACGCCGGCGCCGGCGAGGCGGACGATCTCGGCCGGGTCGTCGACCGTCCAGGCGATCACCCACAGCCCCATGCGGTGCGCCGCTTCGGACACCTCTGCCGCCGCTGCCCCTGCGAGCGTGCCGGCGTGGGGGTGGACCGCGGTGTGGCCGGCGGCGGAGGCGGCCTCGGCGGCCTGGAGCGGGTCCACGACGAGGCCGGCGAGCCACCCGGTCCGCAGGCCCGGCAGCGCGGCGGCCGCTGCGGCGATCGTCCCGGGGTCGAACGACGACACCAGGCAGCGGTCGGCGGTGCCGGTGGCGGCCAGCACGCCGGCCGTCATCCGGGCGGCGCGGTGGGTGTCGTCCCAGTCGGGGTCGGACGGCGAGTTCTTCACCTCCACGTTCACCCACATCCCGGCGCAGGCGGCGAGGGCGTCTGCGAGGTCGGGGACCCACGGAGCGGCTGCGGCCAGGTCGGCGCGGCCGGTCTCGACGATGGGGCCCGCCCCCGGGATCGCCGCGTCGTGATGCACCACCAGCGCGCCGTCGGCGGTGCGCCGGACGTCGAGCTCGACGGCGTCGGCGCCGCGGGCGTACGCCTCCCGGAAGGCGGGCAGCGTGTTCTCCCGCATGGCGTGTGAGGCGCCGCGGTGGGCGATCACCCAGGGCCGGCCGGCGGGTCGGTGCATGGAGCGGCAGGCTACACGCCTGCTGATACCATCCGCGGTCGGATGCAGGTCACCAACACGCTGGGTCGCGTCACCGAGGAGTTCCTCCCCCGCACCGCCGGTGAGGTCTCGATGTACGTGTGCGGGCCCACCGTCCAGTCGGCGCCGCACGTGGGCCACGGCCGCCAGGCGGTGGCGTTCGACGTCATCCGCCGCTACCTGGCCTGGCGGGGCTACGAGGTCCGCTACGTCACCAACATCACCGATGTCGAGGACAAGATCATCGCCGCCGCCGAGGAACGGGGCATCACCACCCAGCAGGTGGCCGAGGAGGCCACCGCCCAGTTCCTCGAGGCGTACCGCCGCCTCAACGTGCTGCCGCCCGACGCGCTGCTGTACGCCACCGAGCACATCGACGACATGCTGTCCACCATCGGGACGCTCGTGGACAGGGGCCACGCCTATGCCGCAGGCGGCAGCGTGTGGTTCTCGGTCCGCTCGCTGCCCGGCTACGGCAAGCTGTCCGGCCGCAACCCCGACGAGCTGCTGTCGGGGGCCCGCATCGAACCGGGCGACGACAAGCGGGATCCCCTCGACTTCGCCCTGTGGAAGGCCGCCAAACCGGGTGAGCCGTCCTGGGATTCGCCGTGGGGGCCGGGACGGCCCGGGTGGCACATCGAGTGCTCCGCGATGGCCGAGGCCGAACTGGGCTTCGGGTTCGACATCCACGGCGGCGGCCTCGACCTGGTGTTCCCCCACCACGAGAACGAGATCGCCCAGTCCGAGGCGGCGGCCGGGGCGGAGCCGTTCGCCCGCTACTGGCTCCACAACGGGATGGTGCGGCTGAAGGGCGAGAAGATGGCCAAGAGCACGGGCATGGTGGTCGGCCTGCTCGACGTGCTGGACCGCTACCCGCCGGCGGCGGTCCGGCTGTTCTACCTGCGTGCCCACTACCGCCAACCCATCGACTTCGGCGAGGAGGCCATGGCCGACGCCGCCGCCGCGGCGGAGCGGCTGTGGGCCTTCCGCCGCCGGGCGGAACCGGGCGGCGCCCCGGCCGACGCCGCCGCGCTCGAGGCGTTCACCGAGGCGATGGACGACGACTTCAACACCGCCAGGGCGATGGCGGTGCTCTTCGACGTGGTCCGGGACGGCAACCGCCACCTCGACGCCGGGGAGGACGCCGGCCCGTACGCCGCCGCCTACGACGAGATCGCCGGCGTCCTCGGCCTGATCGAACCGGCGGCCGGCATCGGCGACCTGGCCGGGGCGATCGCGGCGGCCGCCGCCGAGTTCGGCGTGGACGCCGACGGTGCCGAGGCCGCCGTGGACGCACTCGTCGCCCGCCGGGCCGCCGCCCGCGAGGCGCGGGACTGGGCCACCGCCGACGGCATTCGAGACCGCCTGGCGGAGGCCGGCATCACCCTGGAGGACGCCGCCGATGGCACAGCCTGGCATCGGTCGTAGCGTCGAGGGCCACCACGCCGTGGCCGCCGCCGTCGCCGCCGGGCGGGTGGTCCGCCTGCTGGTGGAGCGCCGGCGCGCCGACGGCTACGACGACCTGATCCGCAGCGCCCGCGACTCGGGGGCGGCCGTCGAGGTGGTGGACGACGTCCGCGCCATGGCCGACACGACCAGCCCGCAGGGCCTGGTCGCCAGGTGCCGCCCCATCCCGCTGGTGGCGCTGGAAGAGGCGGCCGAGTCGGGCGACCAGGGCGCCGACCCCGCCGCCCTCCTGATCCTGGACCACATCGAGGACCCCCGCAACGTGGGGGCGATCGCCCGCTCGGCGGCTGCCGCCGGGGTGGGTGCGCTCGTGATCGCCTCGCACCGCAGCGCTCCGCTGGAGGGCACCGCCTTCAAGTCGGCGGCGGGCGCGTTCGAACACCTGCCGGTGTGCGTGGTGTCGTCCATCCCCGCCGCCCTCGCCGACCTGCGGGACCGGGGGCTGTGGGTGGTGGGCCTGGACGGCGACGCCGATCAGTCGTTGTTCGGCCTCGGGCTGCTGACCGAACCGGTCGCCCTGGTGGTGGGCGCCGAGGGCAGGGGCCTGAGCCGGCTGGTGGCGGAGCGGTGCGACGTGCTGGCGGCCATCCCCATCACTCCCGAGGTGGAGAGCCTCAACGCCTCGGTGGCGGCGGCACTGGCGGTGTTCGAGGTGCGCAGGGCGAGGGGATAGCGGCGGGAGCGGCCGGTCCGTAGGATCAGGGGAGGATGCTTCGAGGAACGCCGTGCGCCGTCTCGCTGTGACGTTGGTGCTCGCCGTCGCGGTCGGGGGATGCGGCGGCGACGCCGGGCCGGGCCCCGGCGCCGTGCCTGCCGACCTCGAGATCCACTACCGGTGGAACAGCGGCGTGAGCAACGTCGGCCCGGACTACGCGGCCTACTCGGTGTCGCTGGACGCGGCGGGGTCGGGGACGATCCGCTTCACGGTGGGTCACCCCAGTGCCGAGCAGGACGAGTGGACCGAGACGTTCGGCGTGGCGGCCGACGACCTGCGGGCCCTGTACGCCGGCCTGCGGGACGCCGGCCTGTTCTCCGGGGCCTGGGCGCGGCGGGATCCCGTGCCGGGGTCGGGAGCGGGGTCCTCTCTTGCGGTCGTCGCCGACGGGAGCGCCTACGCCGTGCCCACCGACCTGGCCGATCCCGATGATGCCCGCTCGATCGCGGCCGTCTACGAGTCGATCCGAGCGCTGGTGCCCGAAGGGATCTGGGAGCGGTACGAGGCCCGCCGCGGCGAGTACCTGGCCGGTCACGACGCCTAGGGACACCGGTCCGGATGCCCGGGACGGAGCCGTGGCGCCGCCGGCCCGAGCCGGGTGTCGGAGTCGAACCGACGACCACCTGTTTACAAGACAGGAGCTCTACCGCTGAGCTAACAGGGATTTCGGGCCTTCTGGCGCTGTTCGTGACACACACCTGACACAGGAGGCGTCATGAACGGTTCGATGCACAGCCTTGGCAACGGGCGATACCGCGTCCGATGGCGGGAGCCAGGCGGCAAGGCTCGATCGAGGACTCTGGACACCCGCACACAGGCGAAGCGGTGGCTTGCCCATGTCCGCAACGGCACGGCGGTCGGCGAACTGCCATCCGCTGCTCAGGCGGTGACCCTGGGTTCCTTCCTCGACGAGTGGTGGCATGCCAAGGCCACCCAGGTGAGGCCGAAGACGGCTGAGGGGTACGAGTCGATCCTTCGGCTGCATGTTCCTGGCGCGATGAAGGCATCGTTGGTCCGTTCGATCACCACTGGTGACATCGAACGGGTCCTGAGGGGCATCGCCGCGAGTGGTAAGACCGTAACCGCTCGTAACACTCGCGCCATTCTGCATCAGGTCTTCCAGGACTGCGTGCGGGCTGGTCTGGCCAACCTGAACCCTGTCAGTGCCGCGAGGTTGCCACGAGAGCCGCTCAGATCGCGCCTCGCGCGATCAGAACGTCCTGCCTGTCCGTCACCCCGCGAGGTATGGAACATCGCCTACGCGATGCCTGAGTGGGCGAGGGCCATTGTGTTGGTCGGCGGGTTCGCTGGTCTCCGCTGGGGCGAGATCGCTGGACTCGCCCGAGACGATGTTGACCTGGAGCAGTGCGAGATCCGTGTTGAGCGGGCTTGGTCTGATCTGACGGGGGAGTTGGGTCCGACGAAGACACCAGCGTCGGTGAGGACGGTGGTGTTTGCCGAGTCGATTCGTTTCGAGTTGGCGAGGCACCTGAGTGACCACGCGACCAATCAGATCACGTTCCCTTCGGCGAGGGGGTTGAGGTTGCATCACTCGAACTTCATGGCCCGCGTGTGGCGGCCCATGAAGTTGTCGCTGGGTGTGCCGTGGCGGTTCCATGATCTGCGGCACACGTATGCCTCAATCCTCATCGATCGGGGTGTCGGACCAGCAGCGGTTGCTCGGATGATGGGTCACTCCTCATCTGCGGTGACCTTGAGGGTGTACGTGGATTCGTGGGACGGTGTCGAGGATCGTGTCAGGTCGGCATTCGCAGTCGTCCCTGATCTCGGCTCCGACGTGGCGTAGGTTCGGTAGCGGCGGTACGAGGGAGTTCGATGTTTGAGAGAGGCAAGGAGTACAAGAGAGCAGGGTTGCTCGACGAGTACGGCGGACAGCAACGGAGCGGGATTGTCACTCCGCGGTCAGGGCCGTACATCTTCCTGTTCGGAGGAGAAGGCGATCGATTCGGGTATCGGGATGAGTGGGAAGGCGAAATCTTCCTCTACTCGGGGCAGGGGCAGGAAGGGGATCAGAAGTTCGAACTCGGCAACAAGGCTGTTCGAGACCATCTGAAGGAGGGAGAGGACCTTCACCTCTTCATGTCGGTGGGAGGAGGTTCGTACCGATACGAGGGGCAGATGGCGATCATCGGCTGGAGAGATGAACGCGGGCCCGATGTGAACGGGAATGATCGCCTGATCATCCGCTTCGAACTGGTGCCGCTCGAATCCTTGGCCTCGGACGACGAGGTTGAGGCACTACTGGACGACGCCTCTGACATGGCGACGCTTCGCCGCCTGGCTGACGATGATGGCGCCGAGCGCCGTGATCCCGTGGAGCGGTTGGTCAATGCACGCAGGCGCAGCGTTGCCGTCAAAGCCTATGCCCACGCCAGAGCACGTGGGCGATGTGAATCGTGCGACCGCGACGCACCCTTCAACACTTCCTCGGGGCGTCCGTACCTTGAGGTCCATCATGTGGCGCGGTTGTCTGATGGTGGCCCCGACCTGCCCGCGAATGTGATTGCTGTTTGCCCTAACTGCCACAGGCGAGCGCACTACTCCGTCGACAAGGCGGCATTCACAGAGCGATTGGCCATCACCGTTGCAGAGATCGAAGCGAGGGCATGAGTCTCCAAGGAGGGACCGTGGAGAGCCGAGGCCCAACGGACGCCGAGCTAGAGAACTGGGCGCAGTTCGTGGTTGCCGAGGCGAGGATGATGCGTCACGCCGCAGCTCGGTACTCGGCGATTAGGAAGGATGATGCCTCTCTATCTACAGGGACGGCGGAGACACAGCGGAGGACCGAGGAGAACGCATTGGTCGTCGCCTTCCTGACTCACTACCGCAACCTTGTCAACTTCCTGTCTCCACCGAAGCAACCTCGGAGGAGTGCGGTAACAGCTGGCCTGTATCTCGGGTTGGATCGATTCCATCGCATGAGTGCTCCGACGATGCACCGCTCAAAGATCAACGAGCGGGTCTCTCACATTTCCAAGTTCCGAGCGACGCTGGAACCAGCTGACAAACCATGGCCGCTCGGTGAGATGCTCAGGGAGTTGGAGGCTGCTTGGGAGGGCTTCCTCGTTGAGTTGGCAGAGCAGTTCCACGATCGCGTGGCTTGGTTCAGGACCTTGCCGATTGATGCAGTCGATCAGCCGCCGTTGCCGTACAAGGTCCAGTGGGGTGTTTCGGCGACGACGAGTCCGATGCCTGAAGTCCAGATCGACTACTTCGATCCCGATGACGACGAGCAGTCGTAGGCTCCGCGGAGCACTCCCCCTTGGGCGAACGCCGACGACGTGGAGGAGGGCGCTGGCCACTGGATGTGGATGGACGGAGACGTTCGGGCATCCTGGGAGGGTCCAGAGCGCGTCAGCGAGGTCGACGGAGGCGAGCAATGAACATCGAGAAGGAGAGGCGCAAGGCGCACCATGCCCTTCAATGGCGCCTCGCTTTGGAGTTGCAGCGGAACGGCTTCCTCGGGCCCTACAGCCTGACCGACAAGGTCGGGTGGTGGGTGCAGCGCGGTGTGAAGGGAATCGAGCGTGCTACTGAGCAGTCATTGAGCCGCCTGCGGCGCATGGAGCGCAGATCCGCGCTGGTCTACTGGGGCCTGGAGGAAATGGCTTCGACCTGGCCGATCGATCGGCCCGTGCCTGCGATCACTACCGCCCTGGAGGAGTTGGAGCGGAAGGTGAGATCTGAGCTGTCCTCTGCCCAGAAGCGACTCGGTCTGGATTGGCCCATCGTCCTGGACTGGACCAGGGTCAGTGGTGAGTCGCTCATGGATAGGACTGACGTCGCTGGCGGGAGCGAACCTGCCTCTGCCAAGGAGGTGAGGTCCTCCATCAGGCCTCAGGACTCGTCCGATCCCCTCACGACGGCACAGAGGAGGGGCCCATTGGCTGGCAACCCCAATGGACCTGCCGATGTGCGGTGGGCCGCTGAGCAGCGTGAGTCCTTGACTGCGTTGCACGAAGAGGCAAACGCGTGGAAGGTCGATCTCCTCGAACGAGGATGGCCCGAGAGGCAGCGCCGCGGAGCGATGCTTGCGATCACAGCCCCACTTGCGGTTGAGGACCCTTCGCGGGTTGCCCTTGCGACCAACCTCGCTTCGGCATCCCGCACACTCAGCTCAGCGATCGGGTGGCTAGAGGACGACTTCGAAGTTGCTGAAGCCCTGATCCTCGTTGTACTGGCCCATCACAGGGAGACGGCCAGAGAGAGCGGGATGCTGGAACTCCAGAGAGCCTGCGAGAGGGAGATCGGGGATCGCCTGGATGGAGGTGCTGGCACATGGCCCATTGCCAGGCGGACCTTTGAACCGAATCGAGACGTGGCTGACCTGGCGGCCGAGTATCAACGCGAGCACGGTTGGTCTTCTGGGATCTCAGCAGTCGCAGCCGTTGCATCGGAACCACTGCTCAACGTTGGCTACCTACACCGTGAGTTCTCCGATCGCTTGGAAGCATGGTCAGAGGTGCTTCGCTGGACCATCGATCTGCCTGGAATGGACCCCCGAGTCGTTGAGGCGCTCTGTGACCGCTCTCTGCGCGCATTTCGGCGACTGGCAGACTCGATGCATGAGATCCCCTACCTCGTTCGGGGTGAAGCTCTGCTGATTGAGTGGGTGGAGGACGAGATCTAGTACCGAGTTCCGCGGAGACATACGCCAAAGCGATCGATCGTTTCGGCTATGTGGACGCGTGTGAGGTCCTTTGACCACCAAATAGGAGGAGCGGGGTCTAGGCGTGGCGGTACCCCCGCTCCGACAAGGCACAACGCTCTGCTCGGCGAATGCCGAGGGGCGGCGTCACGGCGGGCACCCTGAAGGGCGCCCCTGGGAGAGTCCGAGACTCAGGTGGTTGCCCTGCAACCCCCTTCGTCGTCTTCGGGGAGCCTCGTCGGGCCAAGTGTCCGACGAGGCGACTGAGGGTGTATCCGCCGAGCGTTGGCGTGCAGACGACGGCGGCGAGGCGGGAGACGACAACGGGGCCAGCGGCCCTGGCGACCGAGGGCGTAGTTCGCCTGTGGGCGTCGCCGAGAAGCATGGAGGCGGCCTGAAGGCCGCGTCGGTGTTTGAGGGTGAGTGCCATCCGTCCAACCGCTTCGGGTTGGGCGGATGGCCTTGGGGAGGTTCGGGTGAGGATCCTTGGAGCCTTGTAGGTCTGGGAGTCTCTAGACACACTTCCCCCCTAAGAGGCTTGTCCCAGTTTCGAAGCCATGTGGCCGACTCCGCCAATCCTGGCTTCCTCGGCGCTCAACTGGTCGCGGACCCTGATGGGTTTCCCTGCATGTGTTCTTCCCACCCGAGGGTGTCCGCACTCCGCCTCACCTCGCCGCGCACGGATCTCAACCGTGTGGCGTCGAGGTATCTTCGACGGGAGAGGCTCCTTGTTTCCGCACGAGCCTGTTCTTCCTTCCTGCGCATGGTGTACCCACGGTCGCGGCCCCAAGTCGCCCTCTCACCCGAGAACACTCACCGTTGCCCGATTTCGGGTTCGCCTCGATCAGATCCGCTTGTCGCAATTGGGCAAATGGCCAGTGCGGCGAGGTGACAAGGCTGAGGTGATTGCGCCATCGAGCAAGCGCCTGTTATCGCCCCATCGGGTTCCTGGGCCAGCGGTTGTAGCCGATCGATGGGTCATTCGATCGCTCCTGGCGGATGAAGTCGGCCTCGCGACGAGCAACCTCCGAATCCGTGGCCGTCGCCGACTCCCAGATGATCTCCTTGCGGATCGTGAAGTCTCGGCGTTGCTCCCGCGTGAAGTCAGCTGCGATCAGATCGTTGCTCGCGCTTCCGAAGTAGTTGATGCTGTCGGTCAGATCCTTGCCGATGTAGATCTTCCCGTTGGGATACGTGATGCGGTAGATGACCTTCATGGGCGGGTTCACAGGACACTGACGCTAGCGATTGCCGTCACGGGAGACCTTCACAGCGTGAGTGCTCGGCGGTGGTCGTCTCGGGCGTATTGTCTGGGTGTGCCTACACGCGACGAGGGGAACCTGACGGACACGGGCGGTGTCTCGGACAGCGATCGCTATCGCGAACTGTGGGCGTATCTACGGCACATCGAGGTCACCCGATTTCAGATGACGACGGTTGTCTCGCTTTCCGTCGCTGGTGTCCTCGGTGCTCTGTACGGCGGGGGAGCCTGGACAGACAGCGGCGGGCTCACTGTGGAGCAGGGAACAGCGATCGTCGTAGCTCTGGAGTGGTTCGTAGGTTTCGCTGCTCTCTACCTGGTTGCTCACAAGAAGAACTACTCGTGGTATCTGGATCGGCTCGTCGAGCTAGATAGGTCAACGTTCGAGAAGATGCCGAAGGAAGGCACCGAACCCTCCATGAAGGACTCAATGGAGGTGTTCGCTTGGATGCTCATGATGCTGACCTTGCTCCAGGCAGCTCTCGTCTGGTCCGCGTTCGCGCTCTCCGAGTGCGACGCTCTCAGCTACGTGGCCCTGGTTGTGGGCCTCGTGGTGTCCTTGTCGGTATGGGTGCCGTACTGCAGGAATCGCGATTGCTGGAAGAGGCTGACGAGGAAGAGCGAGGGTTGATCCTCGAACGAGGAGATTGCTAGCTCCGAGCTCGGCTGGTAGGCGGTCGCTGGCCGATCTCATCTCACCGCCGCCAACGAAGTGGCACCCCCCCAACAGGCCCTCGCAACAGAGGAGGTTCTGAAAGAGTGCCGTCCGTGACACACCTGTGACACAAGACCCCTCGCGCTCGGGCCACTTCTGTGAGACAGTGGAAGTGACGGACGGCGACCAGAATCGCCGAGAACCCTTTGAGCTCAAGCTCCGACACACGGCTCCTGCGGAGCCGGGTGTCGGAGTCGAACCGACGACCACCTGTTTACAAGACAGGAGCTCTACCGCTGAGCTAACCCGGCGCCGTCTCAGGGTACCGCTCGAAATCCGCGGTTCGCGCCGGGCCCGGCAATACCCTTTCCCCCGTGCTGGGTGAGCGTGACCGCGCCGTGCTGGAGTTCGAGGCCTCCTGGTGGCAGTACCCCGGTCCCAAGGACCGTGCCATCAAGGAGTACCTCGGCATGTCGGCGACCCGGTACTACCAGGTGCTGCGGCGCCTGATGGAGGATCCCGAGGCGATGCGTCACGACCCTCTGACCGTGCGGCGCCTGGTCAAGCTGCGCAAGGACGTGGCGCAGCGGGCCGCCGAACGGCGCCTCGGCGGCGGCGACGGGACCAACGGGTGACCGCCCCGCTCGAGGATCGCTCGATCTCCGGCATCAAGCGGATGGGCCTGGTGGCGTGGAGCCTGCTGGGCACGATGCTGCTGCTCGCCGCCGTCGGGTGGGTGCTGCTGCGGTTCCGCATCCTGCTGCCGGCCGTGGTGCTCGCCGTCGCCGTCGTGTACGTCCTCAACCCGGTGGTCACCTGGCTGCAGGGCAAGGGCCTGGCCCGCTGGATGGGCTCGTGCCTCTCCTACCTGGTGGTCGGCGGCGTGCTGACGCTGCTCGGCTTCCTGGCGATCCCCTCACTGGTGGACCAGGGCAGGGACCTGGCCGCCGACTTCCCCCGCATCTACGACGACCTGGCCGTCGACGCCGAGAACCTGGCCTCCAACGTGGGGCTCACGATCGACGTTCCCGACTATCAGCAGTTGAAGGACCAGATCGACCAGAGCGGCGGCGAGTTCGTCAGCGAGCAGTTCGGCCGCATCACCGACCTCACCCTCACCCTGCTGGAGGGCCTGGTGCTGCTGCTGATCGCGCCGGTGGTGGCGTTCTATGCGCTGCTGGACCTGCCGACGGTGCGGCGCAAGGTGATGGAACTGATCCCCGAGCGGCACCGTGCCGAGACGAGGCACGTCGCCGGCCGGCTCGGCACCGCCGTCGGCGGCTTCCTCCGGGGCCAGGTGCTGGTCGCGGTGATCCTGGGGGTGATGACGTCCGTCGGCTTCTGGGCGATCGACCTGCCGTTCTGGCTGCTGATCGGGATGATCGCCGGCTTCCTCAACATCATCCCGCTCGTCGGCCCGTGGGTGGGCGGCATCCTGGGGGTGCTGATGGCGCTGGCGACCCGCGACCTCACCACGGCGGTGTACGCCGGGCTGATCGCGCTCGTCGTGCAGCAGATCGACAACCACTTCATCAGCCCGACGGTGCTGCGTGCCACGGTGCGCATCCACCCGGCGATGATCATCCTCGGCCTCATCGGCGGCGCCACCATCGGCGGCTTCTGGGGCGTGGTGCTCGCCGTCCCGACGATGGCGATGATCAAGATCCTCGCAGGCCACTTCTGGCGGACCAGGGTGCTCGGCCAGTCCTGGGAGGAGGCCAGCGAGGCGCTCATCGCCGAGCCGCCGGGCGCTCCCGTGAGCCTGCTGGCCCGCATCCGCCGCGGCGCCAGGGGCGGCACGGTGGACCCCGCCGCCGACGGCGGGGAGGCGGGGCCGGCAGAGGACCCGCCCGCCGGCGCCTGAGCGGCCGGCACCGATCCGTCGCACGTCACCGGTACCCTGCGCGGCACAGCGGCCACGGGAGGGCGCATGACCGAACAACTCGCCGCACGGGACGCCTACCTCCGGGAGACCACGGCAACGGTGGCCGAGGTGCGCGAGCGGGGTCTGGTCCTCGACCGCACCGTCTTCTACGCCAGGGGCGGCGGGCAACCGGGAGACACCGGCACGATCACCTGGGATGGCGGGTCGGTGGCCGTCACCGACACCTTCCGTGACGGCGGCGAGGTGCTCCACGCCTGCGAGGGCGCCCTGCCGGCCGCAGGCACCCCGGTCACCGCCGCCATCGACTGGGAGCGGCGCCACCTGTTGATGCGCACCCACACCGCCCTGCACGTGCTGTCGGCCGTGGTGTGGCGCGACTTCGACGCCAAGGTCACCGGCGGCAACATGGAGCCGGGTCGGGCCCGCATGGACTTCGAACTGGAGAACATCTCGGTGGAGTTCGGCAGGCAGGTGGAGGAGCGGCTCAACGCCGCGCTCGCCGAGGGGCACGAGGTGTCGGTGCGCTTCCTGCCCCGCGCCGAGGCCCTCGCCGACCCCGATCTCATCCGGACCAAGGTGAACCTGATCCCGGCGTCGGTGGACCCGATCCGGGTGATCGACATCGGCACCATCGACCGCCAGGCCGACGGTGGCACGCACGTCGCCTCGACGCTCGAGGTGGGCCCGGTGCGGGTGACGAAGACCGAGAGCAAGGGCAAGGGCAACAAGCGGATGCGCATCGAACTGGGCGGCTGAGCCGGTGCTCGACGTCCTGCTGATCGGGGCCTTCGCCTTCCTCTCCATCCGGGGCTGGTACCGCGGGTTCGTCCGTGAGGCCATGGACCTGGTCGGCCTGCTGGCCGGCACCGTCCTCGCGTTCCGGCTGGGCCCGGCGGTGGGGACGGTGATCGAGTCGATGGCGGGCACCTCGGCCGACGCATCCCGCCTCGTCGGCGGGATGATCGTGTTCTTCGCCGTCGGCATCGGTGCGGCGTTCGCCACCAGGGCCATCGAGGGGAAGGCCAGGATGCCGGGGCTCAACCTGGTCAATCGGGCCGGCGGCGCCGGCCTCGCCATGTCGTGGGGCGTCTTCCTGGCGACGATCGTGCTCACGCTCGGCGTGGTGCTCCCGATGCCGCCCGCCGTCACCGACACCCTGGAGGGATCGGCGGTGGCGGGCACCCTCACCGACCCCGGCGGCGCGCCGCAGCGGCTGTTCAACGCCCTGGCCGGCGATCGGATCGTCGAGGCGCTGATGAACCTGCAGGACGTGGTGGGGGAGCGCAGGGTGGTGCTGGAGGGAGCCGACTCCCTCGACCTCCCCGCCGCGTCGCCCGGCGAGCTCCAGCCCGGGCCCGGCGACGCGGCCGCAGTGTTCGACCTCCTCAATCGGGCCAGGGTGGACGCCGGGCTGGACCCGCTGGCATGGAGCGCGGCCCTGGCCGAGGTCGGAGAGGCCCATGCCGCCGAGATGTACCTGGACGGGTACTTCTCTCACGTCTCGCCGTCCACCGGCACGGTGGGCGACCGCCTCCACGCCGCCGGCATCACCTTCCTGGTGGCGGGGGAGAACCTGGCGCTGGCGGCTACGGCCGAGGAGGTCCACGACGGGCTGATGGCCAGTCCCGGCCACCGGGCCAACATCGAGTCCCCCGACTACAACCGGGTGGGGATCGGTGTGATCCGCGGTCCGCTGGGGCTGATGACCGTGCAGGTGTTCACGGGTTGACCCGGCCGGTCGCCATCTGCCGCACCGCCAGCGGCAGGGTGCCGGGGTCGGCGCCGGTCTCCACCGTCGGGAAGCCGGCGTGGAACAGCTCGGTGGCCAGGGCCCGCCGGGCGGTGACCGCGATCGCCCGGCCGTCGGCCCCCATCGCCCTGACGACCCGGCGAACCACCCGGGGCGTCACCACCGGCCCGAACGCCGCCGACGTCCCCACGGAGTCGAAGTAGGGCGCGAGGTCGAGGCGCTCCAGCCCCTCGCGGACCTCGGAGGCGGGGTGGTCGGCGTCGGCGACCCCGGCGATCTCGAAGTCCCCGAACAGGTCGTAGACGGCCTCGAGGGCGCCGGGCCGCGCCTCGGGGGGCTCGAACGAGCCCCGGCCCTCCCACGTGAGGAGGGCCGGGACCAGGTCGATGACGACGAGTTGCATCTACTCCGACGGCGGGGGAGGCGGCGGAGTGTCGCCGGCCGGGGCGGCCGGGGCGGCCGGGGTGGCCGTGGCCGCTGCGGCGCCGGACCCGCCGCTGCGGGAGCGGCTCCACAACCAGAGCAGCAGGGCGGCGACGATCACGGCTCCGGCGATGATCAGGATCATCGTCATCGAGCCGCCGCCGGCGCTCTCGTTGGGGTTCGACTCGGCGTAGATGTCCAGCGTCGGCGACGCGAGGTCCACCGACCACGTCAGTGTGTTGCCGTCCACGCTGGTCGCGTTGTTGTCCAGGATCTTGCCCGGCATCGTGATGCGGACGTTGATCGAGAAGATGTCGGCCAGCATGTCCATCGGCAGAGCCGCCGTGTCCTCGCCGGAGTCGCCGAGGGCGTCGTCGAGGGCGGTGGTGCCTTCCACGATCACACGGTCCTCGGTGAACGTGATGTCGAAGGAGTCGGTCAGGCCCTGGGCCATCTCGCCGCCGAGGCCATCGGCGGCCGTCAGGTCGTCGATGGGCACGGTGACGATGTAGAAGTTCATGTCGCCGCGGCGCTCTTCGGACACCGTGGCGCCGGGGACCGACTCGAGGTCGAAGTCGGCGAACATCTCGGTCGGGTCGCTGCCCTGGGACTGGGCGAACTCCTGGACCTCGTCGTCGAAGCCGATCTCCATGACCACGCTGCCGGACTTGTCGGCGTTGATGGTGAAGTTGGCGTTCACCTCGATCTTGCAGGCGGTGAGCAGCAACGCCAGGGCCGCCACCAGGATCATCAGTCGTCGCATGAGAAACCTCGATTCGGGAAACGCCGCCAGCCTACCAATCCCGGCTTGCGGCGGACGGCCGATAGGCTCCGACCATGCCCGCCCCGGACACCGCAGGGCGCCTGCGGGACGCTCTCGTCGCCTCGTACCGCCCATACCTGCTGCGCCGGCTGTCCGAGCTCGGCGTGGCCGCCGGCACGCCCGGCCTGGACGAGGCCATCGCCGAGGGCGAGGCGTGGCTGGCGGCCGAACTGGGCGGCTTGCTGGCTCTGCCGTTCCGGGACCAGCAGCGGGGCCCGTTGGAGGTGTTCCAGCAGGCGATGCGCTACCCCACCGCGGCCCTCGAAGCGGCCGGCATCCCGCCGGTGCCGCGCGACCCGGCCGCCGTCGGGGCGCTGCCGGGGGATCGCCACCACCTGGCGCCGGCCTCGTCGCAGCCGCTGGGCGAGGAGGTGTGGGAGGCGCATCTCGCCTGGGGAGCCGCCAAGGCGAGGGCGTTCCGCCCGACGGCGGCGCTGGTGTCGTCGGACCTCATGGACCGGTCCCGGGTGGAGCCGGTGGTGGAGGCCGCCGGCCTCGCCCTCGAGGTGTGGCGCTCGGCCGAGGCGGCCCACCCCGGGCCGGCGGTGGTGCTGGTGGACCTCACCCACCCCGACGCCGACGATGTCATCCGCAGCCTGTCCGGCGCGGGGACGCGGGTGGTCGCGTTCGGGCCGCACGTCGACGATGTGGCCATGGTGCGGGCACGCAGTCTCGGCGCGGCCGATGCCGTGCCCCGCTCGGTGTTCTTCAGGAGCCTGGCGAGCCTGCTGCCGACGGTGGTGTGACCGCCGGGGCCTCCACCATCCCCCTCGTCGCCAGCAGCACGACGCCGCCGAGGACCACGGCGACGCCGGCCCACTGCAGGGGCGAGAGCGCCTCTGCGAAGATCAGCCGGGCCCAGATCACCGCCAGGGTCGGCTGGAGCAGCAGCATCACCGAGGTTTCGAGGGCGGGCAGCCGGGGGAGGGCGACGGTGATGAGCATCCACCCCGCACCCTGCACCAGCACGCCGAGCCCCAGGAACCAGCCGTGGGCCGGCCACGAGGGAGCCAGCGCGAAGTTGGCCTCGAAGAGGGCGAAGACCACCGACCCGGCGACGAGGCCCAGTGTGGCGTCGAGCATCGGCCCCGGCGCCGGCGCCGGGTCCATCCGGTTGGCCTGGCGGAAGACCACCAGGTACAGCGTGTAGGTGAGCGCGGTGGAGACGCCGAGCAGCGTCCCGCCGACCGGGTCGGCCCCGTAGGCGTCGGAGCGCCCGAGGCCGCTGATCAGGGCGACGCCGACGATCACCACCGGCACCACCGCGAGGGCGGTGGCCGTCGGCTTCTCGCGGTGGAGTGCCCAGGCGACCGCGCCCACGAACACCACCTGCAGGTTGGCCAGCACCACCGACAGCGAGGCGCCGATGCGGTCGATGGACATCTGCCAGATCACCAGGTCGAGGGCCAGGGCGAGCCCTGCGGCGAAGGCCACGGCCCGCGAGGCGGCGCTCCGCCGCCCCCGGCGCCCCACGAGCCACCACGCCACCACCAGGACCGGGAGGCCGTAGACGCCGCGCCAGAAGGCGGCCGTCGCCGGCGAGGCCGCGGCGAACCGCATGAAGATGGCCGACCACGAGATGCTGACGATGCCGGCGAGGGCGGCGGCGCGGGTCATGGAGGCGCACGCTAGTGCCCGTCGAGAGTCGTTCAGTCGGCCGCCGGTCGTTCCGATGCAGGGGTACGGGTGCCTGCGGGCCGTCCCGCCCGCACCACCCCACAGACCATGTACGAACAGCCGAGGATCGGATCCGATGGATTCGTGCGCTTCATGCGCACGTTGTCCGCGCTCGCCCTGCTGATGGCCATCGGCGGGGCGTTCGTGCTGTTCCGCCAGGCCACCGAGGAGCCCGAGGCGCCTGCGGTGGAGTTCGCCGCCGGCTACGGCCCGGGCGTGGTGCTGCTGGAACCCGCCGGCGAGGTGGGTCCCGATCCGTTCACCGCCCCGGTGGCCGTGGACCTGGGCCTCGACCGTGCCCTCATGGCGTTCCCGCCGCTGAGCACCGAGGCGTTCGGCGGCCCCCACCGGCGCGGCTCGGAGGCCGACCTGTTGGTGGCCGGGGACTTCGGGTGGGCGCTGGTGGAGCGGCGCGACCAGCGCGGCGGCCGGCTGACGATCTCGGAGACCCGCAGTGTGGCGTCGGCCACCCTCGGCGCCGCGGCGTCGCTGTCCGACCTCGACGACGTGAACGGCGACGGGTACGACGACGACGGGTCGTTCACCCTCACCGCAAGCGACGGCTCGGCCGTCTGCGTGTCGCCGGGGTCGCGGCGGACGCTGGCGATCGCCCAGGGGCTCCAGATCGACGTGGAGGATGCCGCCGCCGTCAACGGGCTGACCTGGAACCCGGACGGCCCCTGCGGCACCCCGGCGGCCCGCCGGGAGATCGACCGCATCGAGACCGGCGCCACCCCGGGGGTGTTCGGGGGGACGGCGCTGGGGGACGTGTGCGACCTCGGGCTGCTGGTCACCTTCCTGCAGGCCAATCCCCGCGCTGCGGAGGCGTGGGCCACGGTGCACGGCATCACCGCGGAGTCGCTGGCCGACTTCGCCGCAGCGCTGACGCCGGTGGTGCTGCTGCGGGACACGGCCGTCACCAGCTTCGGCTGGCGCGGCGGCCAGCTGGCGTCGCGTCAGTCGGTGCTGCAGCGGGGCACCTCGGTGCTCGTGGACCGGCGGGGCGTGCCGGTGGCACGGTGCCTGTCGGGCAGCCCGCTGCGCCCGCCGCAGCCGATGCCGGCCACGCCGTCCCTCCAGGGCGAGCCGTGGCCGGGGTTCGCCCTCGAGTTCATCGACGAGGTGTCCTCCGCCGACCGGGAGGTGCTCGAGTTCGTGCTGGTGGACGTCGTCACCGGCGACCCGATCGGGCGGGTGCCCGGCGTCCCCGGCGCCCTCGCCTCCCTGGCGGGCCCCATCACCGTGGTGGAGGGCTGAGCCCGCCGCCCGGTCCGGTCCGATAGCCTCATCGGCAGGATCCACGCAAGGGGGCCGCCGTTGGACTTCGCGCCGTCTGCCGAGCACGAGGCGTTCCGCAAGGTCGTCAGGGAGTTCGCCGAGGCGGAGGTCGCCCCTCACGCCGAAGAATGGGATCGCACCCATCGGTTCCCCCTCGACACCGTCCGCGCCATGGGGGAGATGGGCCTGTTCGGGCTGCCGTTCCCCGAGGAGTACGGGGGGATGGGGGCCGACCTGCTCACCCTCTGCATCGCCATCGAGGAGCTCGCCCGGGTGGATTCGTCGATCGCCATCACGCTGGAGGCGGCGGTGGGCCTCGGCGCCAACCCCATCTTCCGGTTCGGCACCGAAGAGCAGAAGCGGGCGTGGCTGCCGGATCTGACCGCGGGCAAGGCCCTGGCGGCGTTCGGCCTCACCGAGCCGGATGCCGGGTCGGACGCCGGGGGCACCCGCACCAGGGCGGTGCTCGACGGCGACGAGTGGGTGCTCAACGGCACCAAGGCGTTCATCACCAACAGCGGCACCGAGATCACCTCGCTGGTGACGGTGACGGCCCGCACCGGGCCCGACGAGATCTCGACGATCGTGGTGCCGGCGGGGACCCCCGGGCTCGTCATCGAGCCGGCCTATCGCAAGATGGGGTGGCGGGCGTCCGACACCCACGAGGTGCGGCTGGAGGACTGCCGGGTGCCTGCGGCCAATCTGCTGGGGGAGCGGGGCAAGGGGTTCCGGCAGTTCCTCGAGATCCTCGACGAGGGGCGGATCGCCATCGCCGCCCTGGCGGTGGGGCTCACCCAGGGGTGCCTCGACGAGTGCACCGCCTACGCCAACGACCGCAGGGCGTTCGGGGCGCCGATCGGGTCGTACCAGGGCATCGCCTTCAAGTGCGCCGACATCGCCGTGGCGGCAGACGCCGCCCGGCTGCTCACCTACCGGGCCGCATGGCTGCGGGACCGCGGGGAGCGGGCCACCCGGGAAGCAGCGGAGGCGAAGCTGTTCGCCAGCGAGGCGGCCGTCACCGCCGCCAGGGAGGCCACCCAGGTGTTCGGCGGGTACGGGTTCGTGGACGAGACCCCGGTGTCGCGGTTCTACCGGGACGCCAAGGTGCTGGAGATCGGGGAGGGGACCAGCGAGATCCAGCGGATCGTCATCGCCCGCACGCTCGGCCTCCCGGTGTAGGCGCGGGAGAGGGGCCCCGCAGGGCCCCTCTCGCCGGTGAGGTCCTTCCGCTCGCTATGCGGCGGGCGGGAGGAGGACGGTGTCGATGACGTGGATGACGCCGTTGCTGGTCTCGATGTCGGGGATGATGACGGTGGCGCCGTCGATCATGACGGTGTCGCCGTCGACGGTGATGGTGAGGTCGCTGCCCTGGGCCGTGGTGGCCGAGTTCAGGCCGGCGACGTCGGCGGCCATCACCTTGCCGGGCACGACGTGGTACAGGAGCACGTCGGTGAGGGTGTCGGTGTCGGCCAGCAGTTCCTCGGCGGTGAGGCCGAGGGCGTCGAGGGCGGCGGTGAACGCCTCGTCGGTGGGTGCGAAGACCGTGAAGGGGCCTTCTCCCTTGAGCGTGTCGACCAAGCCGGCGGCCTGGACGGCGGCGACCAGGGTGGTGAACCGGCCGTCGGCGACGGCGGTGTCCACGATGTCGCCCATCTCCATGGCCTCACCGTCCATCTCGTCCATCTCCTCGCCGGCGGGCGGGAGGAGGACGGTGTCGATGACGTGGATGACGCCGTTGCTGGTCTC
>JAHLKU010000038.1 GCA_020444505.1 Actinomycetota bacterium | reverse complement strand
CCGGTCAGGCCCGGGTCGCTGCCGAGCGCGACGCCCAGGCGGCCCTGCCCAGGGCACCGAGGCCCCACACCGTCCCGGCCACGTACAGCAGCACGGCCGCCAGCGGCAGCAGCCAGGCGGCGCCGCGCCACAGCACCGCCCCCGCCACCAGGCCGGCTGCGATGCCGCCGCGCCCGCCGAGCAGGCGGGTGCCGGCCCAGGCGATGGCGGGCAGCGCCCCGAGGAACACCGCCAGCAGCCACAGCACCGCCAGCAGCAGCGCCAGAGGGAGGCCCACCAGGGTCAGCGACAGCGGGATCACCAGGAGCGGCGGCAGCACCAGCAGCAGCACCCCCACCCCTGCGGTGAGGCCGGGGCGGGTGCCTGCGGCCTCGACGGCCCGCCGGGCGGTGCCCCGGAACAGCCAGCCCAGGGCCAGCCCGGCCAGGATCAGCCCGAGCAGGCCGAGTGCGGCGATCACCCGCTCCGTGGCTCGGGCCCACACCGGTGAGAACACCCTGCCCCGCACCAGGTCGCCGTCCACGACGGCGGTGGCGGCCAGGCGAGCGTCGGCCGACGCCCGGTACACCACGTCCCCGCCCACCCGGGCCCCGTCGGCCAGCGTGATGCGATCGGCCTTGGCCCGGACGTCGCCGTCCACCTGGCCCCGCACGTCCAGGTCCCAGGCCTGGGTGCGCACGTCGCGCAGCACCGTGCCGCCCACCTCGGCATCCCCGGCAACGGCCAGCACGTCCCGCCCCACCACCGCGTCCACCGACAGGCCGGCGGCGAGGGCGGCGACGTCGTCGCCCACCGCCCCCCGCACGTCCACGGTGGGCGAGACCACCCGCAGCGAGCCCCCGACGGTGCCGGTGACGGTGACCCGGCTGCCTGCGAAGCCGATGACGTCGCCGGTGACGGTGCCGGTGACGGTCAGGTCGCCGGTGAGGGCGAAGACGTCGCCCTCCACGGTGCCCTCCACCAGGACCCGCCCGCCGAAGGCGTACAGGTCCTCGGTGATCACGTCGCCGGCCGGGACGATGATCGAGTTGGCGGTCCGCACCAGGCCGAGCACCAGGGGGACGAGCGCGGCGACGACGGCGATCGAGCGCAGCCGGTTAGAACGGAAGGGCATCGCGCAGCATATTCAACAGCGGCCACGGCGCAATGCCCAGCACGATGGTCGCCGCCGAGGTGATGCCCACGGCCCATGCCGGCCCGCGGCCCACCTCGAGCGCCGGGGCGTCGCCGCCCGGCGCATCCATGTACATCCGCACGATCACCCGCAGGTAGAAGAAGAGGCCGGCGACCGTCGCCACCAGGGCGGTGACGACCGCCCACAGGTAGCCGGCGTCGATGGCCGCCCGGAACACCCCCAGCTTGCCCACGAACCCCGTGGTCATGGGGATGCCGCCCATGGCGATCATCATCAGCCCCAGGCCGGCCGCCATCATCGGCGACCGCTTCCCCAGCCCTGCATAGGAGTCGAGCGGCGAGGCGCCGGTGTCCGGACCGCTCACCGCCGCCACCACGGCGAAGGCCCCCACCACCTGCAGGGCGTAGGTGGACACGTAGAACCACACCGCCTCGACCCCGGCGTCGCCTGCGGTCAGGGCCAGCAGGATGAAGCCGGCGTGGGCCACCGAGGAGTACGCCAGCATCCGCTTGATGTCGTCCTGGGCGATGGCCAGCAGCGTCCCCACCACCACCGAGGCGACCGCCACCACGGCCACCGCCGGCGCCCAGTCGTCCAGGTAGGCGTCGAGGGGCACGGTCAGCACCCGGGCCAGGGCGGCGAAGCCGCCGACCTTGGCGCCTGCGGCCAGGAAGCCGGTCACGCCGGAGGGGGCGCCCTGGTACACGTCGGGAGCCCACACGTGGAACGGGGCGGCCGACACCTTGAACCCGAGGCCCACGATGAGCAGGGCGATGCCCGCCAGCAGCACTCCGGGCCGCAGCAGGATCGTCTCGCCGAGGAACGACTCCTGGCCCGCCATCGACAGCGTGCCGGTGGCGGCGAACACCAGGGCGATGCCGTACAGGAACACCGCCGAGGCGAAGGCGCCCAGCAGGAAGTACTTGAGGGCCGCCTCGTCGGCGGCGCGGTTGCGGGTGATGCCGGCGAGCACGTAGAAGCTGATCGACGCCACCTCGAGGGCGATGAACAGCATGATCAGGTTGGCCGAGGCGGCCATGAGGTGCATGCCGGCGGCGGCGATCAGCACCAGCGCCACGAACTCGGCGCCGCGGCGCCGCAGCGACGTCACCAGGCCCCACCCGGCGATCAGGCCGATGCCGGTGAGCGTGAACACGACGATGCCGCCGAACGCTGAGAACCCGTCCAGCGCCAGCATGTCGGAGAAGTAGAGGTTGGCGTCGGTGCCGCGGCCGAGCACCCACCCGGCGATCGACAGGCCGAGGGCGGCGGCGATGCCGATGCCGGCGATCCAACCCCACACCCGCGCCGAGGGCTTGCGGGCCACCTCGATCATCAGCAGCAGCACGGCGGCGGCGGTGACGGCGATCTCCGGCCCGAGCGCGAGGAAGTCGATGTTGCTCATTCGCCGTGCTCCCCCACCAGGTCCACCACGGCCCCCGACCCGAAGTCGGGCACCCGGTAGTCGGTCGTCTGCTCGATCCGCTGCAGGATGGCGTCCACCGACGGCTCGATCCGGTCCAGGGCCGGCTTCGGGTAGATGCCGAGGAACAGGATCAGCGCGGCGATGGGCGCCAGGATCACGATCTCACGGGCGTTCAGGTCGCTGAGGCCCCTGTTCTCCTCCAGCGTCACCGGCCCGGTGAACATGCGCTGGTAGGCCCACAGCAGGTACACGGCGGCGAGCACCACCCCGGTGGCGGCCACGACCGCCCACACCGGCAGCGACAGGAACGACCCGACCAGCACGTAGAACTCGCCGACGAAGCCGTTCAGTCCCGGCAGGCCCACCGAGGCGAAGGCGGTGAACAGGAACGCCCCGGCGAAGATCGGCATCACCGAGCCCAGGCCGCCGAACTGGGAGATCTCCCTGGTGTGGCGCCGCTCGTAGATCATGCCGACCAGGAGGAACAGGGCGCCGGTGGTGAGGCCGTGGTTGATCATCTGGATGACCCCGCCCTGCAGGCCCTGGGCCGTCAGGGCGAAGATGCCCAGCACCACGAAGCCCAGGTGGCTGACCGACGAGTAGGCGACCAGGCGCTTGATGTCGGTCTGGACGATGGCCACCACCGCCCCGTAGACGATGCCGATCACCGCCAGCGTCGCCATCACCGGCATCAGGTCGACGGTGGCTTCGGGGAACAGGGTCAGGTTGAAGCGGAGCAGGCCGTAGGTGCCCATCTTCAGCAGCACGCCGGCCAGGATCACCGACCCGGCCGTCGGCGCCTCCACGTGGGCGTCGGGCAGCCAGGTGTGCAGCGGGAACAGCGGCACCTTGATGGCGAACGACAGGCCGAACGCGGCGAACAGCCAGAACTGGGCGGTGCGGGTGAGGTCCACGCCGAGCAGCTGGACGAAGTCGAACGTGGGCGCCCCCAACTGATCGCGGGCCACGAACGCCAGCGACAGGATGGCGGCCAGCATCAGCGCAGAGCCGAACGCCGTGAACAGGAAGAACTTCACCGCGGCGTACACCCGGCGGCCGCCGCCCCAGACGCCGATGATGAAGTACATCGGCACCAGCATCACTTCCCAGAACACGAAGAAGACGATCAGGTCCAGCGACAGGAACACGCCGATGATCCCGGCCTCGAGGAACAGCATCGAGGCGGCGTACAGGTGCACCCGATCCTTGATGGCGGTGGACGCCAGCAGTGAGATCGGGAACAGGAACGCCGTCAGCACCACCAGCAGCAGCGAGATGCCGTCCACCCCGAGGTGGTAGGAGATCCCCCACGGCTCGTACCAGTTGACGTGCTCGACGAACTGGAACCCGGCCACGCCGGTCTCGAACCGCACCAGCAGCCACAGCGAGGCGCCCAGCGGCAGCAGCGAGGCGGCGATCGCAACCGGCAGCGCCAGCTCGGGCCGGCGCCGCGGCAGCAGCAGCACGGCCACCCCGGCGGCCATCGGCAGCACGATCAGCGTGGTCAGCACGGGGAAGTCCATCAGAAGCCTCCCCTCGTCATGAACCAGGCCAGCAGGCCGACGGTGCCCACCAGCACGGCGACGGCGTAGGAGCGCACGAAGCCGGTCTGCAGCGGCCGGAGCCGGCGGGCGACCGCGCCGGTGAGGCGGGCCACGCCGTTGACGGCGCCGTCGATGCCCTTCTGGTCGAAGGAGGCGGCCGCCCAGCGGGCGGCGGCCCCGCCGCCGACCACGAAGGCCGCTGCGTAGGCGTCGTCCACGTAGTAGCCACGATTGAGCAGCTTCCAGGCGCCCCGCTCCTCATCGGGCACCCGCGAGCGGTACCTGGCGGTGGCCGCCGCGATGCCGATCAGCCCGGCGGCGATAGACACGAACGCCAGCACCCACGGCGTGGCTCCCTCGGGCGGGTGGGCGAGATGGACGTGGAACGCCTCGAACGCCGGCTCCAGGAAGTGCTCCAGCGTCGGCTTGAACGGGGTGTTGATCAGGCCGCCGACCACCGACAGCACGCCGAGCACCGCCAGCGGCACCACCATCACCCTGGGCGACTCGTGGGGGTGGACGCCGTCGTCCCAGCGGGCCTTGCCGCCGAAGGTCATCCACATCATGCGGGTCATGTAGAACGCGGTGAGCAGCGCGGTGAACAGGCCGATCGCCCACAGCACCGTCCACCCCCCGCCCCGGCCGAACACGACGGCGAGGATCTCGTCCTTCGACCAGAACCCCGCGAACGGCGGGATGCCGGAGATGGCCAGCCACGCCACCGCCATGGTGGCGAACGTCCACGGCATCACCCGGGCCAGCCCGCCCATCTTGCGCATGTCCTGCTGGCCGGCCATCCCGTGGATCACCGACCCGGCGCCCAGGAAGAGCAGGGCCTTGAAGAAGGCGTGGGTCATCAGGTGGAAGACCCCGGCGACGTGGGCGGCGGCGCCGACGCCCATGAACATGTACCCCAGCTGGCTGATGGTGGAGTACGCCAGCACCCGTTTGATGTCGAACTGGGCGACGGCGATGGTGGCGGCGAACAGGGCAGTGGCCGCCCCCACCGTGGCGACCACGCCCGCCGACACCGGCGCCAGCTCGAACAGGATGCCGGTGCGGGCCACCATGTACACGCCGGCCGTCACCATGGTGGCGGCGTGGATGAGGGCCGACACCGGCGTCGGGCCCTCCATCGCATCCGGCAGCCACACGTACAGCGGCAGCTGCGCCGACTTGCCCGCTGCGCCCAGCAGCAGCATCAGCGTGATGCCGGTGGCCAGGCCGGTGCCGAGCGCCGCCGGCGCCTCCCCGAACACGGCGTCGAAGGCCAGGGTGCCGAAGGTGTTGAAGATCAGCATCAGCGCCACCAGGAACCCGACGTCGCCGATGCGGTTGACCACGAAGGCCTTCTTGCCCGCGGCGGCCGCCGTCGGGCGCTCGAACCAGAACGAGATGAGCAGGTACGACGACAGGCCCACCAGCTCCCAGCCCACGAACAACACGGCGAAGTTGGAGCCGGTCACCAGCGTGAGCATCGAGAAGAGGAACAGGTTCATGTAGGCGAAGAAGCGGCCGTAGCGCTCGTCGCCGTGCATGTAGCCGATCGAGTAGGCGTGGATCAGCGAGCCGACGCCGGTCACCACCAAGGTCATCAGCACCGACAGCGGGTCGTACAGGAACGACGCCTCCACCCCCAGCGCCGGCAGCCACTCGAACCAGGTGACCGTGAGGCGCTCGGTGCCGCCGCCGATGACGTCGAGTCCCGCGATCAGCGCCAGCACGAAGGAGAGGCCGGCCGTGGTGGTGGCGATCACACCGGGCCACGGCTCGGGCAGCCGCGTGCCGAAGAACGCCAGGAACGTGAACCCGGCCAGCGGGAGGAGCAGGGCGAGGGTGATCAACGTCTCCACCGCACTATCCCTTCAGCTCTGCCAGCTCGTCCACGGACGCCGTCGCCCGCCTGCGGAACACGGCGACGATGATCGCCAGGCCCACCACCACCTCGGCGGCGGCCACCACCATCACGAAGAACACCGAGATCTGCCCGTCGAGCACGTTGAGCTCGCGCCCGGCGGCCACGAACGTCAGGTTGACTGCGTTCAGCATCAGCTCCACCGACATGAACATCACCAGGGCGTTGCGCCGCAGCAGCAGCCCGGCGCCGCCGATGACGAACAGCACCGACGCCAGCGCCATGTACCAGCCGGGGGTCACGGTGAGGTCCATCACCCCTCCTCCCCGTCGCCGCGGAAGAACGCCAGGGCGATGGTTCCCGCGGCGGCGATGATCAGCAGCAGGGCGGTCACCTCGAACGGCAGCAGCCAGGTGTCGAACAAGCGGCTGCCGATCGCCTCGATCGTCCCGTTGACGGCCTCGCCCGGCGCCGTGTACCCGGTGGTCCACGCCCGCGCCCCGGCCACCAGCACCCCGGCGGCGAACAGGGCCAGCAGCACCAGGGCCGCCGGCCGCTGCAGCGGCAGCGTCTCGCTGCGGTCCTCCGCCTTGTCGACGCCGATCAGCATGATCACGAAGAGGAACAGGGTCATCACCGCGCCGGCGTACACGATCACCTGCACCACGGCCACGAAGTGCCCGGCGTTGGACACGTAGAACACGGCCAGAGAGAACATCGTCAGCATGAGCCCGAGCGCCGAGTAGACCGGGTTGCGGGCCCACACCATCGTCACCGCTCCGAAGAGCGCGCAGATGGCGAAGATCACGAAGAGGACGAGCTCCACCATCAGGCGTCCTCCTCCCCGTCGGCGCCGTCGTCACCCGACTGGCCGCGCTCGGGCGGCCGGTGGCCGGCCCCGGCGGTGGGTGTCCAGCCACGGACGCCCTCGTAGGCGGCGCGGCCGGCGGGAGCGGTGGCCCGCATCCAGCCGTCGGCCACCTTCAACTCGTCCAGGTCGATGAGCTTGGACGGCGGCTGCGGGTGCGGCACGTCGCCCTCGGGGCTCATCAGCAGCTCGGAGCGGGTGTAGATGGCGTCGTCGCGGGTGGTCACCGACATCTCGAACAGGTGGGTCATCGTGATGGCCTCGGTGGGGCACGCCTCCACGCACATGGCGCAGAAGATGCACCGCAGCATGTTGATCTCGTACACGAACCCGTACCGCTCGCCGGGGCTGACCGGGGCGTCCTTGGGGTTCTCCTTGCCCCGCACGTAGATGCAGCGGGCGGGGCAGATGCCGGCGCACAGCTCGCAGCCGATGCACTTCTCCATGCCGTCCGGGTAGCGGTTGAGCACGTGGCGGCCGTGGAAGCGCTGCGGCTTGACGCGCTTCTCCTTCGGGTACTGCGCGGTGACGCGCTTGCGGAACATCTGCTTCAGCGTCACCCCGAACCCGGCGATCGGTGAGAACAGGCCCATCAGCGCACCACCCCTACGACGACCACGGCGCCCCCCAGGCTCTCCAGGCGGTCACGACGGTGAACAGCACCAGCCACGCCAGGCTGGCCGGGATCAGCCGCTTCCACCCGAGGTTCATCAACTGGTCGTACCGCAGCCTCGGCAGCGTGGCGCGCAGCCAGATGAACACGAACAGCAGCACGAACGTCTTGGCGAGGAACCACACGATCGGCAGCAGCGCCGAGATCCACCCCGGGAGCACCTCCGGCCAGGTCGGCCCGAGCCATCCGCCGAAGAACAGGGTGACGGCGATGGCCGACAGGTTGAACATGTTCAGGTACTCGGCCAGGAAGAACAGCGCGAAGCGGAAGCCGGAGTACTCGGTGTGGAAGCCGCCGACCAGTTCGGTCTCTGCCTCCACCAGGTCGAACGGGGCGCGGTTGGCCTCGGCGACGGCGGCGATCATGAAGATGATGAAGGAGGGGGCCAGCCAGAACACGAACCAGCCCGGCACGAAGCCACGGAACGCCCCCTGCTGCAACTCCACGATCTGCGACAGCGACATGGTCCCGATCAGCGGCACCTCGCCGCCGAGGCGGTGCGAGGCGAACAGCACCACCGGCACCAGGGCGAGGCCCATCGCCGCCTCGTAGGAGATCATCTGGGCGGTGGCGCGCACCCCGCCGAGGAGCGGGTACTTGGAGCCGGACGCCCACCCGGCGAACACGATGGCGTACACCGCCAGCGACGACATCGCCAGCAGGTACAGCACGCCCACGTTCAGGTCCATGCCCTGCAGCGTGATGGTGGTGCCGCCCACCGTGACCGGCTCGCCGATGGGGATGACCAGGAAGATGAGGAAGGCGGGGATCAGCGCCATGATCGGGGCGGCCATGTAGACCCCCAGCTCCGCCTTGCGGGGGATCACGGACTCCTTCAGCAGCAGCTTCAGGCCGTCGGCGAGGGTCTGCAGCACCCCGAAGGGGCCGGCGCGCATCGGGCCCAGGCGGTTCTGCATGTCGGCGACCAGCTTGCGCTCGATCCACACCAGCAGGATCACCACCACCAGCAGCAGGGCGAACACCGCCACCACCTTCACCAGGGCGGCCAGCCAGACGTTGTCGAACACCCGCTCGACGAACCCGGTCATGTGACCGCCTCCATCGAGATCTCCAGGCCCGCACCGAGGGCGGCGCCCAGGTGGAGGGGCACGTACACGGTGCCGGCCACCAGCGACGGGTCGAGCACCACCGGCAGTTCGGCGCTGCCGCCGCTGCCGGTGAGGCGGACCGCGGCCCCGGCCTTGATGCCGAAGCGGGTGGCGTCCTCGGGGTGGACGTAGGCGGCGGGCTCCTTGGCCAGCTTGGCGAGCGACGGCCCGGCCTGGGTCAGCGTGCCGCGGTCGTAGAGCACCCGGGCCTGGTGGAGCACCAGGTCGCGGGCCGCCGGCGGCGGGGCGTGGTCCTCGGGGGCCACCGCGAGCGGCTGGCTGCCCTCGGGGCCGGGGGCGACGATGCCCTCCCGGCCGGCGCCCCACGACAGGGCCTCCCAGGTGATGCCGGCGTAGGCGGGGGCGGTCCCGGCGATCTCGGCGGCCAGCGCCTCGGCGGAGGCGGCGCCGATCGACCCGCCCATGCGCCGGGCGAGGTCCTCCAGGATCTCGTGGGCGGGGCGGGCCGAGCCCGGGCCGGGGAGCAGGCGGTTCACCTTCTGCACCCGCCCCTCCAGGTTGGTGACCGTGCCCTCGGTCTCGGCAAAGCCGAGCGCCGGGAGCACCACGTCGGCCTTGGCCGCCGACGGCGTCAGGAACAGGTCGATGGCCACCGTGAAGCCCGCGGCGTCGAGGGCCGCGGCGGCCTGCTGCGGCTCGACGTAGTCGGTGGCGGGATCCGACCCCAGCAGCACCAGGCCGCCGAGGTCGCCCGAGGCGAGGCCCTCCAGGATGCCGGCGGCGTCGCGGCCGGGAGCGTCGTTGGCCACGCGGCCCGGCAGCAGCGTCGGGGCGAGGCCCATGTCGGCGGCGCCGTACACGTTGCTGCGGCGGGTGACCGGCAGCACCGCGGCGTCGGGCAGGCCGGCGGCGAAGGCCATCACGGCCTCGGCGAGGCGGGGGTCGTCGCCCAGCCCGGGACGCCCGATGATGGCCACCACCGGCCCCTCGTCGAGGGCGGCGCGGACGGCGGCCAGGTCGCCGGACCCGTCGGCGAGGCGGCGCAGCATCTCGGTGCCGGCGCCGGGGCGGTACCGCAGCGTGTGGGTGGCCACGGGATCCAGGCCGGTCGCCCGGGGGTGGACCACCACCAGGTTGGCGCC
Source organism: Actinomycetota bacterium (assembly GCA_020444505.1). GTDB lineage: Bacteria > Actinomycetota > Acidimicrobiia > Spongiisociales > UBA11373 > JAHJML01. Next base: position 12,431 of record JAHLKU010000038.1, on the reverse strand, counting down.
GAGTTCGGTGGCGGCCCTCCGCACCCGCAGGTACAGGACCGGCAGCTCCTCCTTCAGGTCGGGCGCCCACACCAGCACCGTGCGGGCCCGCTCCAGGTCGTCGATGGCGGCCCTGGGGGTGATGCCGGCCAGCACCCGGGGGTCGAGGCCGTCGCCCAGCTGGGCGTCCAGGTGGTTGCTGCCCAGCGTCTCTCGCACGAAGCGGCCGAAGGCGTAGGCCTCCTCGTTGGTGCTGCGGGCGCCGCCGAGGCCGGCGAGGCGCCCCGGCCCCTCCGCGGCGGCGGCCGACAGCCCGGCGGCGGCCCTGTCGAGCGCCTCGGCCCACGAGGCCTCCACCAGGTCGCCGTCCTCGTCGCGCACCAGGGGCGTGTCGAGGCGGTCGCCGCTGTTGAGGAACTCGAATCCGAAGCGGCCCTTGTCGCACAGCCAGCCCTGGTTGACGGGCCCGTTGTCCACGCCGAGGAAGCGGAGCGCCTCGTTGCGGCTCGCCTGCACCGAGATGCGGCAGCCGACCGAGCAGTGCGGGCACGTGCTCTCGACGGCCTCCAGGTCCCAGGGGCGGGCGCGGAAGCGGTACGGGGTGGCGGTGAGGGCGCCGACGGGGCAGATCTGGACGGTGTTGCCCGAGAAGTACGAGGCGAACGGCTCGTCGGGGAACGTGTTCACCTGCGTGGCGTTGCCGCGGTCCTTGAACTCGATCAGCGGGTCGCCGGAGATCTCGTCGGAGAAGCGGGTGCAGCGGGCACAGAGGATGCACCGCTCCCGGTCCAACAGCACCAGGTCGGAGATGGGAATCGGCTTGGGGTAGTGGCGCTTCTCCTCGACGAAGCGGCTCTCGCCCGGCCCGGCCGCCATCGTCTGGTCCTGCAGCGGGCACTCGCCGCCCCGGTCGCAGACCGGGCAGTCGAGCGGGTGGTTCAGCAGCAGGAACTCGAGCACGCCCTCCTGCGCCTTGGCGACCGTGTCGGTGTCGGTGTGGACGACCATGCCCTCGGTCACCGGCATGGTGCAGGAGGTGCCGAGCATCATGCCCCGCGGCCCCTCCACCTGGACGAGGCACATGCGGCACATGCCGACCGGCTTCATCCGCGGGTGGTAGCAGAAGTGCGGGATGTGCACCCCGGCCGCCTTGACGGCTTCGATCAGCAGCGTCCCGGCCGGGACCTGCGCCTCCTTGCCGTCCACGGTGAACGTGACGAGGTCGGGCTGGCTAGGCAAGCGGGCATCCTCCCTCGTGCACGTGGGCGACCACCTCGTCCTTGAAGTACTTCGCCAGCGAGGTGATCGGCGACACCGCCGAGGGCCCCAGCGGGCAGATGGTGGTCATGCCGGGCGGCCACGCCAGCCCGGGGCTGATGTTGTCGCTGATGTCCAGCAGCAGGTCGAGGTCGATGTCGCGGCCGTCGCCGGCCTCGAGGCGGGTGAGCACCTGCTGCAGCCAGGTGGTGCCCTCCCGGCAGGGCGTGCACTGGCCGCACGACTCGTGGGAGAAGAAGCGCACCACCCGCAGGGCCGCCTTCACCATGCAGGTGGTCTCGTCCATCACCACGATGGCGCCGGAGCCGATCATCGACAGGTTGCTGGCGATGTCGTCGATGGTCACCGGGGTGTCGAGGTGCTCCTCCACGAACCAGGGGGCCGACGCGCCGCCGGGGATCCACGCCTTGAGGGCGTTGCCGTCGCGGATGCCGCCGCCGATGTCGTAGATCATCTCCCGCCAGCTCATGCCCATGACCAGCTCGTAGTTGCCGGGCTTGCGGACGTGGCCCGACAGCGAGAACAGCTTGGTGCCCCGGGACCCCTCGGGACCGATGGCGTCGTAGGCGGCGCCGCCGTGCTCCACGATCCAGGGGATGTTGCTGATCGTCTCGACGTTGTTGACGATGGTGGGCTTGGCGTAGAGGCCCTCCACCGCCGGGAACGGCGGCTTGATGCGCGGCTCGCCGCGGCGGCCCTCGAGGCTGTTGAGCAGGGCCGTCTCCTCGCCGCAGATGTAGGCGCCGCCGCCGAGGTGCACGGTCACGTCCAGCGAGTAGCCGGAACCGGCCACGTCGGCGCCCAGGTACCCGGCGGCGTACGCCTCGTCGATCGCCGCCTGGATGCGGCGGGCCGGGCGGGGGTACTCGCCGCGCACGTAGACGAAGGCGTGGTGCACGCCGAGGGCGAACGACGAGATGATGATGCCCTCCAGCAGCTGGTGCGGGTCGCGCTCCAGCAGCTGGCGGTCCTTGAACGTGCCGGGCTCGGACTCATCCGCGTTGATGACCAGGTAGCGGGGCTCGGCGGGGGCCAGGAAGCCCCACTTGACGCCGCAGGGGAACGAGGCCCCGCCCCGGCCCCGCAGGTTGGCCGCCTTCACCTCGGCCACGATGTCCTCGGGGGCCATGCCGAGCGCCTTGCGCAGCGGGGCATAGCCGCCGGTGGCCTCGTAGCGCGCCAGGGTGTGGCTGTCGGAGGGGTGGGCCTCCATGCGGCTGAGGAGGATCCTGGTCACGACCGCTCCCCCGTCGTGCCCAGCGGGCCGAACGCCGGCACCGGGCCGGTGGCGCCTTCGGCCTCCTCGGGGCCCCAGTCGAACGACCGCTGGCCCCCGAAGCGCTCCTGCAGGTCGTCGCCGACCACCGTCTCCGGCCGCTGCTCTGCCAGCCAGCGGCACAGGCTCCTGGCCTGCTCGGGCGTGACGCCCTCCACCAGCTCGTAGTTCACCTGCACGGCGGGGGCGCCGCCGCAGGCGCCGATGCACTCGACGTGCTCCACGCTGAACAGCCCGTCCTCGCCGGTCTCCCCGTCGGGCACGCCGGTCTCGTCGGCCACGGCATCGAGCACCTCGTCGCCCCCGCAGAGCATGCAGGAGATCGACGTGCACACCGACACCAGGTACCGCCCGACGCCGTCGCGCTTGTACATGGTGTAGAACGACGCCACCGCCTGCACCTGGGCGGCCGACAGGCCGGTGAGCTCGGCGACGCGGCGCATGCCGTCCTCGGTGAGGTCGCCGCCCTCCTCGGCCATGGCCAGGTACAGCAGCGGCATCACCGCCGACCGCTTCTCGGGGTAGCGCGCCAGAATGGCGGCGGCGCGCGTCTCGGTGGCTCGGCTCCAGGTCATCGGTCGACGTCTCCCAGGACGGGATCCAGCGAGGCCAGGGTGGCGATGGTGTCCGCGATCAGCGAATCGGCCAGCATCACCGGCAGCGCCTGGACGTTGGCGAACGAGGGCGCCCGGACGTGCAGGCGCCACGGCTTGGCCCCGCCGGACGACACGAGGTACATGCCGAGCTCGCCGCGGGGCGACTCGACGGCCTGGTAGGCCTCGCCCTCCGGCACCCGGAAGCCCTCCGTGAAGATCTTGAAGTGGTGGATGAGGGCCTCCATCGACTGGTCGATGCGGGCCCGGGGCGGCGGCGTGACCTTGCGGTCGTCGGTGCGGTAGTCCCCGCGGGGCATGCGCTCCGCCGCCTGGCGGACCAGCGACAGCGACTGGCGCATCTCCTCGATGCGCACCAGGTAGCGGTCGTAGACGTCGCCGTGGCGGCCGGTGGGCACATCGAACTCGTACTCCTCGAAGCCGCTGTAGGGGAACGCCTTGCGGAGGTCCCAGTCGACGCCGGCGGCGCGGGCGTTGGGGCCGGTCACCCCGAAGGCGTGGCACTCCTCGGGCGTGATGACGCCGACGCCCTGGGTGCGCTCCATGAAGATCGGGTTCTCGGTGAGCAGCGTCTCGTAGTCGGCGATGCCCCTGGGGATCACCTCGAGGATCTCGGCGACGTCCTCCTCCCAGCCGTCGGGGAGGTCGGCGGCCACCCCGCCGGGGCGGATGTAGTTGTGGTTCATCCGCAGGCCGGTGGTCTTCTCGAAGAACGCCAGGATCAACTCCCGCTCCCGGAAGCCGTACAGCATCATCGACAGCGCCCCGACGTCCATGCCCTGGGTGGCCACCCACACGAGGTGGGACGAGAGCCGGTTGAGCTCGGTCATCAGCACCCGGATCACCCGGGCACGGGGCGGGATGTCCACCCCCAGCAGCTGTTCGGTGGCCAGCGAGAACGCCAGTTCGTTGTGGAACGGCGACAGGTAGTCCATCCGGGTGACGTTGGTGGCGCCCTGGGCGAACGTGAGGGTCTCGGCGGTCTTCTCCATGCCGGTGTGGAGGTAGCCGATGATGGGCTTCACCCGGCGGATGGTCTCGCCGTCCAGTTCCAGGTTGAGGCGGAGCACACCGTGGGTGGCGGGGTGCTGCGGCCCCATGTTGATGATCTGCGTCTCCTCGTCGGACACCTCGGACCGCTCGAGGTAGTCGTCGCGGACCCCAGCGCCCATCTGGGTGGCCAACGCCTCGCCCTCGGCGTCCTCGCCGAGCTCCTGCGCGCCCTCGGACGTCCAGCGGCCGGTGTCGGGCGGCAGCTCGGTGCCCGACAACCACAGCTCGCGGTGCTCGGAGGCGCCGGCGGGCCGCCGTGAGACGTCTGCCGCCTCCAGTTCGCCGGTGACGATGTCGGGAGGGTTGCTCATCGCTCGTCTGGCTCCTTGAACTGGACCGGCACCGAGCCCACCGGCGCGTCCTTGCGCAGCGGGTGGCCCTCCCACTCCTCGGGCAGGAGGATGCGGGTCAGGTCGGGGTGGCCTTCGAAGCGGACGCCGAACAGGTCGTAGGCCTCGCGCTCGTAGAAGTTGGCACCCGGGAAGACGCCGGTCATGGAGGGCATCGCGGGGTCCGGAGCGTCGAGGGCCACCTTGATCAGCAGGCGGGCCGGCCGGGAGGGGTCGAGCAGGTTCAGGACCACCTCGTAGCGCTGCGGGCGGCGGTGCAGGTGGTCCACCGCGCACAGGTCCAGGAACATGGTGTAGCCGGCGTCGCGGGCGGCCGCGGCGAACCCGGCGGCGTCGTCGGGGCCGACCCTGGCGACGTCGTGGCCTGCGGCCTCCTCGAACACCGCGCCGGGGAACGCCTCCGCCAGGCCGGCCAGCACCGGGTCGGCGGGGGCGGGCGCTGCCGCCTGCTCCTCGGGGGCGGTCTCGGGAGCCATCGTCTCCTCGCTCACCGGGCGGCCTCCCCGCTCATCACCATGTCGTGCAGCGTCAGGATGCCGTGCATCAGCGACTGCGGCCCGGGAGGGCAGCCCGGCACGTACACGTCCACGGGCACGATCTGATCGACGCCCTGCACCAGCGCGTAGTTGTTGAACATGCCGCCGGTGGAGGCGCAGGCGCCCATCGAGATCACCCACTTGGGCTCGGGCATCTGGTCGTACACCTGGCGCAGCACCGGCGCCATCTTCTGCGACAGGCGGCCGGCCACGATCATCAGGTCGGCCTGCCGGGGCGAGGCGCGGAACACCTCCATGCCGAAGCGGGCCAGGTCGTAGTGGGCGGCCCCGGTGGACATCATCTCGATCGCGCAGCAGGCGAGGCCGAACGTCGCGGGCCACATCGAGCGGGTGCGGGCCCATGCCATCGCCTTGTCGAGGGTGGTGACGATGAAGTTCTGGTGGCCGTCGGCACGAGCCATCAGGCCGCCTCCTCGATCTCGGGTGCGACCACCCTGCGGTAGCGCTCGCGGTGCGGGATGTTCCAGTCGAGGGCGCCGCGCCGCCAGGCGTAGACCAGCGTCTCGACCAGCAGCAGCGTGAACACCCCGACGGCGATGGTGCCGGGCCACCCGAGCGCCTCGAACTGCACCGCCCAGGCGAACAGGAACACGATCTCGATGTCGAAGATCACGAACAGCATCGCCACCAGGTAGAACCTCACCGGGAAGCGCTGCACCGGGTCCTGCAGCGGCACGATGCCGCACTCGTACGGCTCCAGCTTCTCCGGGGTGGGGTCGTGGGGGGCGATGAGGCGGGACAGGAGCAGCGACACCACGGCGAACACGAGCGCCAGCGCGAACATGATGGCGATCGGCAGGTAGTCGACCAGCGCCATGAGCTCCGTGATCCCCTCGTGGTCCCCTCGAGTACGGCCCGCAGACTAGAGGCGAATCGCCGAACCCGGAAACCGGCGCCCGGGCGGCGCGGCTACGGTTCCGGGCCGATCTGGACGATCCTCTCGACCATGCCGTAGGCGGTCTCGGCGATGTGCCGCTCGCCGGGGCGCAGCAGGTTGGCCATGGTCCTCAACACCCATTCCATCAGCGTCCGCGAGCGCAATCCGGTGCGGGTGAGCGCCCGCATCACACCGGGCCTGCCGATGGCCCTCACGAACGCCCGGGCCGTCCGGTAGTAGAGCCCGTAGGTGTCGTCGAGCTCCAGCCGGTAGCCCTGCAGGAGGGCGAGGTCGCCGCCCGCCAGCGCGGCGTGGACGTGCCCCGCCGCGATCCGGCCAGTCTCGTAGGCGTAGGCGATCCCCTCGCCGTTGAAGGGGTTGATGGCGCCGGCGGCATCGCCGACCAGCACCCAGTTGGGGCCCACCTTGGGGCCCACCGACAGCGACATCGGCAGCTTGCCGCCGCGCGGGACGCTGGTGGCGGTCTCCGGCGACAGGCCCCACGAACCGGGGGCCGTCGCCTCCAGGGACTCCATGAGCGTGGAGGTGTTGACCTCCTTCCAGCGGTGGAAGGTGGACAGCACGCCGACGCCCACGTTCACCTCGCCGTCGCCGAGCGGGAAGATCCAGCCGTACCCGGGCACGTTGGCGCCGGCGGCGTCGCTGAGGCTCAGGTGGCTCTCGATGTGGTCGTCGGAGGCGCGCGGAGAGGAGTAGTAGCCCCGGGCGGCGAGGCCGAAGGGGCGGGAGAAGTCGCGGGCGGCGCCGATCTCCCTCCCGAAGCGCGACAGTGAGCCGTCCGCCACCACCACCACCTCGGGGTGCACCACCTCGACCCGGTCGCCCGAGTGCAGTTCCACCGCCGCCAGCCTGCCGTCGGCGAGCACCGGCTCGGCCCGGGTGCCGGTGCGGACCTCGGCGCCCTGCCCTCCGGCGAGCCCCGCCACGCGCCCGTCCAGGTCGAAGCGCCGGATGACGCCGCCCCAGTCGGGGTAGACCGGGTGCTCGGGCCAGGCCAACTCCAGCATCCGGTCCCCGGCGTAGGCCCGCAGCCCCCGCACCCGGTGGAACTCCGGCACCGAGAAGTCGAACCCCATCAGCGACAGCTCGTGGATGGAGCGCGGGGTGAGGCCGTCTCCGCAGGTCTTCTCCCGCGGGTACTCCTTCTTCTCGGCGACCAGGACGTCGTGGCCGGCCGCGGCCAGGTGGTAGGCGGCTGCGGCGCCGCCGGGGCCGCCGCCGACGACGAGGACTTCGGGGTTCGACATGGGCGGCAGGGTAGGGAGGCGGCGCGGCCTAGGAGCCGTCGCCCTCCGTGCCGGCCAGGCCGCAGTCGGTGAGGGCGTCCTGCAGGTCCTGGCCGCCGAAGCGGACCCGCTCGTACAGCACCACGGCGCGCAGTTCCTCGTCGCTGAGCGTGGACCCGAACGCAGGCATCACCGCGCCGCTGCCGCCCACCGGCTTGGCCCTGGCTCCGTAGGTGGGGTCGGGCCACCCGGTGGTGCCCAGCTCCACCCACGCCACCTGGGTCTCGCACTGCCCGGCGGGGAAGTCGGACAGCAGGCTGCCTCCGATGAAGGCGGGGAAGTTGCCCGCGCCGCCGCCGTTGTCGCCGTGGCAGACGGCGCACGAGTCGTAGGCCTCGGCGCCCATGGCGTAGAAGTCCACCACCTCGATGCCGTAGGGGGTGGCGTCGCAGTTGACGGCCTCGCCCGAGACGACGTCGACGGCGAGCGCCCCGGCGTCGCCGCAGTTGGGCCCGTTGGGGAGGAACAGCGCGTACAGCACGGCGATGGCGGGGACGATCACGAAGGCGGCGACCAGCCACCGCGGCATCGCCCCGGCCGCGGCAGCGGCCTCCTCGGGCTCCCACCCGTCGCCGTCGCCACCGCCGGGGGCCGGCGCCGGCCGGGCAGGGGCCTGCTCCGCAGGGGCCTTCGCCGCAGGGGCCTGCTCCGCAGGGGCCTTCTCCGCAGGGGCCTTGCCCGGCGCCGCGGCGACCGGTTCGCCCGGCGGGATCCCGGTCATCTCCACCACCACGTCGGCGATCGGCCTCCCGGAGGCGCTCGCCTTGGCCTCGGCGGAGCGCTGCACCAGGTTGGCCGGCATCCCCACCACCAGCCCGGCCGCCTTCCAGTCGATGGCGCCGTCGGTGGTCACCGGGATCGGCGGCTCCTCCGGCTCCGGCTCCGGCTCAGGTTCCGGCCCGGGCTCGGGCGCCGGCTCGGCGGCTGCGGGCGCCGGCTCCGGCTCGGGGACCGGCTCCGGCTCGGGGACCGGTGCCGGCTCGGGGGCCGGTGCCGGCTCGGGGGCCGCCGCCGGGGCCGATGCGCCGGCCCACGCCGCCAGGACGGCATCGGCGGTGGTCCCGTCGGCCGCGGCGCGCGCCTCCGCCGAGCGCTGCACCAGTTCCTCGGGGGCCCCGAGGACGGCGGCGGCGGCGGCGAGAAGGTCGCTCATGCGGTCACTCCAGTCCGGCGAGATAGGCGGCGAGGGCGTCGAGGTCGGCGTCGTCGAGGTACCCGTAGGAGGGCATCACCGACCACGGCCGGTCGAGGCGCGGGTCGCTCAGGTGGCTGCGGAGCGAGGCGAAGTCCCATCCCCGGCCGGCGACGTGGGCCAGGTCGGGGCCGATACGCCGGGCACCGAGCAGATCGCCCGGGTCGCCGGCGTAGTCGCCGGGCACCGACACGCGGCCCAGGCCGACGTCGGTCACCACCGCCCGGACCTGCTGCGTGTGGCACTGCCAGCAGCCCTCGGCCGCATAGATCTCCCGGCCGGCCTCGGCGAGCGCGCCCGGGCCGGAGGCGGGTGCATCGCCGCGGGCGTCCAGCGCAGGCAGCGCGAACACCGAGGCCCCGGCGATCACGAACACCGCCACCGCGCCGGCGAGCACCTCACGCGCCCCGGAGCCGGTCGCGCCGAACGAGGGGGCGCCGTCGCCGGCGCCGCTCCGCGACGTCGTGCCCACGGCGGCCGCAGCGAGGAAGGCCACGGCCCCGAGCGCGAGGAGGGCGAGACCGGCGGCGGCGGTGATGCGCATCGCCTGCAGCGGCTCCACGCTGGTGGCGAAGGCATCGCCGGCGGGGACGATCTGATCGTTGACGGACCCCACCCAGGCGTATCCCTGCTGGAGGCCGGCCACCCAGAGGCCGGTGAGCGCGACGATCATGCCCACGGCGGTCGCCCACAGGTGGGCTGCGCCGAGGCGGCGGTTCCAGCCCCGCTCCCCCGGTACGGCGTGGGCGGCGAGCGCCCCGAGCCAGAGCGTGGCGGCGCCCAGGAAGAGCAGCACGTCGGACGCCGTCTCCCAGTCGGTGAAGTGGACGACGGCGCTGGGGCCGCGCAGGGCCGTCACCAGCGTCTGGCCGACCAGCACCACGAACGGCAGCACCCCGAGCAGCACCATCTGCAGCGGCCGCGACCCGGACACGTCCGCCCACCGCCCCCGCGCGGCGTGGGCGAGGTCGGCGAGGACGGCCAGTGCCGCCACCACCAGGCCGAAGGCGAACACCACCGGCACGGTCTCCAGCCACCCGGGCGTGGGCCCGTGCTGGAGGCCGGCCGGCGCCAGCCACATCCAGGCGAACCCGAGCGACCAGAACCCGATGGGCCCCAGCCGGGGGTGGAACGAGGCACCCGGCACCAGGCGGGCGATCAGGTAGTAGGCGGCGCCGAGGCCGGCGGCCACGGGGACCAGGCCGGTGAGGACGGTGGCTGCGAAGCGGGCCTGCAGCGCGGCGGGGATGCCCTCGAGGCCGGGCACGGCACCCACGGCGGCGGCGGCGAAGCCCCACCAGAGGGCGCCGAGGAGGTACCAGACCGGCATCGGCAGGTCGTCGGACGACAGGACCGCCCGGGTGATCGCGGCGGCGCCGAGCAGGAGGCCGGCGGCCACCGCCGCCTCGCCGTACCACGGGCCCTCCAGGTACCGGGCGGCCTCCCCCATCCCGATCGCGACCGACGCCGGTCCGATCAGCGCGCCGATCAGCACCAGGGCGAACCCGGCCCCCATCGGCCGCGGGTCGGGGTCGCCGGCGCCGGTGCGGGGCACCACCCACCACGCCGCGGCGTAGGCGGCCACGAGCAGCCATGCCAGCAGCAGCCCGGTCGACACGCCCAGCAGGCGCCCGAAGGAGAGGGGGGCGAGGTGCCCGAGGAGGTCCGGCCACACCAGTTGGGCGGCCGCGGCCGCGAAGCCCAGGGCCCCCGCGGCGAACAGGGTGGCCGCCGCCGCCATGGCGAGCCGGGGCAGTCCGCCGCCGCGGGCGGGGGTCGTGTCGGTCGGGGTCACGCCCGGAGTCCTCCGTCGTCCGTGTAGGGCGGGAGGTTAGCCCCCCGCCCGATGCGCCCGGCAACGCCGGACGGGGCATTGTGGACCGGAGGCCGGGAGCGGTCAATCCACCCGGCCCGGTTGCAGTTTCCACCGGGCGGGGTGCTGCGTACAATGCGCCCACTTTGGAGCAGGACCCCACGCCCGTGCGCGACCAGAAGCGGCTCAGGATCGGCGTGGCCGGCGTGGTCGTCGGCCTCGGACTGATCGTCACCGGTGTGCTCTGGGCGCACTTCACCGGCCTCGCCGAGACCGACCACGTGGGCCGCGAGCTCTACCCCCACGTGCCGCGCTGCCTGCCGTTCGAGACCGCGGGCAAGTGCTGGGTCCTGCCGACGGCCGGGCAGCTGGCCGCGCTGGCGGGGAGCCAGATCCTGCTCGGTGCCATCCTCTACGCGTGGGTGCTGGGCCGCCCGCTCACCTGGATGCGGGCGGCGCTGGGGGCCGGGATGTTCACCCTCGAGATGATCCTGCTGTTCGGCGTCGTCCCCAACCAGTGGCTGGCGCTGACCCAGGGGACCTTCGAGTGGACCGACCAGAAGATCGCCTTCACCCTCCCCACCTGGCTGATGCTCGGCAACGAGGTGTCCATCTCGTTCGCCGTCATCAAGGACATGGTGTCGGGCGGCTACGCCGCCGGCCTGCTCGGGGCCGTCGCCGTCGGGGCCTACCAACTGCAGGAGCGCTCCCGGAAGCAGGCCGTCGCCGCGGCGGTGCCGCCGCCGCCGGAGGTGTCCTCCTTCGGCAGGGTGCTGGTGAAGGGCGAGCGAGGATGACCCGGGCGCGGGCGTGACGAGACCGAGGAAGAGGACGGATCAGCAGTGGTGAACGGCAACGGAGACGGGCGCACGACCCTCGGCACGCGCGTGGCCGGGCTGGGGGCGAAGATCCGCGGCAGCCAGGCGTGGAACAGCATCTTCCGCCCCGGGTCGCCGTTCAACAAGGGTCACGTCGACAGCCCCCGCAACCGGTCGTACGTGATCATGAACAGCGTGCTGTACCACCTCCACCCGGTGAAGGTGAAGCGGCACGGGGTGCGCCTGTCCTACACGCTGTGCCTGGGCGGGCTGTCGTTCTTCCTCTTCATCGTGCTGACGCTGACCGGCATCTTCCTCATGTTCTACTACCGGCCCGCCGCCGAGCACGCCTACTCGGACATCGCCAACCTCACCACCAACGTGGCCTTCGGCCAACTGGTCCGCAACATCCATCGCTGGGGCGCCCACCTGATGGTCATCACGGTGTTCCTGCACATGACGCGGGTCTTCTACCACGGCGCCTACAAGCCGCCGCGTGAGTTCAACTGGGTGGTCGGCGTGGTGCTGCTGCTGCTCACCCTGCTCCTCTCGTTCACCGGCTACCTGCTCCCCTGGGACCAGCTGGCGCGGTGGGCGGTGACGGTGGGCTCCAACATGGGCTCGTACGCCCCGGTGTTCGGCGACCAGGTGTCGTTCGTGCTGCTGGGCGGCGTCGAGGTGGGGGCGCCGACGCTGTTGCGCTTCTACGTGCTGCACGTGCTGGCGCTGCCGTTCCTGATCGTGATCTTCATGGCCGTGCACTTCTGGCGGGTCCGCAAGGACGGCGGCATCTCGGGGCCGCTGTAGGAGATGAGGCGACGTGGCAGAGATACCTGAGGAGATCCTCCGGAGGTCGGCCGAGGCGAAGGCCAAGGCCACCGGCCGTCCGGTCGAGGACGTCCTCGCCGAGTTGAAGGGCGAGAAGCCGGCTGCCGACGACGCGGCCGACGCCGCCCCTGCGGCGGCTGCCGAGGCCGCGCCGGAGGCGGCGCCCGCCGGCGACGACTCGCTGCTCTCCCGCTCCCGGGCCGCTGCGGCCGCCCTCCCCGAGCACCTGCTGCGCCGCACCGCCGAGGCCCGCGCCGAGGCCCTCGGTATGCCGGTGGACCAGGTCATCGCCGCGATGACCGGCTCGCCGGGCGGCGAGCGGCCCGGCGACGGGGACGGCGCGTCGGCGGCAGCCGGCGTGCAGGCGCCGGCGGCGGCCTACGACCCCGATGCGCCGATCGACTGGAAGGCCGCCGGGGACCAGGCGGGGATGCCGGAGCGGCTGCTCCGCCGCTCGCTGGAGGCCAAGGCCAACGCCACCGGGAGGAC
>JAHLKU010000037.1 GCA_020444505.1 Actinomycetota bacterium | reverse complement strand
TCCCCGAGCCGCCGCCCCGACCGGCGCCCGTCGTCGAACCGGAGCCCGCCTCGCAACCGGAGCCCGCCCCGGGACCGGCCGCGGCGGCAGGCACCGCGAAGGGGTCGAGCGGCGGCAGGTGGCGCCTGTGGGCCGGCCTGGCGGCCGTGATCGTCGTCGGTGGTGGGATCGGGGCCGTCGTGGCCCTCTCCGGTGGGGACGATCGGCCCGACGACACCGCGGCGCCCACGACCACGGCGGCGCCCGGGACGACCGTCGCGTCCGCGACGACGGCCGGAGCACCGGCGACGACCGCGGCGCCGGTCGATGCCACCTTCTCCGGAGCGTGGGAGATGACCGAGGAGACGACCGGCACATTCAATCTCATCGTCGTCGACGACCTCGGCGGGCTGATGAGAGTCGATGTCTACGCCGACGAGTTCGAGTGGTGCACGCCTCCCGCTCCCTTCTACGAGCTCATGTGGGGAGTGGTCGAGGGTGATCGCCTGATGGCGGAAGCCGTGTACTACCGGTGTCCCGGCCAGCCCACGAGGGCGACCGACTTCTCGTACGAGTGGGTGCTGCAGGGAGGCACCCTCGTGGACCCGGCCGGGAGGGTGTGGACCCGCTCCGACGCCGATCCGCGGGACGTCTACCCCGGGGCCCTGGGGGACCCGCTCGCGCCCGGGTCGGCGCCGATGCTGCTCACGTCCGCAGATCTGTACGGCTACCTCATCGGGCTCCTCCCGGAATCCGGGGGCTACCAGTGCGAGACGGTGGGGGAGATCGAGGTCGACGGGGTCACGGAGGAGCAGTTCGAGTGCCGGGGCTCGCGGACGGTGGCCGGCAACGACTTCGTCGTCGCCCACGGCTTCGTGGTCGACGCGGGCGTCACCGTCGAGGAGCTGATCTCGAACGGCACGGTGTTCCTGCTGCTGGTGGACGGCGAGTACCTGCCGCCCGCCGGGTACATGGTCGAGACCAGCGGCGATTCATCGCGGATCTCGTTCGTGTACATGGGCGCGCTGTCCGGGTACCACGAGCTCCTCGGGGAGTGGCGGTACGGAGGTGAGTACTACGGGGCCACGCTCGCCGAGGTGACGTTCCCGTGACGGAGGGCCGCTCCGTCTGAGGGATCCGGTACCGGGGGTTTCCACCAGCGCCGTCGCGGGAATTGGAGCCGGCCGGCTCCTATACTCGCCGCTCGCGCTGCAGGAGGGCCGACATGCAGGAGATCTCGATCAAGCCACGGGGCCTCGAGCCCCAGGTGACGCTCACCGACGCCGCCGTCGCCAAGGTCGCACAGTTGATCGCGGCCGAAGACGAGGCCTCCCTCTTCCTCCGCATCGGCGTGCGCCCCGGCGGGTGCTCGGGCTTCTCGTATGAGATGTTCTTCGACACCACCACCAACCCGGACGACATCGTCACCGAGTTCGGTGCGGTCTCCGTGGCGGTGGACAGCCAGAGCATGACCATGCTGCAGGGTGCCGAGATCGACTACCACGACGGCCTGCAGGGCGCCGGGTTCGCCATCAACAACCCGAACGTCACCCGCTCCTGCGGCTGCGGGAACTCCTTCTCCTAGGGGCGGGCCCCGGCCGGAGGGTTCGTGGGGGTTCACCCCTCGGGCCCCGGTTCACCTTCTCGGCGACACCCGCGCCCCGGCCGGGTCCGTACCCCGCCGCCCCCAAGTAGCCTGATGGGCACACCGCGCGACGCCCTTGGAGGCACCATGCCCAAACAGGTTCCCGACGTGCCCAGCGGCGTGAAGCCGCTGGGGCCGTACTCCGCCGTCACCGAGGCCGCCGGCCTCGTCTTCGTGTCGGGCCAGGTGGCGATCGACCCCGCCACCGACGCCCGGGTCGAAGGGGACGCCGCCGCCCAGGCCGCCCGCATCATGGACAACCTCGGCGGCATTCTCGGCGACCTCGGCCTCGGGTACGACGACATCGCCAAGACGACGATCTTCCTCGACGACATGGCCGACTTCCCGGCCGTCAACGAGGTGTACGGCGGCTACTTCACCGGGGCGCCGCCGGCCAGGTCCACCGTGGAGGTCGGGGCGCTGCCCGGCGGCTTCCTGGTCGAGATCGAAGTGATCGCCGCCCGCTGAGAGGAGCACCGACCATGACACGCGACGAGATCTTCAGCGCCCTCGGCCTCGAGGACGTCAACTCCGGGGCGTACGCCGGCGGTTGGCTGGACGCCGGAGGCGACGCCCTCCCGGTCGAGAACCCCGCCACCGCCGAGACCATCGCCACCGTGACGATGGCAGGGGAGGACGACTACGAGCGCATCCTCGGCACCGCCATCGACACCTTCGCCGAGTGGCGGATGGTGCCGGCCCCGGTCCGCGGCGACTACGTGCGGCAGATCGGCAACGCCCTGCGCGACCACAAGCAGGCCCTGGGGGCGCTGGTGTCGCTGGAGATGGGCAAGATCGCCGCCGAGGGCGAGGGCGAGGTCCAGGAGATGATCGACATCGCCGACTTCGCGGTGGGCCTGTCCCGCCAGTTGTACGGCATGACGATGGCGTCCGAGCGCCCCCGGCACCGCATGTACGAGCAGTGGCACCCGCTGGGGCCCATCGGCGTCATCACGTCGTTCAACTTCCCGGTGGCGGTGTGGTCGTGGAACGCGATGATCGCCGCGGTGTGCGGCGACACCCTGATCTGGAAGCCGTCGTCGCAGACGCCGCTGACGGCCGTCGCCGTCACCCGCATCGCCCAGCAGGTCATGGCCGGCACCGGCTTCGAAGGCGTCTTCAACCTCATGGTCGGCAGCGGCCGCACCATCGGCGACCGCCTCATCAACGACCGCCGGGTGCCGTTGATCTCGGCCACCGGGTCGTGCGACATGGGGGAGAAGGTGGGCGTGGCGGTGGCGAAGCGCCTGGGGCGCTCGCTGCTGGAACTGGGCGGCAACAACGCCGTCGTGGTGCTCGACGACGCCGATGCCGACATGGTCACGCGGGCGGTGCTGTTCGGCGCGGTCGGCACCGCCGGCCAGCGCTGCACCACCACCCGGCGGCTGATCATCCAGTCCGGCATCAAGGACGAGGTGGTGGGGCGCCTGGTGGACGCCTACCGGCAGGTCCCCATCGGCGACCCGCTCGACCCGGCCGTGCTCATGGGCCCGGTGGTGGACGAGCAGGCGATGCACACCATGCTGGCGGCCGTGGACGCCGCCAAACTGCAGGGCGGCACGGTGCTCACCGGCGGAGGCCGCGCCGAGGTCGAGGGTCTCGGCGGCTGGTTCGTGGAGCCCACCATCATCGAGGTCCCCAAGGACGCCGAGATCACCCGGGTGGAGACGTTCGCACCCATCCTGTACGTGATCGAGGTGGACGGCCTCGACGAGGCGATCGCCGTGCAGAACGGGGTCACCCAGGGCCTGTCGTCGGCGGTGTTCACCGACTCGCTGCGGTCCGCCGAGCGGTTCCTGAGCCACGAGGGCTCGGACTGCGGCATCGCCAACGTCAACATCGGCACCTCCGGCGCCGAGATCGGCGGGGCGTTCGGCGGCGAGAAGGACACCGGCGGCGGCCGCGAGGCCGGCTCCGACGCCTGGAAGGCGTACATGCGCCGCCAGACCAACACCATCAACTGGGGCGACGAACTGCCGCTCGCGCAGGGCATCGAGTTCGGGTAGTGGAGGGGCGCCCCCGCCTGCTGGTCCTGACGACCGTCCACGACCCGGACGATCCCCGGGTGCGGGAGCGGACGCTGGCGTCGCTGGCGGAGGCGTTCGACGTCACCTACGCCACGCGCCCGCCGGGCCCCACCCGGGGCGGCGATCACTCCTGGGTTGAGCTGCGGGGCGGGCGGGTGCGCCGCTGGTTCGGTGCGCTGCGGCTGCTGGTGGCCGGTCGCTACGACGTGGCGTCGGTCCACGACCCGGAGTTGATCCCCGCCGCCCTGGCCGCCCGTCTGCTGCGTCGGCGCCGGATCGTGGTGGACGTGCACGAGCACGTCCCCGGCCAGATCCTCCACAAGGACTGGGTGTGGCGGCCGTTGCGGCGCCCGGTGGCGTGGCTGGCCCGCCGGTCCCTGCGCCTGGCCGAGCGGTTCCTGGACGTGACGCTGGCCGAGGACGGCTACCACGTGCTGTTCCGGCACCGGCACCGGGTGTTCCCCAATCACCCTGCGGACGGGGCGCTGCCGGCGCCGTCGCCCGACGGGGGCCTGATGGCCTACGTCGGCGTGGTCAACGAGTACCGCGGCGCCACGCTGATGGTGGAGGCGGCCGCCGCCCTCGCCCGTCCGCTGCCGCTGGTGATGGTGGGGAGGGTCACCGACGAGAAGGCGGCCGAGTTGCGGGACCTCGCCGCCCGGCGCGGCGTCGATCTCACCCTGGCGGGGCCGAAGCCGCACCGCGAGGCCATGGAGGCGGCGGCGGCGGGGACGGTGGGTCTGGCGCTGATGGCCGACGTGCCCAACAACCGCTGGTCGCAGCCCACCAAGCTGTGGGAGTACCTCGGCATGGGCGTGCCGCTGGTGGCGTCGCGCCTCCCCGGCACCGAGGCCGCGATGGAGGGCTACGAGGCGGTCCGCCTGGTGCCGCCGGGCGACGCCGCAGCCGCGGCTGCGGCGATCGACGAGATCGCCGCAGACCCGTCGATCCGGGAGGCCGCCGCCGCCCAGGCGCCCTCGATCGCCGAGGGCCTGGTGTGGCCGGCCGGCGAAGTGCGGGCGCACTACCTGGCGCTGGCGGGCCGCTGAGCCTCAGCAGTCGAGCGTGGCGAGGATGCCGGTGACCATCTCGATCCCCGAGCCGGGGTTGCGGTTGCCGCTGCCGCCCCACACCACCATCACCGCGTACGGCTCCTCGGCGCAGCGGCCGGCGGCGACCACGCCGGTGAGGGCGCCGGTGTCGTCGGACACCTGGAAGGGCCGGCCGAAGAACGGCGTGGGGGCGCCGGCCAGGTCGATCCAGTCGCTGCGCTCCACCAGCACCCCGACCCCCAGCTCACTCGCCATGCTGTTGATGGATGAGTCCACGATGTCGCGCAGGTCGTCGTCGGTGTAGCCGAAGTCGAAGATCCAGGTGACGGCGCCGCTCGCCTCGAGCCCGTCCGAGAGGAACACGATGCCGCCCTCGTCGCCCGGCTCGCCGGTGCCGGTGACGGAGGACTGCGCCGAGATCAGGTCGGCCGGGTACTCGAAGGCGATGCCGAACCCCTCGTACCGGCCGGGGGTGCCGTCGGCGGCGGTGGACGAACTGGTCGAGGGGTCGATCTCGAAGAAGGCGAAGCCGGCGACGGCCAAGCCGGCGGCGACGACTGCGGCGGCGATGAACGAGGGGCGCAGGCCCCGCGTCCCGTCGATCTCCGAGACCGTCCGGCCCGACGACGCCGCACGCGCCGCCTGGCGCGACGAGATCGTGGCCACCACCCACATCGCCAGGATGGCGGCGGCCATCTCGGCGGCGACGGCGAACACGACGGTGGCGAGGGCGTTGCGCACCGAGGAGAGGTCGTCGCCGATCACGCTGGCGTTGGCGATGCCCATGATCAGGCGGCCGCCGAGGAACAGCCCCCACCACAGGTGCACGTTGCGGTGCACCCGGGGGAAGAGCCTCATCCCGGCGGCCGACTCGGTCGGGCCCTCGAGGGTCGAGGTCTGCCACAGCTCGTCGACGATGCGCTTCGGCATCACGAAGTTCACGAACGGGATCAGCCACCCGCCGATGGCCCACCCCCGGCCGCGGGAGCGGCGGGCGCCCATCGCCGGCACATTGCCGTAGGCGCGGAACATCCACCACATGAACAGCACCAGCACGGTCAGGGCGAACGCGGTCTCCACCCATGACAGCGTCTGCAGCAACTGCTGCTGATTCCGGTAGTCCGCCAGCGCGTAGGCGAACGGGTTGTCCAGTTGCCGGCCGGTCATCCTCCACAACCCGACCGCGGCGCCGAGGAGGAAGCCGTCGGCCAGCAGGATGGCGGTCAGCATCACCCGCAGCGAGGCGGCCAGGGTGCCGGTGGGGCGGTAGGGGTGGGAGCGCCCGGCCGCCGCCCCTCCGCCTGCGGGGCCCATCGCCTCCTGCCGGGCGTGATATGCGGCGGCGGGGTCGCCTGCGGCGGGTGTGGCCCCGGTCTCGTGGCGCTCGGTGCACGAACTGCACCGCTCCGTGCCGGCGAGCACCAGGCGGCCGCACTCGATGCAGGCGCCGTAGCCGTCGTCCGGGTCCCGTGCCTCGCGCGCCTCCCGGCACTCGTCGCAGCGCTGCCGGTCGAACGGGATGGACGCGCCGCAGTCGGCGCAGGTGCGGAATCCGGTGAAGCCGGTCACGCCGCTCCTCCCTCGAGCCAGGGTGCGAGCGGGGCGAGGATCGGGACCCGCTCCCGCCATTCCGGATCGTCGAGCAAGCCCTCGGTGCGCACCGCGGTCAGCGACCGCAGGGACAGCGCCCGCCGGCCGGCGGGGATCTCGTGGTGCAGGTGCAGCGGGTAGTTGACGGCGGCCGTCAACTCGATCATCTCGGTGCGGGTGAGGCGCGCCAGCAGCACCGCGGTCCACACCACCTGGTGGAGGAACAGGCTCGCCGCCTCGTCGCGGCGGGTGATGGCGACGACGGCCGGGTCGCGGGCGGTCTCGGCGAGCGTGTGGAGCCACGCTTCTCCCAGGCCCCGCTCCGGCCGGACCACCCACACGCCTGCGTTCACGTACACCTCGATACGCTCGCCGACGTTGGTGGTGGCGGGGAACAGGCTCTCGGGGGGGACGCCGCAGTGTCCCAGCACCTCCGCCCACAGTCCCTCCACCGGGTCGCCGTCGGCCAGGCCGATGTTGCGGTGGTGCACCGGGCGCCAGCCCAGGGCGGCGTGCTCGGGGATGAGGAACTCGCGGGCGTCGCGCAGGATCAGGGTGTCGGGGTCCAGCCACACCAGCAGGTCGGCGTCGGTGGACGCCTCGATGTGGGCTGCCGCGGCCGCCTTCACGGCGAAGGGGACGCCGGCCAGGTCCTGGGGGACGGAGAAGGGGACCAGGCGGACGCCGAGGTCCTCGAACGCCGTCGCCACCGGGCGAGACATCCTCGGGCCCCCGTCCGGCACCAGGGCGGCGATCGGGGCGTCCGCCAGCGCGCCGCCGAAGTCGCGGACGCTGCGGGCCAGCAGCAGGGCGTGACGGGCCGCGTCGCCGGGGACGGCGAGCGTGGCGATCACGGCGTCCTGCACGGGCCCTCCCCGTCGGTTGCTCCCATACTCCCCCAAATCGGCGGCGGTGTCTCGCCGGGCCCGGTCCCGGCTACGCTCGCAGCGAATGCGCATCGCCGTCATCGGACTCGGCTACGTCGGCACCACCACCGCGGCGTGCCTCGCCGCCCAGGGCCACGAGGTGGCCGGCGTCGACGTCAACCCACGGAAGGTGGAGATGGTGGCGCGCGGCGAGTCGCCGATCATCGAGGACGGCATCGCCGAGCGCCTGTCGGCGGCGGCGACCGCAGGGCGCCTCACCGCGACCACCTCGGCGGCGGGGGCGATCGCCGTGTCCGACGTGTCGCTGATCTGCGTCGGCACCCCGTCGCGCCCCAACGGCAGCCTCGACCTGGACCACCTGCTGCAGGCGGCGCGGGAGGTGGGGGAGGCCCTGGCGGCGTGCGGGCACTACCACGTGGTGGCGGTCCGCAGCACCATGCTGCCGGGGACGCTCGAGACCGAGGTGGTCCCGGTGCTGGAGCAGGCGAGCGGCAAGCCCGCCGGAGAGGACTTCGGCGTCGCGGTGAACCCGGAGTTCCTGCGCGAGGGCGACGCGGTGCGCGACTTCACCGACCCACCGTTCACCCTCATCGGCGAGGGCGACCCGCGCGCCGGCGAGACGGTGGCCGCCGTCTACGAGGGCATCGGCGCCCCCCTGGTCCGCACCGGGGTGCGGGTGGCGGAGGCCGTGAAGTACGCCTCGAACATCTTCCACGCCCTCAAGATCTCCTTCGCCAACGAGATGGGGGTGCTGCTGCAGAGCCTGGGGGTGGACCCGCACGCCGTGCTCGACGTCTTCAAGATGGACACCCGGCTCAACATCAGCGACGCCTACCTGCGGCCCGGCTTCGCCTTCGGCGGTTCCTGCCTGCCCAAGGACCTGCGCGCCGCCCTCCACGCCGCCCGGCGCAACGACGTGGACCTGCCGGTGCTGGGCGCCATCCTCCCCGGCAACGACGCCCACCTGCAGCGGGGCGTCGGCATGGTGGTGGCCACCGGCAAGAAGAAGGTGGGCGTCCTGGGCTTCTCCTTCAAGGCGGGCACCGACGACCTGCGGGAGAGCCCCCTGGTGGCGCTGGTCGAGGCGCTGCTGGGGAAGGGCTTCGACCTGAAGATCTACGACCGCCACGTCTCGCTGGCCCGCCTCGTCGGCGCCAACAAGGAGTACATCGAGCACGCCGTCCCCCACATCGCGTCGCTGATGAGCGACGACCTCGACGAGGTGCTCGACCACGCCGAGGTGGTGGTGATCGGCAACGCCGACCCCGACTTCGCCGCGGTGCCGGCCCGCCTCGGCGCCGGGGTGGTGGTGATCGACCTGGTGCGCATCGGGGGCGCCGAGGCCCTCGGCGACCGCTACCGCGGCATCGCCTGGTGACGGCGTGAGGATCCTGGTCCTGGCCCCGCGTTTCCCGTGGCCGCTCGACAAGGGCGACCGCCTGACCGTGTTCAACCTGGTCCGGTACTTCTCCCGCCACCACGAGGTGGCGCTGGTGTCGTTCCTGGAGCCCGGCCAGGACCCCGCCGACCGGGCGCACCTGGCCGACGAGGCGGCGCGCATCGACACGGTCCCGCTGCGCGCCCCGGCGGCGTACCTGCGGGCGGCCGCCGGTCTGCTGGCAGGCAAGCCGCTGCAGGTGGGGTACTACTCGTCCCGCCGGATGCGGCGCACCGTGGGCCGGGTGATCGACGAGTTCCGCCCCGACCTGGTGTACGCCCACACCATCCGCGCCGCCGAGTACCTGGCCGCCGTGCCGCTCCCCAGGGTGCTGGGCATGCAGATCTCGATGCGGCTCAACTACGGCCGCCTCGCCCGGTTCCACCGCAGCCTGCTGCGGCGCCTCGTCTACCGGATGGAGGCGTGGTGGGCGGGCCGCTACGAACGGGCGATCGCCGGGCGCTTCGACCGCTGCCTGCTGATCTCCCGCCACGACGTCGCCGCCCTCGGCGACCCGCCCCCTGCCAACGTGGTGTTGAGCCCCCACGGGGTGGACGCCCGCTTCTTCGCCCCCTCCGGCGCCGAACGCACCGGGTCGCTGGTGTTCACCGGGAACATGGCGTACCCGCCCAACGTGGACGCGGTCCGCTGGTTCGCCGGCGAGATCCTGCCCCTGGTGCGGGCCGACGTGCCGGAGGCCCGGCTGACCGTGGTCGGCGCCGACCCGGTGCCGGAGGTGCGGGCGCTGGCGGACGGAGCGGCGATCGAGGTGACCGGGCGGGTGCCCGACCTGCGCCCACACCTGGGCGGGGCGCTGGTGGCGATCGACCCGTTGCGGGTGGGCGCCGGCCTGCAGAACAAGGTGCTGGAGGGCATGGCGATGGGCCTGCCGATGGTGGTGACCCCGGTGGCCAACGAGGGCATCGGCGCGACGCCGGGCACCCACCTGCTGGAAGCCGCCGGGCCGCAGGAGTTCGCCGACGCCGTGGTCCGCCTGCTGCGCGACCCGGCACATCGGGAGTCGCTCGGCGCGGCGGCCCGGGCGTTCATCGTCGAGCGGTGGTCGTGGGAGAAGCACTTCGGCGACCTGGAACGCGAGATGGCGCTGCTGGTGGCCGGCGCCGGGGGCATGACGGCCGGCTGAGCGGCCGGGGGACCATGACCGGGAACCGGGCCTCCATCCTCGCCGCAGCGGCGATCGGGGCCGTCGTGGGGGCGGCCGCTGCGACCGCCATGGTGCTGGCGCTCGGCGCCGACGGCGGCGCGGCGGACACGTCGGGGCCGGGCACGACGGCGGCGATCACGGCCGCCGCCCAGCCCCCGTCCACCACCGTCCCGGAGCCCCCGGCGGTCGCCTGGGAGGTGATCGGCCGCTCCGGGCAGGGCCGCGACCTGCGCGCCGCCACCTTCGGCACCGGCGAGGTGCGGGTGTACGTGCTGTCGGCCATCCACGGCGACGAGAGGGCGGCGGTGGGCACCGGGCCGCTGCTGGCCGATGCGTGGGCGGCCGGGGCGGTGCCGGACGGGGTGGCCGTCCGCCTGGTGCCCGAGGTGAACCCCGACGGGGTGGTGGCCGCCACCCGGGCCGACGCCGCCGGGGTGGACCTGAACCGCAACTTCCCCACCCCCGACTTCGAGCCGGGGGGCGACCACGGCGGTGCCCCGCTGTCCGAACCGGAGGCGGCGGCGCTGGCCGCCGACATCGAGGCGTTCGGGCCCGACGTGATCGTGGCGCTGCACGCCCACTGGGACGGCCCGTTCGCCGAGCCCGACGGCCCGGCCGACACCTACGCCGCCGCCTTCGTCGAGGCCGCCGCCGCGGTGGACCCGGCCTGGGAGGTCCGCCCCGAGGTGGGCTACCCGACGCCCGGGTCGCTGGGCACCTACTACGGGAAGACGCTGGGGATTCCCGTGCTGACCGTGGAGTTGCGCCGCACCGGCACCGCGGAGGACCACTGGCCGGCGGTCCGGGCCGGGATGGCGGCGCTGCTGGCGGCGGCGGCCGGCGGCGAGGGCGTCACCCCTCCGGGAGCACCGGGGTGAGATCCTCGCCCCGTGCCCACGCCTGCAGGTACTCGTAGGGCCACACCTCGCCGCGGCGGACCTCCCAGTCGCCGGCGGAGGTGGGGCGGCTGATGCCGAAGTGGACGTGGGGGCTGGTGGACGCCGCGTTGCCGCTGCGGCCCAGCGTGCCGATCACCTGCCCGGCCGCCACCCGGTCCCCGGCGGCGAGGCCGTCGGCCACCGAGGCCAGGTGCGAGCAGTAGTACCGCACCCCGTCGTCGCCGACGATGCTGACGTACCGCCCTCCCCGCTCGGCCGGGTCGTCGGCATCGGGGTCCCACGGGTCGTCGTGGCGGAGCTCGTCGACCACGCCGGCGGTGACCGCCACCACCGTGGACCCCTCGGGCCCGAAGACGTCGGTGGCCGGGTAGTCGTGGTGGGCGTTGCTGTAGGCGGCCACGTCGGGCGGTTGGACGGGGAAGTAGTAGGCGGTGCCCGGTACCTGCCACGGCTCGGGCGGGACGGTGGTGGTCGTGGTGGTGGTGGTCGTGGTCGTGGTGCTGGTGGCCGCGGGGGCCGGGGGGATGGTGGTGGCTGCGGTGGTCGTGGTGGAGGGCGCCCCGGTCGTCGCAGTGGTGGACGACGGGACGGCCGGCGGCGAGCCCCCGCACGCGGCGAGCATCGCCCCCGCGGCGGCCGCCAGCGCTAGCCGAAGCGGTAGCCGACCGAGCGGACCGTGGTGATCCACGAGGCCCGCTCCTCCCCGAGCTTGGCCCGCAGGCGCCGGACGTGGACGTCCACCGTTCGGGCCCCGCCGAAGTAGTCGTAGCCCCACACCCGCTCCAGCAGCTGCTCCCGGCTCCACACCCGCACCGGGTGGGTCACGAAGAAGCGCAGCAACTCGTACTCCATGAAGGTCAGGTCGATGGGGGTGCCGCCGAGCGTGGCCTGGTAGACGGCCAAGTCGAGCGTCAGGTCCTTGAAGTCGATGCGCTCGTCGGCGGGGATGCCGGCGGGGCGGGACGCCATCCGGCGAACCCGCAGCGCCAGTTCGTCGCCGTCGAGTGGGGTGAGGACGAAGTCGTCGAACTCGGCGCCGTCGGGCAGGCCGGCGGTGTGCGCCCGGCTGGCCACCACCAGCACCGGCACGTCCAGCGCCTCGCGGGCGCGGCGCGCCAGGGCGAGGCCGGGCGCCGGGTCGTCGGCGAGTTCCACCACCAGCGCCGCCCAGCCGTCCTCGGGCTCCTGTTCGGCGAGGGCGGCGACGTCGGCCACCGGGACCGGGCGGAACCCGGCGGCGAGCAGCCCCTCGCGCAGCGAGGCGCCGGGCTGCTCGGGATGGGTGGCGACGAGCGCGCGGGTGTCGGTCACGGGCCCCATCATGGTCCGATCTCGACGGTGGCGGGCCGGCCACCGGTTGGGCGGGCGTGCAGGTGCTGCGGTTCCACGACTACAGGATCGGCAGGTACTCGCTCAATTCGTAGCGCGAAACGTGGCGCTGGTAGCGGGACCACTCGCTCCGCTTGTTGCGCAGGAACCACTCGAACACGTGCTCGCCGAGCGCCGCGGCC
Source organism: Actinomycetota bacterium (assembly GCA_020444505.1). Classification (GTDB taxonomy): domain Bacteria; phylum Actinomycetota; class Acidimicrobiia; order Spongiisociales; family UBA11373; genus JAHJML01. The sequence continues at coordinate 10,481 of JAHLKU010000037.1, read as the reverse complement.
ACCAGTTCGGACCGTTCCATCGCGTCGAGCGCCTCGGCCAGGGTGTCGGGGAGGCGGCGGATGCCGGCGGCGGCACGCTCCTGGTCGGTGAGGGCCTCGATGTCGGTGGGGATCTCCGGGGGCAGGTCGTACCCGCCTTCGATGCCGGCGAGCCCGGCGGCCAGGATCACCGAGAACGTGAGGTACGGGTTGCACGCCGGGTCGGGGCTGCGGTACTCCACCCGGGTGCTGGTGGGTTTGCCGGCCTTCGGCGTCGGCACGCGCACCAGCGCCGACTGGTTGTTGCGCGCCCAGGCCACCGAGGTGGGGGCGTCGAAGCCGGACACGAGCCGCTTGTACGAGTTCACCCACTGGTTGGTGACGGCGGTGATCTCCCTGGCGTGGGTGAGCAGCCCGGCGATGAAGCCGCGTCCCGCCGCCGAGAGCCCGTACTCGCCGCCCGGCTCGTAGAAGGCGTTCTGGTCGCCCTCGAACAGCGACAGGTGCAGGTGGAGGCCCGACCCGTCCACGCCCTCCAGCGGCTTGGGCATGAACGTGGCGTAGATGCCGGCTTCCATGGCCACCTCCTTGACGGCCAGGCGGGTGGTCATCAGGTTGTCGGCCATGGTGAGGGCGTCGGTGTAGCGGAGGTCCAGTTCGTGCTGGCTGGGCGACACCTCGTGGTGCGACAACTCCACCGGGATGCCGAGGCTCTCCAGCACCGTGATGGTGCGGCGGCGGTGCTCCTGCGCCACGTCCATGGGGGTGAGGTCGAAGTAGCCGCCCCGGTCGAGCACCTGCGGCTCCGGCCCGGCGTCGCGGAAGTAGAAGTACTCCACCTCCGGCCCCACGTAGAACGTGTAGCCCATCTCGCCGGCGCGCCGCAGGTTGCGGGCCAGCACCGAGCGCGGGTCGCCTTCGAAGGGGCCCCCGTCGGGGGTCACCAGGTTGCAGAACATCCTGGCCACGCCGGCGTCGTCGGTCCGCCAGGGGAGGATCTGAAAGGTGGTGGGGTCGGGGCGGGCCAGCATGTCGGCTTCCTGCACCCGGGAGAACCCGTCGATCGCCGACCCGTCGAACTGCATGCCCTCCTCGAAGGCGGTCTCCAGTTCGGCCGGGGTGATGGCAAACGACTTCAGGTAGCCCAGCACGTCGGTGAACCACAACCGGATGAACCGGATGCCGCGCTCCTCGACGGTCCGCAGCACGTACTCTTCCTGCTTCGCCATGGGGACCTCCGGCCGACCATGGTACGGGAGGTCTCCCCGGCCGGGAAGGGGCGGAACCGGCCCGAAACGCGATGTTCACACAGCGGCAACGGGCGTGAAACGGGAAGCCGGTAGAAACTCCGGGTCACCGACCAGGAGCGATCCATGGCTTCACCGAAGGACGTCCTCACCCTGGTGGACGAGGGCGGCTACGACTTCATCGACCTGCGGTTCTGCGACCTGCCCGGGCAGGTGCAGCACTTCACCATCCCCGCCTCCCAGTTGACGGAGGACGGCTTCGCCGAGGGGTACGGCTTCGACGGGTCGTCGATCCGCGGGTTCCAGGAGATCCAGGAGTCCGACATGATCCTGGTGCCCGACCCCGACACCGCCGTCGACGACCCCTTCCGGGCGCACAAGACGATGATCGTCTACTGCTTCGTCAAGGACCCCATCACCGGCCAGCCGTACGACAAGGACCCCCGCTACGTCGCCCAGAAGGCCGAGGCCTACCTGGCGTCGAGCGGCGTCGCCGAGACGTCGTACTGGGGCCCGGAGGCCGAGTTCTACATCTTCGACTCGGCCCGCTTCGACCAGGACCAGAACTCGGCGTTCTACGAGGTGGACTCCATCGAGGGGGCCTGGAACTCGGGACGCGACGAGGAGGGCGGCAACCTGGCGTACAAGCCGCGGTACAAGGAGGGGTACTTCCCCGTCCCGCCCACCGACCACTACCAGGACCTGCGCTCGGAGATGACCAAGCGCCTCATGGAGGCCGGCATCCCGGTGGAGGTGCAGCACCACGAGGTGGGCACCGCCGGCCAGGCCGAGATCGACATCCGCTTCGACACGCTGCTGAAGACGGCCGACCGGGTGACGATGTTCAAGTACATCGTGAAGAGCGTGGCCTGGGACGCAGGCAAGACGGTCACGTTCATGCCCAAGCCGATCTTCCAGGACAACGGCTCGGGCATGCACACCCACCAGAGCCTGTGGTCGGGAGGCACCCCGCTGTTCTACGACGAGTCCGGGTACGCAGGGCTGTCCGACATGGCGCGGGCCTACATCGGCGGCCTGCTGGCCCACGCCCCGGCGCTGCTGGCGTTTGCCGCCCCCACCACCAACTCGTACCGGCGCCTGGTGCCCGGCTACGAGGCACCGGTGAACCTGGTGTACAGCCAGCGCAATCGCTCGGCTGCGGTCCGCATCCCCACCTACTCGCAGGCCCCGGCCGCCAAGCGCCTCGAGTTCCGGTGCCCCGACCCATCGGCCAACCCGTACCTGGCGTTCGCCGCCATGTTGATGGCCGGCCTCGACGGCATCGCCAACGGCATGGACCCGGGCGCCCCGGTGGACAAGGACCTCTACGACCTGCCGCCCGAGGAACTGGCCAAGGTGCCTTCGGTGCCGGGGTCGCTGGAGGACGCCCTCGACGCCCTGGAGGCCGACCACGAGTTCCTGCTGGCCGGCGGCGTGTTCACCGAGGAGTTGATCGCCGATTGGATCGCCTACAAGCGGTCGGCGGAGATCGACGCGATGCGGCTGCGCCCCCATCCCTGGGAGTTCACGCTCTACTACGACATCTGATCCGCTGAAGGGCGCCGGTCGTGGCCGGCGCACCCGGCGCATGCTCTCCGGCGGCCGCTCGGTGACGGGCCGCCGGGGCGGGTGGCTCTCTTCCGGCACGCACAGGTGCCGGTGGACATGGGGCCGCCCGGCGACCACCCCGTCCGCGGCCACCCTCCCAGGCCCGGGCGGGCCGTCGCGCGGGCGGTGGGGCGGAGGCCGGACCGGCGCTCAGGCCGGGGCCTTCTTCACCGGCTGGTACGGGAGCCCCTCGCCCGCGAAGCTCCGCATGGTCCGCACACCCGTCGATCTCCGGTAGCCGAGCGCCAGGTAGAAGGGCACGGCGTAGAGGGTCGACGCCGCGACGATCACCGCGCCGGCCGGGCACCTCCGCTCGAACTCGGTGACCAGCCGGCGCCCGATGCCCCGGCGATGGTGGCCGGCGTCGACGAACAGGCTCTGCAGGACCGTGCGCCCCTTGCGGTCGAGGCGGCCGCCCCGCAGCACACCGACGACGGCTGCCCCCCGCTCCGCCACGAGCACGATCGGCGCCTCGAGGGCCGCGGCGATGGCGAGTCGGTGCGCCGGATCCGCCGACCCTGCGAACCGGAACGGCCCCAGCAGCGTGGCGCGCTCCTCGGCGGTGGCGAAGCCCAGGTTGAAGGCCGAGTAGGTGCGGGCGATCAGGCGCCCCACCGCCGCGGCGTCACGCTCGTGGTACTCCCGGACGGTGATCACAGGTGGCTCCGGCACGGCCCGTCGCTAGGCGCTGTCGCCGTCGCCCTCGGTGGTGTCGGTGTCCTCGGTGGTGCCGGCGGCGGCCTCGGCGGCGGTGCGGATGTCGGCGATGGCGTCGAGGACGTCCTGGACCTGGCCGGTGTAGATCTCCACGGCGGTGCGGCGCAGGGTGCCGTCGTCGGGGGCCTCCAGGCCGAGCACGACGTCCTCGATGGCGCCGGCGAGGTCGCCGGTCTCGGTGAGGAACGTCACGTACGTCTCGGCCAGCGGCGCCGGGGCATCGGCGGCGGCGTCCGCCACCTGCTGCTCCCACAACTGCACGGTCGCCTTCACGTCGTTGAACTGGGTGCGGGCCTCGCTGAAGGTGATCGACCGGGCCTCCCAGTCGTTGTTGATGTCCACCACCTGCTGGCCGAACCCGGCGGCCTGGGTCTCGAAGGCGTCCACCGTCACCATGAAGGCCGCCAGTTCCGGCGGCAGGGTGGTGCTGGACGACGTCGGCTCCGTCGGGAACGGCGGCTCCGCGGTCGTGGTGGTGGTCCCGGCGTCCTCTGCCGGATCGAGGCTGTTCACGAAGGTGAACGTGAGCAGCACCATCGCCCCGATGATGAGGGGCAGGATCCAGCGGCCGTGTTTGGGGTCGTTGCTCGGCACGGACGAAACGGTAGTCGCTTCCCCGGCCGGTGGGCTCTCATCCCGCCGCATCGCCGTCCCGTCCGGGCCCGCAGCGGCGCCGCCTGGCTACCCTCGGCGGCGATGGATCTCAGCGGCACCACCGCCCTCATCACCGGCGCCGCCCACCGGGTGGGCAGGGGCATCGCCGTCGCGCTGGCCGCCGCCGGGTGCGACGTGGTGCTGCACTACCACTCCTCCGCAGGGGCGGCCGAGGAGACGGCAGACGAGATCCGTGCGCTCGGGCGAAGGGTGACGCTCGCCGGCGCCGACCTCTCCGACCCGGCCGGCCCGCCTGCCTTGTTCGAGGCGGCCGGAGGCGCCGGCCCGGTGCGGGTGCTGGTGAACAGCGCCGCCGTGTTCCCCGAGGACACCCTCGCCGACGTCACGCCGGATGGCCTGCGGCGCACCCTGGAGACCAACCTGGCGGCGCCGGTGTTCCTCACCCAGGCGTTCGCCGGTGCGCTGCCGAAGGACGCCGCCGGGGCGGTGGTGAACGTCACCGACTGGCGCACCGCCCGCCCCTACCCGGACCACTTCTCCTACACGGTGGCCAAGGGGGCGCTGGACACGTTCACGGTGGCCGCCGCAGAGGCCCTGGCGCCCCGCATCCGGGTGAACGCCGTGGCGCTGGGGGCGATCCTGCCGCCGCCCGGCAAGCCGTCGTCGTACCTGAAGACGCTCGCCAAGGAGATCCCGCTGCGCCGGGTGGGCGACCCGGGCCTGGTCGGGGACGCCGTCGTGTCACTGGTCCGCAACGACTTCATCACCGGTGAGACGCTCCGCCTCGACGGCGGCGCCCACCTCCGCTGATCGCGGGGAATCCCGCCCCGACGCATCCCGACACCCCGTCGGTCGATAGGATCGAACGCGATGGCCGACGTATTCATCTCGTACTCGAGTCTCGATCGAGAGCGGATCAGGGTGCTCGCCGAGGCCCTGGAGGGGGAGGGCTTCTCGGTGTGGTGGGACCAGGACATCCCGCCCGGCAGCGACTACATGTCGTACATCTTCTCCGAACTGCAGACGGCACCCTGTGTGATCGTGGCGTGGTCGGCGACGTCGGTGGCCTCCCACTACGTCCGCTCGGAGGCCGAGACGGCACGGGTCCGTCACGCCCTGGTCCCGGCGATGCTGGAGATGGTCCCGATCCCGCCCCCCTTCAACCTCCTCAACGCCGTCGAGTTGATGGATTGGAACGGCGACCTCGACCACAGCGCATGGAAACGGCTCCTGATCGGGGTCCGGCGGCGCATCGAGACGGCCCCGGAGACACAGCCGCCGCCCCCGCCTCCCCCTCCTCCCAGGGAGGAGGAGAAGAAGAAGGACCCCGAGCCGGAACCGGAGCCCGACCCGGATCGCTACCAGCCGGCGCTGCCCGTGAGTGGAGGGGCCGCCGGGTTCCTCGCCGAGGCCGACGACGTGAAGCGCAAGGCCCACAGCCACCTCGGTGTGCATCACTGGATGCTGGCCCTGCTGGACCGCCACCACGGCATGGTGGAACGGCTGGTGCCCGGCCTCGACCACCGTTCGCTGCGCACGCAGATCCACACGAGGATCCACCGCGAGGAGGACTACGGCGAGCCGCTCTCGGCCGACGACGTCCTGGAACGCGCCGACCGGCTCGCCGCCGAACGCGGCGCCGAGCAGATCTGGGAGCGGGACGTGGCCGCAGCCATCCTCGAGGAGGGCAAGGGGCTCATCGAGGGCTGATCTGGAGCGGCCCACACGACGACGACGACACACCCGAAGAAAGGCAGACGCATGCGGTTCGAGACCAAGGCGCAGGAGGCGACCCACACCAAGGTCGCCACGTGGATGAAGGAGCTGTTCGGCGAGGCCTATCAGGCCGTACCGGATCAGCCGGTGTTCATCGTCCCGCACGGCAGTTCGATCACCCAGGTGGTCGTCCTGCCCTGGGGGTCGGACGATGCCGTGATCCGCGGCATGGCGTGGGTGGTGCAGGGCGTCGAACTGACCGAAGACCTGCTGCTGCACCTGTTGCGGATGAACAGCAACTTCCGCTTCGGCGGGTTCGGCCTCGACTCCGACGACGACATCTTCTTCACCTACTCCATCGTCGGCTCCACCGCCGACAAGGAGGAGCTGCGGGCGCTGACCCTGGCGGTGGCCGGCACGGCCGACGGCGAGGACGACAAGATCGTCGCCAAGTGGGGCGGCATGACCGCGATCGACAAGCTCAAGTCGCTGTAGCCGCAGCGCGCTGCGTTGAAGCCGGGGCCTAGCGCCCCGGCTTCACCCATTCGGCCATCTGCAGGCGTGGCGTCACCGACACGCGGGTGACCGCCAGCACCATCACGATCACGGTGATGGCCGCCGCGCCCAGCACCAGGTACATCACCAGCAACTGCACGACCACGGCGTCCACCGGGTCCACCCCGGCCAGCAGCAGGCCGGTCATCGCCCCGGGCAGCGCGATGAGGCCCACCACCTTGGTCCGCTCGATCTGGGGGATCAGCGCCAGGCGGGCCGACTCCGGCGCCAGGAACCGGACGATGCCGCCCCGGTCGAACCCCATCGCCAGCAGGGCCTCGATGGTGCCCGGTCGATCGCGGGCCGACGCGGCCACCTGCTTGGCCGCCAGCACCCCGTGCGGCATCGAGTTGCCGATGGTGATGCCGGCCACGACCACCACCGAGATCGGGTCGTAGGGCACCACCCCGAACCCGAAGACCACGCCCAGGCCGACGGCGGTGGAGAGGCCGACGGCGGCGGTGGCCGGCAGCCACGCGCCGGGGGCGGGCGGCATGCGGCGCACCATCACCGCCGAGGCGATCCCCACCATCACCGCCACCCACAGCCATGCCCACAGCCCCGGGACGGTGGAGCGGAGCACCAGGGCGAGCAACCCGCCGACGGCCAGCAACTGCACCGCGGCCCGCGCCGACGCCCACACCAGCGGCCCCTCCACCCGCAGCCCCAGCCAGCGGGACAGGGCGACGGCGCCTGCGACCAGCGAGAGGGAGGCGGCCACCACCGGCCAGCTCCACACGCCGGCGACCCCGGACTCTGCGGCGGCGAGGAGCGGCATGGGCATCGAGGCGATGATGCCACGGCGCCGGCCGGCGCACCGGCTGCTCCCGCTACCGCGGCGGCGGCCGGTATCTTGGCTGCATGGACCAGATCGTCATCCGGGACCTGCTGGTGCGGGGCATCGTGGGCATCAATGCCGACGAGCGCACCAAGCCGCAGGACGTGCTCGTCAACGTGACCATGTGGGCCGACACCCGCGCCGCCGCCGCCGGCGACGACATCGACGAGGCGGTCAACTACCGCACGGTCGCCAAGGCGATCATCACCCACGTCGAGCAGGGCGCCCCGTTGCTGGTGGAGCGCCTCGCCGCCGAGATCGCCGCCATCTGCCTGGACGCCGACGCCCGGGTCGAGGAGGTGGAGGTGGCGGTGGAGAAGCCGGGGGCGCTGCGCTTCGCCCGGTCGGTGGGCGTGGTCATCCGGAGGCGCAGAGGCGACCGATGACGCCGTCGCGCCGGGTGCTCGTCTCGCTGGGCAGCAACGTCGAACCCGAGCACCACGTCCCCGCGGCGGTGGAGTTGCTGCAGGAGGAGGGGTGCTTCCGGGTGCTGGCGGTCAGCCCCACCTACGAGACCCCGGCGGTGGGGCCGGAGGGTCAGCCCGTCTTCCACAACGCGGCGGCGCTGCTCGCCACCGACCTCGACCCCGTCACCCTGCGCGGGCGCCTGCGGGCGATCGAGGCCGAACTGGGACGGGTACGGACGGCGGATGAGTACGCTCCCCGCACCATCGACCTCGACATCGTGATGATCGAGGGCATGGAGGGAGACGTCGAGGGGTCGCCGATCCCCGATCCGGAGATCCCGATCCGCGCCCACCTGGCGGTGCCGCTGGCCGACGTCGCTCCCGACTGGGAGGTGCCGGGCGCCGGGGCCACCCTCAGAGAGATCGCCGACCGCCTGGCCGACGAGCAGGAGATCCGCAAGATGACCAACGAGATCGCCCCCATCAACACGACGTCCCGCTACGCCCTCGAGGGCCGGATGGAGGAGGTCGCCCCCAACGAGGTGTACGACGCCGTCTACGAGGCGCACGTGCGCGCCCAGTTGGAGGAACTGGGCGAGGACCCGCAGCGGGAGGGCTTGATCCGCACCCCGCTGCGCGTCGCCAAGGCCATGGACTTCCTCACCAGCGGCTACGCCGGCAGCCTGGCCGAGGTGGTGAACAACGCCGTCTTCGAAGCCGACACCGACGAGATGGTGCTGGTGCGCGACATCGAGTTCTACTCGCTGTGCGAGCACCACATGCTGCCGTTCTTCGGCAAGGCCCATGTCGCCTATGTGCCCAACGGGCACATCATCGGGCTCAGCAAGATCGCCCGGATCGTGGACCTGTTCTCGCGCCGCCTGCAGGTGCAGGAGCGGCTCACCTCCCAGATCGCCGACGCCGTCGCCGAGGTGCTCGAGCCCTACGGGGTGGGGGTGGTGATGGAGGGGTCGCACTTCTGCATGATGATGCGCGGCGTCCAGAAGCAGGGGTCGTCGATGACCACGTCGGCCATGCGCGGCTCGTTCAAGGACAACGACCGCACCCGATCCGAGTTCCTCGATCTGATCGCCAAGCCGTAGGGGCGGTCAGTCGGTCCGGAACTCGGTGACCACGATCCGGCTGTTCTCGGCGTCCCCCGACGGCGAGATCGTGCCGGTGAAGATCTCGATGTGGCCGTCGACGATGGTGCGTACCGTCCAGGTGGCCGGCATCTCGCCGGAGAAGTAGACGATGTCCACCCGGTAGGTCCCCGAGGGAGGGTCGTCCCAGAAGACGTTCTCCGGCACGCCGGCGCCGAAGGTGTTGTCCTGGTCGAGCCATCCCCCCGACGGGGAGTTCTCGTTCACGTAGGAGATCTCGAAGCCATCGGGCTCGACGATGTGCAGGTCGAGGTCGACGTTCTCCTGCGGCCAGATCAGCTGCACCTGCACGTCGCCGTGGCCCGGTGCCGCCATCTCACGCCCGGCGCAGGCGGGCCGTCCCGCCACCCAGCCCCCGGACTCCAGGGAGTAGTCCTGGACGCGTGCCTCCTCCTTCCAGGTGTGCTGGACCCCGCCGCCGGAGGCGACGGTCACCGTCCCCAGCGGCCGTGACGCCCAGCCGTAGGCCGGCACGTAGCCGATGGAGCGGTTCATCTCGGAGAAGTAGATCACCTCGCGCAGCTCGTACTGGCCCTGCGGCAGCCAGTACTCGTAGCTCCCCTCCTGGGGACGCTCGAAGTCGGAGCCGGGGAACGCCCGTTGCATGATCGTCCAGTCGTACGGCTGCCACCAGGTGTTGCTGCGGAGGGCGTCGTCCTCCACGTAGTAGGCGTCCACGCATACCCCGTACGAGGTGTAGGAGGAGCGGCGGTCGCCCCACCCGAAGAACCCCGTCGGGAAGGTGATGCTGGACGAGATGGTGTTGGCGACCTCGACGTACCCGCCGTTCTCGCTCTTCCACCGCCGGTCGGAGTCCTCCTGCCACCAGCTCCACAGGGAGAAGTGGGTGACGTCGGCGGCCACCGTGCGGGACGCCTCGTCCACCCTGGAGGGCACGATCACCCAGCGGGACTCGGTCTCGTCGTACCAGGTGAGCCCGCCGACCCGGTCGATCGGGACGTCGCCGGGGATGGGGATGGTCAGCACGGCCGGTGAGGCGAGCGTCTGGAAGTCGGGCCCGATGTCGTAGGCGGTGGCCGCCACCGCCAGGCCTTCGGGGAGGGTGGCCGGGAGGTCCCCGGTGGACCGCTCGTCCATGGTGAACACGATCTGGCCGACGGTGCCGTCCTGGGTGAGCGGCACCGCGCCGACGGGGATCTCCAGGGTCGCACCGCCCGGCGAGGTGATCGTCCCGCTCTCGTCCGAGGAGACGAGTTCGGCCGCCTGCGGCGTGGATCCCGCGCCGTTGCCGTCGGCCCCGTCGCCGCCACCGTCGCGCACCAGCAGCCAGGTGACCACGGGGGCGGCGATCACCAGGGCAACGACCACGGAGACGAACAGCGGTCCCGCCTTCCTCGGCCCTGCGGCGACGGCACCCGGCGGCGGCTGGTTCGCGTAGCTCATGGTGGCCCATCCTCTCGTGGTCTCCCGTCCGGTCTACGGCGCGCGGGGAGGAGGCCGCCAGTGCCGAAATCCTCTTCTGAGAGGCGGCTGCCCTCTTCCGAGAGGCGGCTGCCCTCTTCTGAGAGGCGGCTGCCCTCTTCTGAGAGGCGGCTGCCCTCTTCCGAGAGGCGGCTGCCAGGTCACCTAGGACGGGCTGACCGGTGGCGTTGCGTTCAGCTCGGAGAGCTTGGCC
>JAHLKU010000036.1 GCA_020444505.1 Actinomycetota bacterium | reverse complement strand
CCATCGTCCCCACATTCAAATGAGGCTTCGTCCGCTCAAACTTCGCCTTCGCCATCAGGGCTCTCCTGGTCGTGTCGTCTGTCTGGTGCGTAGCGGCGGGTGGACTCGAACCACCGACAACCCGATTATGAGCCGGGTGCTCTACCTCTGAGCTACGCCGCCTTGTTCTCGGCTCGCGGCCACGGAGTGCGCTCGCGCGCAACTCGAGCCCCCTCGCGGAATCGAACCGCGGACCCCTTCCTTACCATGGAAGTGCTCTACCGCTGAGCTAAGGGGGCACTGGGGTGCAAGGTTACCGCACCGGTGGGGGGAGAAGGATTCGAACCTCCGTAGGCGTAGCCGGCAGATTTACAGTCTGCTCCCTTTGGCCGCTCGGGCATCCCCCCGAGGCTCCTCAGAGCGGCCGCAATCATACCGCCTCCGCGGGCGGCAGGAAACGCCGGTCGGTCAGCGGATGCCGCCCGCCATCTCGGTGAGCCGCTCCACCCGCTCGGGGATCGGCGGATGCGTGGAGAACCACCTGGCGATGGTCCCCATGCCGCCACCGCCCTTGCGGCCGAACGCCTTCAGCGGATCGGCGATGAACAGCTGCGCCGTGGAAGGGCTCACGTCCATGGGGATCCGCCTGGTGCCGGCCTCCAGCTTCTCCAGGGCGCTGGCCAGGGCGAGCGGCGAGCCGGTCATCGCCGCCCCGCTGCGGTCGGCCTCGTACTCCCTGGCCCGGCTGATGGCCATCTGGATGACCATCGCCGCCAGTGGGGCGAGGATGAAGGCGACCAGCGACAGCACCGCGCCCACTGCGTTGTTGCTGTCACGATCCCGCCCCATACCGGTCCAGAACGCCAGCCTCACCAGGATCGACAGCGCGGCGGCCACCGTGGCGGCGATCGACGAGATCAGGATGTCGCGGTTGCGCACGTGGGACAGCTCATGGGCCAGCACGCCCTCCAGCTCCGCGTAGTCCATCAGCTCCAGGATGCCGGTGGTCACCGCCACGGCCGCGTGCTTGGGGTTGCGGCCGGTGGCGAAGGCGTTGGGCTGGGGCGACTGGATGAGGTAGATGCGCGGCATCGGCATCTCCTCCCGCTGGGCGAGGGAGCGGACGATGCGGTAGACGTCCGGCAGCTCGTGCTCCTCCACCGGCTTGGCCTTGGCGGAGGCGAGCGCCAGCTTGTCCGAGAAGAAGTACATGCCCATGTTGAGCAGGGCGGCGAAGCCGAGCGCGATGAACGCTCCGTTGGTGCCGCCGAGCTGCTGGCCGACCAGCACGAACAGCGCCCCGAGGCCGGCCATCAGCACGAGCGTCTTCATGTTGTTGCGCATGCGGCCAGGATACCGGCGGGTCCCCCCTAGCCCACCGGGTCAGACCCGGGCGGCCAGCACCCGGAAGTCGCCCAGCCCGCGCGGGTGGAGCAGCGTCTGCCCGTCGCTCAGATCCGACCGCAGCCGCAGCCGGGCCATGGTGTCCCCGGAGCGCGCCAGGTCCAGTTCGCGGTGGCGCAACTCCGACAGGCGGGCGTCCAGGCCCAGCGACACCAGGAAGTCGTCCTGGCGGTGCAGCGACACCTCGGCCCCCGCCTCGGAGGCGACGGCGGCGATGGCGGAGAAGTTGACGTCCATGGTGATGTCGGTGGCGCCGGGCTCCAGCAGCGGGTCGGGGCCGAAGTGGTGGGCCCGGTAGGTGCGCAGGGTCCCCTCGGCCCGCCGGGGCCGGAGCCCCTCGGCGGTGTCGCCGTAGTCGACGACGAGGAGCGCTCCTGCCTCCAAGCGCGACAGCGCGGCCGCCACCCACGCCCCCGCCTCCAGTTGCACCTCCACCCTGCCGCCGGGGGGCACGTCGCCGCCGTGGGCGTCGGCCCACGCCGCCACCTCGGGCCGGGCAGGGACCTCCACTAGCGCCAGCGCGCCGTCCACGGCCGCCACCCGCTGCTCGTCCCACCCCTCGCCGGTGCGCACCGCCAGCGCGGCGGGGAGGTTGTCGAGCAGTTCGTTGGCCACGACGACGCCGCGCAGGCCGCCGGGCACCGCGTCCAGGGCCGGTGCCACGGCGGCCTCGGGCACCCGCTCGGCGAGCGATGCCCGCGCCGCCGGGGAGACGTCCACCGCCCATACCCGCCCGGCGGGCCCGAGCGCGTCGAGCAGCGGCCGCAGCAGCGACCCGGACCCGGCGCCGGCGTCCACCACGTCGGGGGTGCCGGCGCCGATGCGGGCGGCCTCGGCCCGCACGAAGGCGGCGATGGTCTCGCCGAACAGCGGGCTCACCTCGGGGCTGGTCAGGAAGTCGCCGGACCGCACCGACCGCAGCACGCCGCCGGCGAAGAACCCCTCCGGCCCGTAGAGCGCGGCCCGCATGAACTCCTCGAAGGGGAGCGGGCCCTCGGCTGCGGCCCTGGCCAGCAGGTGGTCGCGCATGGCCACGATTCAAGCCGGTTCCCGCAGTGGCACAATCCGGCGATGCAACGGGACGCCCGGGCGGGGCTGCAGCGGCGAGCACTGCTCCTCGAGTACGGCACGATCGCGTGGAACGCCGGAGAGGCGGTGCTGACGGTCGCCCTCGGGATCGCAGCGGCCTCGCTCGCCCTGATCGGGTTCGGCGCCGACTCGGTGATCGAGATATTCGCCTCGGCCGTCGTGGTGTGGCACCTCGCCCCCGGGCACGACACGGACAGCCCGCAGCGGACCGCCCTGGCGCTGCGCCTGGTCTCGATCGCGTTCGCGCTGCTCGGCGTCGTGCTGGCCACCCTCGCCACGCGCGACCTGGTGACGGGCCGCCGGCCCGACGAGTCGATCTGGGGGATCGTCTACCTCTCCCTGACCGCGGTCGTCATGTTCGGGTTGGCGGCAGCCAAGCGCCGGGTCGCCATGCGGCTCGACTCGGCACCGCTGCGATCCGAGGCCACGATGACCTTCCTCGACGGGATCCTCGCCACCGGCACCACACTCGGCCTGGCGCTCAACGCCGCCGTGGGCTGGTGGTGGGCCGACCCCGCCGCGGCGCTCCTGGTGGCGGCCGCCTCGCTGAACGAGGCGCGGGAGAACTGGGAGGAGGCGGCCGAGTCCGCCGGAGCGGCCGGGGAGCCCTAGCCCAGCAGGCGCCGCAGGTCCTCGATCTGCTGCTCGACCGACGCGAAGGACCCGCCGCCCGGCGAGCGCCGCGCCGCCACCGAGGCGGCCGGGTCGAGCACGGCGGCGTCGCCGTCGGCGAATCGTTCGTCCACCGCCTGCAGGTCGCCGTCGGTGATGCCGGCGGGATCCCGCCCCTCGGCGGCGGCCCATGCCACCACGGCCCCGACCGCGCGGTGCGCCTCGCGGAACGGGACGCCCCTGCCCACCAGCACCTCGGCCAGGTCGAGCGCCGCCGTCCACGGCCCCGGGGCGGGAGGGTGGAACTCCAGCGCGGCCATCGTCTCGGCCATCGCCGCCAGCGCGCCGGCGAGGTCGTCGTCCACGGCGAAGAGATGCTCCTTGTCCTGCTGCAGGTCGCGGTCGTAGGCCAGCGGCAGGCCCTTGACCACCGCCAGCAGCCCGGCGAGGTGGCCGATCGCCGAGCCGGCCTTGCCGCGGACCAGTTCGGCCACATCGGGGTTCTTCTTGTGGGGCAGCGCCGACGACCCGGTGGCGTGCCGGTCGGCCAGGGTCACCCACCCGAACTCGGCGGTCGCCCACAGCGTCACCTCCTCGGCGAGGCGCGACAGGTCGGCCATCGTCTGGGTGCAGCACCACAGGTACTCGGCGGCGGCGTCGCGCGACCCCACGGCGTCGAGCGAGTTGTCGAACACGCCCGGCAGGCCCAGCCTGCCGGCCGCGGCGTCGGGGCGGAGCGGCAGCCTGCTGCCTCCCCCGGCCCCGGCGCCGAGCGGCGACACGGCGATGCGGGCCAGGGCGTCCTCGAAGCGGGCGGCGTCCCGCACCAGCGCCCAGGCGTGGGCCAGCAGGTGGTGGGCCAGCGGCACGGCCTGGGCCTGCTGCAGGTGCGTGTAGAAGGGGACGACGACCTCGCCGGCGCCCTCCGCCCGGTCCACCAGCACCCGCGCCAGCGCCCGGATGCCGGCCGCCCGTCGTTCGGCCGCCCCCGTCAGGTAGAGGCGCAGGTCGAGGGCCACCTGGTCGTTGCGGGAGCGGCCGGTGTGGAGTGCCCCGGCCGCCCGGCCGACGATCTCTCCCAGCCGGCGCTCCACCGCCGAGTGGACGTCCTCGTCGCCGTCCTGCCAGGGGAACGAACCGCTCCGGGCCTCGGCGAGCACCTGGTCGAGCCCGGCCTCGATCTCGGCGACCACGCCCGGCTCCAGGATGCCGGCTTCGCCGAGCGCAGCGACGTGGGCCAGGGAGCCGATCACGTCCACCTCGAGCAGGCGTCGGTCGGCCCGCGACACCGTGAAGTCCCAGGCGGCCTCCGTCGGCTCCTCGCCGAACCGTCCTCCCCAGAGCGTCACTCGCCCTCCCCCAGCCGCTTCTCGGCGAGGCTGCGGAGCCGCAGCGCCTGCAGCCGGATGAACCCGGAGGCGTCGGCCTGCTCGTAGACGTCGTCGGCCTCGAAGGTCACGGTGGCATGGTCGTACAGCGTGTCGCGGTCCGACCGGCGCCCCTCCACGGTCACCCCGCCCTTGTACACCCGCAGCCGCGCTTCGCCGTTCACGCGTTCCTGGATGCTGTCCATGAACGCCTGCAGCGCCTCGCGCTCCGGTGCGTACCAGAACCCGTTGTAGACCATCTCGGCGTAGCGGGGCACCAGTTCGTCCCGCAGGTGCTGCACCTCGCGGTCCAGCGTGATCGACTCCACCGCCTTGTGCGCATGGAACAGGATGGTCCCGCCCGGCGTCTCGTAGACGCCGCGGCTCTTCATGCCGATGAAGCGGTTCTCGACGATGTCCACCCTTCCGACGCCGTGGCGCCCGCCGATCTCGTTCACCCGGGTCAGCAGGTCCACCGGCCCCAGTTCCTCGCCGTTCACGGCCACCGGCGTGCCGCGCTCGAAGGAGACCACCACCTCCTCGGCCTCGTCGGGAGCGCGCTCGGGGTCGGTGGTCCGCTGGAACATGCCGGGGGGCGGGGCCGCCCACGGGTCCTCGAGGACCCCGCCCTCGTAGGAGACGTGGAGCAGGTTGGCGTCGGTGGAGTAGGGGCGCTCGGGAGTGACCGGCACCGGGATGCCGTGCCGCTCGGCGTAGGCGACCAGGTCGGCCCTCCCCCGCAGGTCCCACTCCCGCCACGGGGCGACGATCTTGATGTCCGGCTTGAGGGCGTAGGCCGACAACTCGAAGCGCACCTGGTCGTTGCCCTTGCCGGTGGCCCCGTGGGCGACGGCGTCGGCACCGGTGGCCTCTGCGGCCCGCACCATCCCCTTGGCGATCACCGGCCTCGCCAGCGACGTCCCGAGCAGGTAGTAGCCCTCGTAGATGGCGTTCGCCCGCAGGGCGGGGAACACGCAGTCGACCACGAACTCCTCGCGGAGGTCCTCTGCGATCGCTTCGACGGCGCCGGTGGCCAGCGCCTTCGTGCGCGCCTCCTCGACCTCCTCCCCCTGGCCGACGTCGGCGGTGTACGCCACCACCTCGACGCCGTACGTCTCTGCGATCCACTTCAGGATGATCGACGTGTCGAGCCCGCCCGAGTAGGCCAGCACCACTCTCTTCATGTCCGCTCCGGTCTCGGCGAGAGCGCACAGGATCGCGCAACCGGGCCGAAGGTGCGAAACGGGCGGCTACCAGCCGGCGCCGGCGCCGTCCTGGAAGTCGTGGGCGATGCAGGCGGCGGCGCCGTCGACGTGGTGCCGGATGGTGGGGCCGTTGCGCTGCAGGCGGAGGTAGAAGCACGTCCCCGACTCCGAGCGCGTGGCGAGCGCCAGTTCGGTCCCGCCGGCGTCCTCGTCGATCGACACCTGCCGGGGACCGGTGGACGAGACCATGTGGTCCAGCCACGCGATGCGGGGCTCCTCGGCGGGGAGCCGCGCCAGCAGCGCGGCGGTGGAGGGGAACGACTCCTCCTGCACCAGCACCAGGGTGGCCACCTTCTCGGCGTTGCTGAGCGTCGCCTGGGCCGCCGAGTCGCGCGACCGGTCCATGAAGCCGAGGAACGACGGGATGGCCACCGCCAGCAGGACGGCGATGATCATCACCACCACCATCAACTCGATGAGCGTGAAACCGCCCTCGTGGTGGCGGCGGCCCGGGCCGTGCATGCCGCACCATCGGCCGCGGCCGCCTGCGGCTTGAACCGGCCCCGGGTCAGCCCCCGAAGGCGAGCGCCCTGGCGGCGTCCCCGAAGAACGACAGGATGGGCGGGTAGAACCCGGCCACGACCACCACCGCCGCGGTCACCCCCAGCGCCAGCACCAGGGCCGGGGCGATCGGGGCGCCGGCATCGGCCAGCGGCACCGTGGCGGGGACCGGGTCCATGAAGGCGGTCTTCACCACCCTGGCGTAGTACGCGAGCGCGATCACGGCGTTGACGGCGGCGATCACGGCGAGGGCGGCGCCCCACGCCCCGGTGCCACCCAGCACCGCCCGGAACATGACCAGCTTGGCGAACCACCCGGCCAGCGGCGGGATGCCGGCCAGGGAGAAGAAGAACACCGCCAGCAGCACCGCAGGGACCGGGGCGTACCGGCTGAGGCCGGCCCAGTCGTCCAGTTCGGCGCTGCCGGTCTTGGCGGCCACTGCGATCACCACCGCGAACGCCCCCAGGTTCATGAAGGCGTACACCAGCAGGTAGGTGATCGAGGCGAAGAAGGCGCTCTGCAGGCCCTCGGCGTCGTAGGAGGCGGCCATCGCGAACGGCACCAGCACGAACCCGGCATGCGCCACCGACGAGAAGCCGAGCAGGCGGACGATGTTGGTCTGCTTGAGGGCGGTCAGGTTGCCGATGGTCATCGACAGCGCCGCCAGCAGCCACAGCGCCGGGCCCCAGATGCTCGCCACCTCCGAGAACGCCAGGTAGCAGACGGTCAGCAGGCCGACGAAGCCCGCCGCCTTGGAGCCGACCGACAGGT
This sequence comes from Actinomycetota bacterium, assembly GCA_020444505.1. Lineage (GTDB taxonomy): Bacteria > Actinomycetota > Acidimicrobiia > Spongiisociales > UBA11373 > JAHJML01. Next base: position 15,707 of record JAHLKU010000036.1, on the reverse strand, counting down.
AGGCCGCCACCGGCGTCGGGGCGCCCTGGTAGGTGTCGGGCGCCCAGAAGTGGAAGGGCACCGCCGAGATCTTGAAGCCGAACCCCACCAGCACGAAGATCACGCCCATCACGAACGCCGGCTCGTCGGCCAGGGTCGCCGAGGCCGCCCGGATCCCCTCGAAGGTGATCTCGCCGGTGAGCCCGTAGACCAGCGACATCCCGAACAGCAGGATCGCCGCCGACAGCACCCCGATGAGGAAAAACTTCAGCGCGGCTTCGTTGGAGCGGACGTCGCCCTTGCGCCACCCCGCCAGCAGGAAGGCGGGGCCGGAGACCAGTTCGAGGCCGATGAACACGGTGATGAGATCGCGGCTCGACGCCATCACCACCGCCCCGGTCACCGAGGCGACGATCAGCCAGTAGAACTCGCCCTGGTAGTAGCGCTCGCTCTCGATGTAGCCCACCGACATCAGGATGCTGATGACCCCGGTGACGAGGAACAGGCCCTTCATCACCAGCGCGAAGTCGTCCACCACGTACGACCCGCCGAACATCACCCGCTCGGTGGCCCCGCTGCAGAACCCCAGGTCCTCACAGAAGCCCAGGGTCAGCAGCGGGAAGAGGGCGGCGACCAGTCCCACGATGCCGACCACGCCCACCAGGTACTTGCGCTCCTCCGGCAGCACCAGGTCGGCGAGCAGCGCCGCCATCAGCGTGCCGCCGACGATCAGCTCGGGCGCCAGGGCGTGGTAGTCGAACACTCAGCCTCCGAACGCGGTCTTGATCAGGTTGGCGACGGCGCCCTCGGTGGCGCCGAACACCAGCTTGGGCCAGATGCCGATGGCCAGGATCATCACGACGAGCGGCACCCATGCCGCCAGCTCGAACCGATCGGCGTCGTGGAGGTCCTTGCCCGCCCACTCGTCGGGCACCTCGCCCAGGTTCACCTTCTGCAGCATCCACAGCAGGTAGCCGGCGGTCAGCACGGTGCCGATCGCCCCCACCACCATGGCGGTGCGGAACACCCCCAGGCTGAGCCCGTCGAGCGGGTTGAAGGCGCCGAGCAGCGCCATGAACTCGCCCCAGAACCCCGCCAGGCCGGGCAGGCCCAGCGATGCCATCGCGGTGAACCCGAGGATGCCGGCCAGGATCGGCATCACCTTCTGGTTGCCGCCGAGGCGGGCCATCTCCCTGGTGTGGTAGCGGTGGGCCATCGACCCGGCCAGGAAGAACAGCAGGCCGGTGATGACGCCGTGCGCCACCATGCCGATGACGGCGGCGTTGATGCCGGCCTCCGTCAGCGTGGCGATGGCCAGCATCACGAAGCCCATGTGGCCGACCGACGAGAACGCGATCAGGCGCTTCATGTCGGTCTGCGCCAGGCAGGCCAGCGAGCCGTAGATGATCGCGATCACCGCCAGGATGGCGATCACCGGCGCCCAGTCCTGAGCCTGCTGGGGCAGGATCGGCAGGCTGATCCGGATGAAGCCGTACGAGCCGAGCTTCAGGAGGATGGCGGCCAGCAGCACCGAGCCCACGGTGGGGGCGGCGGTGTGGGCGTCGGGCAGCCAGGTGTGCAGCGGCCACATCGGCACCTTGACGGCGAACCCCAGGAACAGGGCGGCGAACACCCAGGCCCCGTACGTGCCGTCGAACACCCCCATCGCCCCCGCCTGGTGCAGTGCCACGATGTCGAACGTGTGCGGGTCGGCCTTGAAGTACAGGGCCAGGAACCCCAGCAGCATGAACGCCGAGCCGAACAGCGTGAACAGGAAGAACTTGATCGCCGCGTACAGGCGGGTCTCCACCTCACGTCTGAACCCGGGGAGCCGGATCATCGCCCGGTCGCCCCAGATGCCGATCATGAAGTACATCGGCAGCAGCACCAGCTCGAAGAAGATGAAGAACAGGATCAGGTCGAGCGCCACGAACGTGCCCGCCATCCCGGTCGCCAGCAGGAGGATCAGCGCCGAGAAGGCCTTCGGGTTGCGGGGCTCCGGCCAGTGGTCCCACGAGTAGACGAGCGCCAGCACCGTGATGAAGGTGGAGAGGACGAGCAGCGGCAGGCTGATGCCGTCGATCCCGATGTGGTACCTGGACCCGATGGCCGGGATCCAGCTGAGGTCGGTCCCGAACTGGAAGGCCGCCGACGAGCCGAAGTCGAACCGGATCAGCAGGGCGACGGAGGCCGCGAACGACGCCAGCGCGAAGCCGAGCGCCGTGGCCTTGACGAGGCGTTCCTGAGTCTTGGGGATCAGCAGCAGCGTCCCCACCCCCACAAGGGGCAGGAACACGGTGAGGCTGAGGCCCCACCCCTGGTCGTACCAACTCATGTCCTCGTCCTCCTGCTATCCGAAGATCAAGAAACCCACCACCAGCAGCACCGCGCCGGCGAACAGCGCCCCGGCGTACTGCTGGACCTTGCCCGTCTGGGCCCTGCGGACCACGCTCCCCGCCTCCCCGGTGCCGGCGGCCGCCGCGTTGATGGCGAGATCGATGCCCCGCTGGTCGGCCCACCCGTACACGAACCTGGAGGCGAGGCGGGCGGCCGCCCCGAAGGCGTGCACCACACCGTCGAGGACCACCTGGTTGGTCCACACCACGAACCGGGCGATCGGGCCCTTGATGGGGCCGACCACGCCGTTCATGTACAGGTGGTCGAAGTAGTACTTCTGCTCCAGCAGCGGGTAGAGCACCGGGATGCGGAGGCGGTCCCGCTCCTGCTGGGTGGCGGCGTCGCGGTGGAACAGGCGGGTGCCGGCCGCGATGCCGCCGAGCGCCATCGCGGTGCCGAGGACGGCCAGGCCCCAGTTGAGGGCGGTGGCGTGGTGGTCGCCCATCACGTGGACCCGCGACGCCAGCCAGTCGGTGAACGACGAGGTCAGCCCCGGCATGTTGACGAAGCCGGCCACTACGGCGAGGCCGGCCAGGCCCCACAGCGGCCAGGTCATCACCCGCGGCGACTCGTGGGGGTGGCCCTCACCCTTGTACTCGCCGAAGAACGTCAGGTACACGGCCCTGGCCATGTAGAACGCCGTCACGAAGGCGCCCAGGATCGCCAGCCACAGCACCAGCGTGGCCGCCGCCCCGCCGCCGGCCCCGGCATCGTGCGACAGCGAGGCCAGGATCTCGTCCTTCGACCAGAACCCGGCCAGCGGGAAGATGCCGGCCAGGGCCAGGGAGCCGATCACGAACGTGCGGTAGGTGCTGGGCATGAACCGCCGCAGGCCGCCCATGTCGCTCATGTCGTTGCTGTGGACCCCGTGGATCACCGACCCGGCAGCCAGGAACAGCAGGCCCTTGAAGAAGGCGTGAGTGAACAGGTGGAACAGGCCGGCGGTGTAGGCCCCCGCCCCCATGGCCGCCGTCATGTACCCCAGCTGGCTCAGCGTGGAGTACGCCAGCACCTTCTTGATGTCGTCCTGCACCAGGGCGATCAGCCCGGTCAGCAGCAGCGTGGCCCCGCCGACCAGCACGATGATGATCTTCACGTCGTCGGCCATGCCGGGCGTCTGGTACAGCGGGAACATCCTGCCCACCAGGTACACGCCGGCCGTGACCATGGTGGCGGCGTGCATCAGCGACGACACCGGCGTCGGGCCGGCCATGGCGTCGGGCAGCCACACGTGGAACGGCATCTGGGCGCTCTTGCCCATCGCCCCGATGAACAGCGCCAGCCCCGCCCAGAAGGCCACCTGCGCCACGGCCGAGTCGCCGTGGGCGACGGCGTCGAGCACGTCGGAGATCCGGAACGACCCCACCGTGATGCCGAGGATGATCACGCCGACGAACAGGCCGACGTCCGCCACCTTGTTCGTGATGAACGCCTTGATGGCCGCCGCGTTGTTGTCGTGGTCCTCCCACCAGTGCCCGATCAGCAGGTACGAGGCCACGCCCACCAGTTCCCAGCCCACGATCAACTGGATCAGGTTGGGGGCGGCCACCAGCACCAGCATGCCGCCGGCGAACAGGCTGAAGGAGGCGAAGAAGAAGGTGAAGCGGACGTCGCCCTCCATGTACCCCTTGGCATAGGTGAACACGAAGAAGCCGACGACGCCCACCACCGTGAACATCATGATCGAGAGGCCGTCCACCACCCAGCCCCACTCGAGCACCAGGTCGCCGAGGCCCGGGAGCGAGTCGATGCGGCTCAGCGTCACGTGGTGCTCCACCGCCATCGGCGCCTGCCAGTTGGCGATCAGCAGCGCCACGGCGTACACCGCCACGAAGGCGATGGACCCCTCGGCCAGTTCCCAGCCCTTCCACGGCAGCCGCTTGCCGACCAGCACGATGGCGAAGGTGGCCACGAGCGGGACCACCGGGATCAGCCAGGCCCAGGAGGCCAGGAGCCCGGCGAAGCCGCCGGGGTCGGTGACCACGTCCAGCCCGTGCTCTCCGCCTTCGGAGGCCAGGGCGAACAGGTGGAGGAGCGGGGTCACGGCATCACCACTTCATCAGGTCCAGTTCGTCCACGTTGGCCGACGACCGGTTGCGGAAGATCAGCACCACGATCGCCAGGCCGATGCCCACCTCGGCGGCCGCCACGGTGATCACGAACAGCGCGAACACCTGCCCGGCGGCCGCGGCGTCGTCGACGAACGCCCCGAACGCGACCAGGTTGATGTTCACCGCCGCCAGCATCAGCTCGATCGACAGCAGCACCAGCACCGCGTTGCGGCGCACCAGCACGCCGTACACCCCGATGGAGAACAGCAGGGCGCCCAGGACGAGGAACTGGTTGACGATCATCGGTCCGGGTCCTTCCTGGCCAGCACGATGCCGCCCACCAGCGCCGCCAGCAGCACGAACGACACGGCCTCGAAGGGGATGACGTAGCGGCTGAACAGCAGGTCGCCGATGTTCTCGGCCTTCAGCACGCCGTCGGAGATCTCCTCGCCGCCGAACGCCGCCGTCGTCGACCAGGCCATCACCCCGAACACCGAGGCGGCGATGAGGGCGGCCGGCCAGCGGCGGACGTGGTCGAGGCGCACCGAGTCGCGCCCGATGGGGGCCCGGGTGATCATGATGCCGAACAGGAACAGCACGACCACCGCCCCGATGTAGACCAGCACCACGGTCCAGGCGACGAACTCGGCGCCCAGCATCACGAACAGCGCTGCCGACCCGGCGAGCGCCACCACCAGGGTGAGGGCGGCGTGCACCACGTTGCGGGTGGCGACCACGACCACGGCGGCACCCACCATGACCAGCGCGATCACCAGGAACACCACGTTCCTGGCGTCGGTGATCCAGTCGGTGAACGACATCACGCCTCCAGGTCCGGTGGCTCGGGGACGGTCTTCATCCAGTCGGCGAGGCGCTCCTTCTCGTGGAGCATCGCCCCGATGTCGCCTTCGGAGTACTCGTGCGACGGCGACCAGTAGAGGGCGTCGAACGGGCACACCTCCACGCAGATGCCGCAGTACATGCACAGGGCGTAGTCGATGGCGAACCGGTCGAGCGTGGCCCGGGTGCGGGGGCGCCCGCCCGGCTTGGATGGCGGCTGCTCCTCCTTGTGGCCCTCGATGTAGATGCACCAGTCGGGGCACTCCCGTGCGCACAGCATGCAGACGGTGCAGTTGTCGATGTCGAGGGCGATGACGCCGCGGGCCCGCGGCACCAGCACTTCCTTCTCCAGCGGGTAGTTCACCGTCACCGGCTTGCGGAGCATGGTGGACAGCGTCACCCACATGCCCTTGATCACCCCGGGGATCCGCAGCCGCATCAGAGCACCACCTTCAGGACGGCGGTGACGAGGATGTTCCCGAGGGCCAGCGGGATCAGGTACCGCCACGCCGCCGACTGCAGCTGGTCCTCGCGCAGGCGGGGCCAGGTCACCCGCACCCAGATCATCACGAACACCAGCAGGCTCACCTTGGCCATCATCACCGCCGGCCCGAACACCGACGGATTGAGCCCCGGGAAGTACCAGCCGCCCAGGAACAGCGTGGTGGCGATGGCAGACATGGCGAACATGCCTGCGTACTCGGCGAGGAAGAACATCGTGAAGCGGATGCCGGAGTACTCGGTGAGGTAGCCGAACACCAGCTCGGACTCGGCGATCGGCATGTCGAAGGGGATGCGGCTCAGCTCGGCGAGGGCGGCGATCATGAAGATGACGAACGCCACGATCTGGCCGACCATCACGAAGGGCAGGCCGATGTCGGTGCCGGGGATGGTGAACAGCGCGTCGGGGCCCTGGGCGTCGACGATGCCGGCCATGGACATGGTGCCGGCCTGCACCACCACCGCCGCCGCCGCCAGCACCATCGGCAGCTCGTAGGCGATCAACTGGGCGGCGGCGCGCAGGCCGCCCATCAGCGAGTACTTGTTGGCCGACGACCACCCCGCCATCAGCACGCCGAGCGTGCCGATGCTGCCGACCGCCAGGGCGTAGAACACGCCCAGGTCCAGGTCCTCGGCGATGAGCGTCGGCGAGAACGGGACGATCACGAACACCGCCACCGTGCTCATCAGCGACACCGCCGGGGCGATCCGGAACACCGGCGAGTCGGCCTCCAGCGGGACCAGGTCCTCCTTCTGGAGGAACTTGAGGGCGTCGGCGAGCGGCTGTGCCCAGCCGTAGCGGCCGCCGGCGAACCAGGGGCCGATGCGGGCCTGCATGTGGGCCATGATCTTCAGCTCGGCGTAGATGATGACCAGGGAGAAGCCGATCAGCACCAGCACCACCGCGAGCAGCTTCACGGTGAGCAGCACCCAGAAGTTGTCGAAGAGGGCGATGGCGAGGGTCATCGGTCGACGTCCCCCAGCACGAAGTCGAGGCTGCCCATGATGGCGATGATGTCCGGCACCAGGGCGCCCTTCAGCAGCCAGGGGAGGATGGAGAGATTGGAGTACGAGGCGGAGCGGATCTTCACCCGGTACGGCACCCGCCCGCCCTGCGACACGATGTGGTACCCCATCTCGCCCTTGGGGTTCTCCGCCCGCACGTAGATCTCCCCCGTCGGCACCTTGATGACACGCGGCACCTTGGCCTGCAGCGGGCCGGAGGGGATCTTGTCGATGGCCTGGAGGACGATGCTCACCGATTGGCGCACCTCCTCCATGCGCACCAGGTAGCGGTCGTAGCAGTCGCCCTCGGTGCCGGCCGGCACCTCCCAGTCGAAGTCGCCGTACGGCAGGTAGTCCTCCACCTTGCGGAGGTCGAACCGCACCCCCGAGCCCCGCAGGTTGGGCCCCGACACGCCGAACTCCATGGCCTTGTCGGCGGGGATGACGCCGACGCCCCGGGTGCGCTCCCAGAAGATCTCGTTGCCGGTGATGAGGCCGTCGATCTCGTCGCACACGCCGAGCACGTGCACCATGGCGTCCCGGGTGTCCTGGAGGAAGCCGGCGGGGAGGTCCTGGGCCAGCTTCTTCTGTGTGGCGCCGCCGCCTGCGGCCGGCTTGACGCCGCCGAGCCGGTTGAAGTTGGGGTGGAAGCGCCCGCCGGTGACGCCCTCGATGAGGTCGAGGACCCGCTCCCGGTCGCGCACCGCCAGCATCATCGGCGTCGCCGCCCCCAGCTCCAGCGGGTAGGACGACAGGAACAGCAGGTGCGAGGAGATGCGGGTCATCTCGGTGAGGATCAGGCGGATGTACTGCGCCCGGCCCGGCACCTCGAGGCCCATGAGGCGCTCGGCGGCGGTGACGAAGGCGATCTCGTTGCAGAACCCCGACACCCAGTCGATCCGGTTCACCAGGGCGGTGATCTGCGGGTAGGTGCGCACCTCGGCCAGCTTCTCGTACCCGCGGTGCATGTAGCCGATGACCGGCTCGATCTCCTCGACCTTCTCGCCGTCCACCTTGGCCACCAGGCGCAGCACGCCGTGGGTGGAGGGGTGCTGGGGGCCCAGGTTGAGCGTCATGTCGGGCGTCTGCAGCTCCACCGACACCTGGGTCTCGGAGTGGTGCATGGCCAGGGTGGGGTCGAAGCCGGTCATGCCGCCCCGCCCTCGGGGTTCTCGGTGGACGGGCCGTCCCCTTCGGGCATGCCCTCCACGTCCACGGTGCCGGGCCACGGCTTCACCTCGCGGGCCAGCAGCGGGAACGACTTGCGCAGCGGGTTCCCCTCGAAGCCGTCCGGCAGGTAGAGCTTCACCAGGTTGGGGTGGCCCTCGAAGCCGATGCCGAACATCTCGTAGGCCTCGCGCTCGTGCCAGGCGGCGCCGCCGTACACCTCCACCAGGCTGGCGATGGTCGCCTCTCCGGCGGGGACGTCGGCCGACACCACCAGCGCCTTGCCCTCGTCGGTGTCGGCCAGGCGGGTGAGCACCTCGAAGCGGCCGGTGACGGCGTCCTCCGCCGGCGGGTCGCCGACGGCCACCTCGGCCGACCAGTCCACCGCAGACAGCCACGAGAAGAACGGGAGGTGCTCCCGGAGCGTCCGGTGCACCTCCACCCAGCGCTCCGCCGGCACCACGACCTTGGCGGTGCCGTGCTCGGCCGACCACGACGCCGCATCCACCATCGCGGCGAAGCGCTCGGCGACGGCGGCCGGGTCGGGACGGGCGGCGGCCCCTGCGGGGGCCGCGGCCTCAGACGGGCTCTCGGTCACGGGAGGTCCACTTCTCTCGGATGTCCTCGTTCTGGATCTTGTCCTGGAGGAGCATGATCGCCTCCATCAGCGCCTCCGGCCTGGGCGGGCAGCCGGGGACGAAGACGTCGACCGGGATGATCTGGTCGACGCCCTTGGTGACCGAGTAGGAGTCCCAGTACGGGCCGCCGCAGTTGGAGCAGGAGCCCATCGAGATGACGTACTTGGGCTCCGGCATCTGCTCGTACAGGCGGCGCACCGCCGGGGCCATCTTGTCGGTGACGGTGCCGGCCACGACCATCAGGTCGGCCTGGCGGGGGCTGGCGGGGAGGGGGATGATGCCGAAGCGCATCATGTCGTAGCGAGGCGTGGCGGCCGCCAGCATCTCCACCGAGCAGCAGGCGAGGCCGAACGAGAACAGCCACAGGCTGTAGCGGCGGGACCAGTTGAGCAGCCAGGAGACCGGCTTGGGCATGTCGAAGCGGTCTAGGACTCCCACCGCAGGACCCCCTTCCGCACCGCGTAGGCGAGGCCGCCCAGGAGGATCGCGATGAAGATCGCCATCTCGACGAGTGCGAACCCGCCCAGCTGCTCGAGGCGGACCGCCCACGGGAAGATGAACACGGCCTCGACGTCGAAGATGAGGAAGAGCAGGCCGTAGATGTAGAACCGGACCTGGGTCTGGCTCCAACCACCGCCGACCGGGTCCATGCCGCACTCGTAGGACGCAGACTTGGCGGGGGTGGGGTTCTTGGGGCGCAGCAGCGCCGAGGCCCCGACGGCGATCAGCACGAGGAGCACACCGAAGGCGGCGAAGACGGCGACCGTGATGTAGTCCTGGAAGTACTGCGTCACTGGGCCCTCGACTCCGACCGGCTGACCCGGGGAGTATAGGTTGCGCCCCGCCCGGCTCCGTCGTGACCGCAGCCGATCTCGGCGTGCACCGCGCCGCTACCCTCGCCGCATGCGCCCACCCGACTACCGCGGCGGCGGCCTGGTGAACGTGGTCGCCGAACTGGAGCGGCGCCTCATCGGGACGGCGCCGTCGCCCGGCCTCCACGACGGCCTGGCCGCGGCCATCCCTCCGGCCGACTCGTACGTGCTGGTGCTGTTCGACGGCCTGGGGGACCGCCAGTTGTCGCACCCCGGGGCGGCCCCGCTGCGGGCCGCCAGGGCGGGGACCGTGGACGCCTCGTTCCCCACCACCACCACCGTGAGCCTGGCCACGATGGCCACCGGCCTGCCCCCCAGCCGCCACGGGCTGCTGGGCTACCAGCTGTGGGTGCCGGAGACCGGCCACGTGGTCGCCACCATCAAGTGGACCACGCTGTGGGGCGAGCCGATCCCCTTCGACCACGACCACTTCCTGCCCGAGACGGTGTGGGAGCGGCTGGCGGCCGCCGGCGCCGAGCCGGTGGTGGTGCAGCCCGCCCACTTCGAGGGCTCGCCGCTGACCCGCGTCCTGTACCGCGGCAGCCGCTTCGAGGGTTACCACGACATGGACGAGGCCGCCACGGCGGCCGCCCAGTTGGTGGCTCCGCCCGGCCGCCTGGTGGTGCTGTACGTGCCGCAGGTGGATTTCGCCGCCCACGTCGCCGGGCAGCGGTCGGAGATGTACGACGAGGCCATCGGGGTGGCGGCACGGGTGTGGGAGCGGCTCGCCGCCCTCCTCCCCGCCGGTGCCGCCGCGGTGGGCATCGCCGACCACGGGCACGTCGACATCCCGCCCGAGCGCCGGGCCGCGATCCCCAAGGCGGCCCACGAGGGCCGCCACTTCGCCGGCGACGCCCGCGTGGTGTTCGTCCACGGCGAGGGGGCGTCGCTGGCCGAGGGCCTGCCCGCGGCGTGGGTGCCGCGGGCCGACATGCAGCACTGGTGGGGCCCGGAGCCCCGCCACCCCTCGTTCGAGGCACGCGCGCCCGACGGGGTGCTGGTGGTGGAGCCGGGCCACGCCGTGCTCCACCGGTTCAGCGACGACCGCCTGGTGGGACAGCACGGCGGGCTGATGCCCGAGGAGGTGCAGGTGCCGCTGCTGGTGGCGGCGTCCCGGAGGGTGTAGGCGCCGCTAGGCCGGCAGCCTCACCCGGATGCGCTCGGCGGCGAAGGGGCCCAGACCGACCGGGTCGGACTCGTCGGTGCGCACGGTCATCACGTCGTGCGGGGTGCGGCCGACCACCTCGATGGTCACCCCGGGGCGGATGCCGGCCTCGTCGAGGAACGCCATCATCTCGAGGTCGCCCTCCAGCTCCTCGCTGATCCGCTCGATGACCCCCTCGTCGCCGGCCTGCATCGCCGACACCTCTACGGTCGGCGGCGGGACGTAGCCGGTCCCCGGGATCGGATTCCCGTGCGGGCACGTCTGCGGCTCCCCCATCGCCTCCCGCATCGCGTCCTCCACCTGGTCGGAGATCACGTGCTCCCACACGGCGGCCTCCTCGTGCACCTGCACCCAGGGCAGGTGCAGGATGTCGGACAGGAAGCGCTCCGCCAACCGGTGCCGGCGCACCACGCTCTCGGCGACCGCGCGGCCGGCGTCCGTCAGCCGGACCTCACCGGTGGTCTCGGCGACCATGCCCTCCTGGTGCAGCTTGCGCACCATCTCCGAGACGCTGGCGCGGCTGACGCCGAGCCAGTCGCCGATGCGGGCCTGGATGGCCGGGATCCCGCCCTCTTCGAGGGCGAAGATCGCCTGCAGGTACTCACGGTGGGCGCTGGGGATGTCGATCACGGCGGCCAGTCTACCCATGATCGTGTCAGGGTGCCCTTGCACCGTCGCCGGTGCCGCCTTGCACCTGTTGTCAGGGAGTGGATGGAGCCGGCGCCTACGCCTGCTGCTCGCGGCCCTCTCGCATCTGCTCGGACGCCCAGTCGGCGAACGCCACGGTGGCGAACGGCAACAGGCTGGCCGACAGCGCACCGGGCCCTGCCGCCACCTCGGTGTACACCAGCACGAAGACGTACCCGACGAAGGCCACCACCCACCACAGCCGCGCCCGCCACGAGTCCTCCGGTTCCAGCCGGATGGCCGGGATCGCCCCCAGGCCGAACCCCAGCGCCATGCCGGTGGCCGGCTCCACGAAGATCATCAGCGGCAGTCCCAGCACCGCCCAGAAGCCCATCGCCCGCAGGGTGGCCCCCGGCGCCCGGGGGTTGTTGGTGCCGAACGCCAGCACCAGGAAGGCAAAGGGGACCAGGGCGAACCCCAGGGCGAACGCGCCGGCGGCCGAGCCGCTGACCTCGGCCCCCTCTTCGGCGGTGGCGCGCGCCATCCCGATGATGATCGACCAGAAGGCGACGGCCTCCACCACGGTGGCCGCCCCCACCGTCACCCACTTGCGGCGCGGTGAGAGGGACCGGGCATCGGTCTCTGCCATGCTCCGGCCCCTCTCCCCTGACTGCCTAGCCCTTGACCGCGCCTGCGGTCAGGCCACGGACGAAGTAGCGCTGCAGGCTGAAGAACACCGCCAGCGGCAGGGCCATCGAGATGAAGGCCGCCGCGGGCAACAGGTGCTCGAACTGCCCGTACTGCCCTCGCAGTTCGGCCAGCGCCTGGGTGATCACCGACACGTCCGGCGTGCCGCCCAGGAACACCAGGGCGACCAGCAGGTCGTTCCAGACCCAGAGGAACTGGAAGATGGCGAACGACGCCAGCGCCGGCACCGACAGCGGCACGATCAGCCTGATGAAGATCTGGAAGTGGGTGGCGCCGTCGATCTTCGCCGACTCGATCAGCGACGACGGCAGCGACCCGATGTAGTTCCTCAACAGGTACACCGCCAGCGGCAGGCCGAAGCCGGTGTGCGCCAGCCACACCGCCATGTACGTGCCGTTGATCGGGTGCGGGAACGGAGTCGAGATTCCGAAGAACTCACCCGAGGTGTACAGCTTCAGCAGCGGGATCAGCGCCATCTGCAGCGGGACCACCAGCAAGCCCACCACCGACACGAACAGGATGTACCGGCCCTTGAACTCCATCCAGGAGAAGGCGTACGCGGCGAACGCCGCCACCGTGATCGGGATCACCGTGGCCGGGATCGCCACCGCGAGGCTGTTCAGGAACGCGTTGCCGAAGTTCCTGGCATTCAGCACCGTGGTGTAGTGGTCGAAGGTCCATTGGAACTCCCCGTCCACCTTCTGCAGCGGGTCGGTCAGGACCGTCCACCACCCCGAGCCCTCCACCATCAGCTTGGAACGGAAGGAGGACACGAGCAGGCCGATGGTCGGGATCAGCCAGGCGACGACGATCACGATCAGCGCCACCTTCACCACCGGCCGCGAGACCAGCCGGCGGAAGTAGCCCGCACCACCGATCACGAACCCGACGATCAGGGCGATCAGCAGCGCCCCCGCCAGGAACAACGCCGCGGGGGTGGCGTAGATGAACATCGGGACGAAGAGGCCCAGCACCACCGGCGGGAGGAACCCGACTGCGAACCATCCCTCCTCGTCGTGGGTGCCGCGGCTCCGCCCGATCGCACGGGCGATCCACCCGAGGGCGAACGACGCGAGGAGCCATCCGGTGAGGACCAGGGCGACGAGCAGCAAGACGATCATCGGATCTCCTCCTCAGCCCGGAACCGCTTCACGTTGATCCACATCACCGGGATGATCGCCAGGAACAGCACCACGGCGATGGCGGCGCCCCGCCCGTCGTGGTCGTTCCGGAAGAACCATCGGATCATCTGCTCGGCGATCACCTCCGTCCCCGACTCGCCGTTCGTCATCACGAACACGATGTCGAACACCTTCAGGACGGTGATGATCATCGTGGTCATCACCACCACGACGGTGGAGAGGATGGACGGGAGGACCACCCTCCAGAAGATCTGCAGCTCGCTGGCGCCGTCGATGCGGGCCGCCTCCAGGATGTCGTCGGGGACCGACTTGATGGCCGCCGACAGGATCACCATGGCGAACCCGGTCTGCATCCAGATCATGATCACCATGAGCAGCAAGTTGTTCCACGGCTCCTGGGACAGCCAGGCGACCGGGTCGCCGTCGAAGCCCTGGACGATGCCGTTCAGCAGGCCGGTCTGGGCCCCGAACACCTTGAAGTCGTAGATCAGGCCGAACACCACCGAGGCGCCCACGAACGAGACCGCCATCGGCAGGAAGATCAACGATTTGGCGATCGACTCGCCGCGCGACAGCTTGTCGGCCAGCACGGCGAACCCGAGGCCCACCGCCACCGACACCGACGGCACCACGATGATCCACGCCAGGGTGTTGCGGATCGCCCGCAGCATCCCGTCGTCGGTGAAGACGAACCCGTAGTTCTGCAGCCCTACGAAGCTCTCCGACCGGGCGTCGAGGAACGACAGCCAGATGGTGTTGACGGCCGGGTAGAGCAGGAAGATGCTGAGGATGACGAGGGCCGGGCCCACGAACACCCACGGGCGGACCGACTCTCGCCACCGCTCCGGCATCCGGTTCACCGCGAAGTCCATCGCCCAGTAGAGGGCGAAGATGCCGAACACCCCGACCGCCACCGCCACCAGCACGATCACGCCCCGGTTGACGTCCGCTTCCCGCAGCCACTCGAACGAGAGCCACAGGATGGTGAACGCCACGATCGGCACGGCGATCGCCGCCAGGAACCGGACCACCGTGAGGCCCGCCCGCATCCATGGCGATTGGGGCTCGTCGGGTGCCGGTGGCTCCTCGATCACCGGCTGGATGAGCTGTTCTCGCTCGCTCACGCAACCACCTCCCGGGGGCCAGCCTAGACGCGAGGAGGGCGGCCCTGCGGGCCGCCCTCCTGTGATTCGTTGTCTCCTCGCCGCTTACGGCCAGGAGGCCTCGATCTCGTCGGCCACGGTGGCTGCGTCCTTGCCGCGCATCCACTCGTTCATGCCGGTCCAGAACGAGCCCGAACCCACTGCCGAAGGCATCAGGTCGGAAGCGTCGAACCGGGCACCGCCCGCCTTCAGGGCGTCGAGGATCGACTGCGCGATCGTCGCCACGATCGGGTCGCCGTAGCAGGCGCCGGTCGTGTTGATGTTCGGCGAGATCCGCTGGACGCCTTCCTGCTGACCCATCGCGCACTGGACCTCGGTGGAGATCATGCGCTCGATGAAGTCCCGAACCTCGGGACGGTCGGCGAAGACGGCAGCGAGCTCACCGGCGATCAGGGAGCCCTTGACACCAGGATCGATGTCCGGGAACGCGAACAGGTCGATGTCCTCACCGACAACCGTCCCCTCGGGGAAGAAGTTGACGATGAAGCTCGCCTGACGGTGGAGCAGGCAGCCCGGAGGATCGGCGACCATCGGGTCCGGAGCATCGCGGAAGTCGATGTCCGGGAACGCCGCGGCGCCGCCCAGGCCGTACGCCCACACGTCGTCGAACAGGTCCATCGCACGGAGCACCGTCGCATCGTTGAACGGGATCTCGTGCGCCACCCACTGGTCGTAGACGTCGGCGCCGGCGGTCCGGAGCATGATGTCTTCCATCCAGTCGGTGGCCGGCCAGCCGGTGGCGGCCTCGGACCCGGTGCCGATGCACAGCGGGGTCTCGTAGCCGTCGGCGACCATCTGGTCCATCAGGGCGATCCACTCGTCCCACGTGGCGGGGGCCGTGTAGCCCTCGGCATCGAAGACCGGCTTGTTGAACCAAACCAGGCTCTTCGAGTTCACGTTGGTCGGGATGCCGTAGTGCTTGCCCTCGTACTCGCCGAGCGAGAGGAGGTAGGCACCGAAGGTGGCCTCGAGCTCGTCGTAGGAGAAGCCGAGGTCCTCGAGGGCGATCGCATCGCCCGACTCGGCCATCTCGACGACCGATCCAGGCTGCGGGTACATCGCGATGTCGGGCGGGTTGCCGCCCTCGACGCGAATCTTGATCTGCTCCTCGAACGACTCGGAGCCCTCGTAGAAGGCGGTGTAGTCGGCCTCGGGCTCGATCATCTCGTCGATCACCGTGTTCACGGCGTCAGCCTCGATGCTGCTGAACGCGCCGAACACGCTGACTTCCTTGGCGGTGCCCTCGTCGTCGTCGCCACACGCTGCGACGAGCAGCGCGAAGGCGGCGAAGGGAACCAGCCACTTCATCTTTCTCATCTGAGACATTCCTCCCGGTGGTTGTGTCTCTCTACCGCAAACGGGAGCGTGCTGGCAGCACGCGCGCCGCTCGCGACCACCCGCAAGCCTAACGGAACCGATTCCACCACGGGCGGGACCTTCGTCCCTTTCGGC
>JAHLKU010000035.1 GCA_020444505.1 Actinomycetota bacterium | reverse complement strand
GCCGGTGTCGGAGAGAGGACTCGAACCTCCACGCCCTTTTCGGGCACTAGGCCCTCAACCTAGCGCGTCTACCAATTCCGCCACTCCGACGAGGCGCGGCAGTATACCGCCGCGTGAGGGTGGGTTCGGCCGGGCGTCAGCCGCTGCCGACGACCTCGAACTCCCGATCGACCAGGTAGCAGGAGACCCAGTGGCCGGGCCGCTTCTCCTCGAGCATCGGGTGGTCCTTGACGTCGCAGAGGCCGTCCTGGGCGATGGGGCACCGGGGCCGGAACCGGCACTCCGGGATCGGGTTGATCGCCTTGGTGATGCCGCCCTTGATGCGCACCTCGGGCCGCTCGTAGGTGGGGTCGGGCACCGGCACCGCCGACAGCAACGCCTGCGTGTAGGGGTGCAGGGGGTTGCTGAGCAGCTCCTCGGTGTCGGCCAACTCCACGATCTTGCCCAGGTACATCACGGCGATGCGGCTGCACATGTAGCGGGCGACCGCCAGGTCGTGAGTGATGTACAGGTACGACACGTTCAACTGGTTGGCCAGCTTCAACATCAGGTCCATGATGGAGATGCGGATGCTCACGTCGAGCATCGAGGTGGGCTCGTCGGCGACCACGAAATCGGGGTCGAGCACCAGGGCCCTGGCGACGGCCACGCGCTGGCGCTGGCCGCCGGACAGCTCGTGGGGGAACCGGAACATGAACGACTCCGGCGGGGTGAGGCCCACGAGTTGCAGCAGGTCGGCGACCCGCTCTTCCCGCTCCTGGATGCGGCCGATGTTCTGCACCTTCAGCGGCTCGGCGACCGTGTCGAACACCGTGCGCCGGGGGTTCATCGACTCGTAGGGGTCCTGGAAGATCATCTGGACGTCGCTGCGGAACTCCTGCATGTACTCCTGCGGGAGGTCGGCGACGTCCATGACGGTGCCGTCGTCGTTGAGCAGGATGCGCCCGTCGGTGGCGTCGAGCAGCTTCACCAGCATCTTGCCGGTGGTGCTCTTCCCGCAGCCCGACTCCCCCACCAGCCCGAGGCTCTCACCGGGTGCGATCTCGAACGAGATGCCGTCCACGGCGTGCACGAAGTCGGTGGCCTTGCGGAACACGCTCTTGGAGATGGGGAACAGCTTCGCCAGGTCGTCCACCTTGACCCGGGCGCCGCCCGTGTCGAGGTCGTCGTCGGCGGAGCGCTCCACCCTGGGGAGCAGGATCACGAGGGACGGGGGAATGGACAGGGCCACCGCGGCGACCACCAGCAGCCAGACCCAGTGGAGCTCGAAGGCGGTGATCACGCCGCCCACGACGCCGGCCACGGTGGTCCAGACCGACACCCAGTACCAGACGTCGCGGCGCCGGTTGCGCCTCATCGCGAGGATGCCGGTGCTGCGAGCCGTGAGGACCATGGCGGCGACGCCGGCCACGACGACGCCCAGCCACAGGAGGAACGTCCACATCTAGAGATCCTCCTTCGGGGTCTCGGAGAGCCCAACGGGCACCTTCTCGTGGTTCCAGCACGCCACCAGGTGGCCGCCCCCGAGGTCCTCCATCGCGGGCTCCTCGGCGGCGCACTGGTCGGTGGCGAACGGGCAGCGCGGGTGGAAGCGGCAGCCCGAGGGCGGTTTCATCAGGTTGGGCGGCTCGCCGACCAGCGGAGCCAGCTTGCGGCGGGGCCCGGTGATCGACGGGGTGGACGACAACAGCAGCCAGGCGTAGGGGTGGCGGGGCGTGGCGAAGATCTCGTCGGTGCCCCCGTACTCCACGATCTTGCCGGCGTACATGACGCCCATGTGGTCGGTGACCTCGGCGATGACGGCGATGTCGTGGGAGATGTAGATGATGCTCATCCCCAGCTCGGCCTGGACCTTCTTCAGCTCCTTGAGGATCTGGTCCTGCACGATCACGTCGAGCGCCGTGGTCGGCTCGTCGGCGATGATCAGCTGGGGATTGCACGACAACGCCATGGCGATCGTGGCCCGCTGCCGCATGCCGCCGGAGAACTCGTGCGGGTACCGGTCCATGGCCTCGGGCGGCAGGCCGACGAGTTCGAACAACTCGGCGATCCGCTCGCGCGACTGCTCGTGGGTCAGCTTGACCGGCCAGTGCAGGTCGAGCGCCTCACGGATCTGCTCTCCGATCCGGTACACCGGGTTCCAGGCGTTCATGGCGCCCTGGAACACCATCGAGATGTCGCTCCAGCGGTGGAGGCGCATCTCCTCCTCGGACAGGTCCAGCAGGTTCACGCCTCCCAGCAGGATCTCCCCGCCGGTGATCTCGGCGTTGCTGGCCTGCAGCCGGAGCAGCGTGAGCGCCACCGACGTCTTGCCGCAGCCGGACTCCCCCACCAGGCCCAGCGAGTCGCCGGCCTTCAGATGGAAGGTGACGTCGGAGACGGCCGAGACGCGCCCCTCCTTGGTCTTGTAGTCCATCGTGAGGTGGTTCACCTCGATGAGGGACTCGCCGGGCTTGACCCGGCCCGTCTCGCCGGCCTTCTCTCGTGTCGTCGTCATGCGCCCGTCCTCAACGTGCTCGGAGTCTCGGATTGACCACCTCGTCCATGGCCCTCCCCACCAGGAAGAACGCCGCGGCGAGGAACGTCACCGCCAGGCCGGGCGGAACGATCAGCCACCAGGTGTCGAAGCGGAGCAGGTACCCCTCGCTCTGGGCGATCTGGATCATCAGGCCCCAGGACATGTCGACGTTGAGGAGGCCGAAGAACGAGAGCGTCGCCTCGAGGGCGATCGCCTCGGTCACCGTGAACATCATGTACAGGAACGACAGCGGCAGCACGTTCGGGATGATGTGGCGGAAGATGATGTGCCAGTTCGTGCCGCCGGCCACGCGGGCGGCCTCCACGAACGGCTTCACCTTCACCGACAGTGCCTGCGACTTCAGGATGATGGCGGTGCCCCCGAAGCCGTTCAGGACACCGATGATCAATCCCAGGATCACCAGGTTCACCTGGAACATGCCGCTCAGCACGATGAGGATCGGGATCAGCGGCATCAGCAGCACCAGGTCGGCGAGCCGCATCAGCAGCGTGTCGGTGATGCCGCCGAAGTAGGCGGCGACCGACCCGATCGTGGTGGCCAGCAGCACGGTCACCAGGGCGGCGACCAGGCCCAGCATGAATGCCGCCTTGGTGGAGAACATCAACTGCGACAGCACGTCGTTGCCCCGCGGGTTGGTGCCCAGCGGGTGCGCCAGCGAGGGGGGCGCCGGCTGCTGCGGCACGTTCACCGTGTCGCCCACCTCGGCCTTCAGGCTGGCGTCGAACAGCTTGGCCCGCTCCGGGTCGATCTGGGTCTCGGGGTCGGTGACCTCCTCCACCACCAGCAGCGTCTTGACGGGAGCGTCGTACCCGATCTCGGGGTCGTAGATGTTCTGCTTGTCCGACCAGAGGGTCGCCATCAGGATCGGGTGCCCGATGGCCATGACGAAGAAGATGCCGATGATGATCAGGCCGATGATGCCGACCTTGTTCTCCGAGAACAGGGCCCAGTTGCGCTTGAAGCCCTCCCAGGCCAGGCGGAGCCTGACCCGCCAGAGCGGCTCGAAGTCGAACTCGTCGGTGCCGGCGTCGATGCCGACGGCCGCCTCGTCGGGCGCCAGCTCGGGTGTGGGGCGGGGATCCTGCACCATGCCGTACCTCCTCTATCCCTGCACCCGGATCCGCGGATCCAAGAACAGATACACGATGTCCACCACGATGTGGGCGATCAGCGCCAGCGCGCCGATGAGGGCGAGCGTCCCGATGGCCGTCGGGATGTCGTTGCTCGTCACCGCCGTCAGCAGCAGTTCGCCCATGCCCGGCCACGAGAACACCGTCTCGGTGACCAGGCCGCCGCCGATGATGAAGGCGAGGCCGAGGATGAAAGAGGTCACCACCGGGAGGAGGGCGTTGCGGGCGGCGTGCTTGTCCCGGATGATCCGGTCGGGCACGCCCTTGGCCCGGGCGGTGAGGATGTAGTCCTCCCGCAGCGTCTCCAGCATGGAGCCCCGGGTGATCAGCATGACCCCGGCGAAGGCGATGAAGGCGAGGGTCACCACCGGCAGCACGGCGTGGTGGGTGATGTCGGCGGCGAAGGGCCGCATCGAGCTACTGGCCCAATACCACACGAAGATGCCGAACACGAGCACCCTGCCGGTGCGGCGCAGCAGCACCTGGGTGCGGTACTCCTTCATGCGCCCGGCGACCGTCTGCACCACCAGCAGCCCGCCCACCACCAGCACCGAGGACCAGATCATGGCGGTGAACACGCTCGTGGCGCTGAACGGCGAGTCGAGCCAGAAGTCGGGGGTGAGGAACTGATTGATCGGGACGATCTCCAGCGTGGCCGCCCACAGCCAGATCATCATGAGGGCGAACCAGGGGTAGAACACGGTGTAGAGGAACACGCCGCCGAGGGTGATGCCGTACTCCAGCTTCCCGCCCCGCCGCCAGGCGAGCATCTTGCCGCTGAGGAAGCCCATCCAGTACGACAGCATCGTGGCCATCGTGAACAGGAACATGGTGCGGGGGATGCGCTCCACGATGACGGCCCACACCGTCTTGGGGTAGCGCATGAACGAGGTGCCGAGGTCGCCGGTGAAGAAGTTGGTGATGTAGGTCCAGTACTGGCCCCACATGCCCTGGTCGAGGCCCAGCCGCTGGCGGATCAGCTCCTGGTTCGCAGCCGGGATGCGGGGGTCGAGGAACTGGCTGGCGAAGTCGCCGGGCTGCGCCTGGAGCAGCAGGAACAACAGCGTGAGGAACACCACGAAGAGGAGGGCCATCTGCGCGACCCGCTTGCTGATGTAGCCGAGCATGAATGTCTTCCTTCTCCGACGGCAGCCGGGTCACGGCACGTGGGGAGATATTAGACCACCACCTCCTGTCGGCAGGAACTCGTGGCGGCGTCGGGGGGCCCGGACGCGTCGAGGGGAGGGCCGAAGCCCTCCCCTCGAGATCTCAGTGAGTGAGACCGACTACTCGGTCACCTTCACCTGGCCGACCCATGCGTTCGGGTAGGCGTTGAGACCACCGAGCACGTCCGTGATCGGGAACTCGACGCCAGCGCGCCACACATCGGTGAGCGGGGTCGAGAACAGCACGATGTACGGCAGGTTCTCGGAGATGTTCTTCTCCATGTCGTTGCAGATGCCGCGGGCCTCCTCCACCGTGGTGGCGAGGTCATGGGCATCGCTCAGGGCCTCGAACTCCGCGTTGTTGTAACCCGGGGTGTTGAAGCCGCCGAACCCAACGGCGTCCTGGTCAGCACCGAAGAACGCCTGGTGCGACGTGCACGGGAGCGACGGATCGCCGCCACCCCAACCGAGGATGTACATGTCCCAGCCCAGCCCGTCTTCCTGCGGCGGGAAGGTCAGGTCCACGATCGTGTTGAAGTCGGTCGGGTTGACGTCGATCGGGATGCCGAGACGGTCACCCCACACGCCGATCCAGGTGGCGACCGTGGAACGGAGCGGGTCGTAGCCGGGGCCGGGCGTGAGCAGCTCGAGCTCGGGAACGAGGTTCCCGTCCGGCGTGCGCATGCCCTGGCCGTCGGTGAAGACACCGCTGTACTCGAGGCTCTCGTCGGCCTCGGTATCCGGGTCGTCCTCGAGACGCTGAGCCAGCGGCTCGACGTCCCAGGTGAAGCCGGCATCCTTGAGGAGCTGAACGGCCATGTCGAACCGCTCGCCCTCGGCGATGCCGGAGCCCCACTTGTTGACCTCGTCGGTGTACCACGCGGCGTTCGCCTCGGGCACCAGCGAGTAGATCGGGATACCAGCGCCGGCGAGCACGGAGTTCATGAGGAACTCCTTGTCGATGACATAGGCGAGCGCCTGACGGAACGCGTCGATGTTCATCGGGCTCTTGCGCAGGTTGAACGCGAGATACCGGAAGCCCTCGGAGGGATTCACGGCGAACTCGAGCCCAGGCTCCGCGAGGAGCTGGTCACGACGGCCGGAGGGCACGCCGGAGGGGTTCAGGACGTAGTCCACGTCGCCCTCGAGGAATGCCAGGTAGGCAGCATCCTGCCCGCCGTACTCCGAGTAGATGACCTCGCTGACGAACGGGCCGTCGGCGTACTGCGAGAGGATCTCGGTGCTGCCACCGGGGCCGTAGGTCTCGTCGATGCCGGCTGCGCCGCCCGCCTGGTTGAAGGTCAGGTCGTCGAAGACCGTGTAGGTGACACCCGCGTAGTAGTAGTCGGGGTTCGCAACGATCGAAGCGAACGCACCCGGCTCCCACGTGCTGAAGATGTCGGTGCCGGCCGAAGGCTCGCCGGTGCCGTCGGTGGCATACAGGCAGGCCTTCGGGTCTTCCTCGGCCATGCAGCCGGTCACGATGTCGGCCCAGAAGTGCTCGGGCAGCATCGGGGCCTGGAGCACGCCGTTCTGGTACAGAGCCAGACCCGGGGCGTTGTCGGAGGCGGCGAAGGTGAGCTTCAACGTGTAGTCGTCGATCGCCTCGACGTTCTCCAGCCAGCGGGTGCCGGCCTCAGCGTCCTTGAACGGGTGGTAGCTGATCCAGTTCGAGCCGAGCTCGAGGTCCTTGATCGTGTTCATGGTGAACACGTAGTCGCCGGCCGTGACGGGCTCGCCGTCCGACCAGACCATGCCCTCGCGCAGCGGGATCGTGGCCACCCAGTTCTCACCCTCCTGGGCGAGCGCGGGCGGCATTTCGGCGGCCGTGCCGGGGACCAGCAGGAAGTCCGGGATGCTCAGCGTGTAGAGCGCCGGATGCGACTGGCCCAGCACATAGCCATTGTGGACGGACGACTCCGGGTCCAGGTAGGCCCAGAAGTTGTTCGTCGTCAGATCGGCCACCAGGGCGGTGGTAAACACGCCCCCGCCGGTCTCCGTCGGCTCCGTGGTCTCAGGGGCGGTCGTCGGGGCTGCGGTGGTACCGGAGCCATCCGTCGTCGTCGGCGCGGCCGTGGTGGTCGGCGCCGAGGTCGCCTCCGTCGTCCCGGAGTCGTCGTCGGTGCAGGCCGAGACAATCAACGCCAGCGCGGCGAAGACGGCCATCAGGCGCAGCACCCGATTCCGTGTGTTCATGAACGAACTCCTCTATTGGTCGACGAAGCTGCCCGCTCTCCCGCCCTGTTGTCAGGGTGCCAAGACCCACGCAAGCGTGACGGTCGTGATGGCAAACAGGATCGCGACAACCACCGTCAGCCGATCGAGATTCCGTTCGACCACCGTGGACCCCGTGAGGCCGCCCATCGACCCCATCCCTCCCCCGAACGCGTCGGAGAGCCCGCCACCCCGCCCGGCATGCAGCAGGATCAGGGCGATGAGCGAGATGGACAGGATGATGTGCACGGTGATGACGGTCGCGTCGACGATCCGTTCCAAAGCGGGCACCTTTCGCGTCTTACTACCGCTCGCCGCGGCGAACGGTGATTAGGAGTATGGAGCGCGCGCCGTCACTAGGCAAGTCGCCGTTGCCAGGACCTGGCGCGATCAGGGGCGGTCCCGAACGGTCAGCCCTTGGCCTGGTCCGCCACCGCCCTGGCCGCCGCGGCCGCCGCTTCGGGGTCACCGAGGTAGCGGTGCCCCAGCGGGGCCAGGCGTTTGTCCAGTTCGTAGACCAGCGGGATGCCGGTGGGGATGTTCAGCGACGGGATCTCGTCGTCGGAGATGCCGTCGAGGTGCTTGACGAGCGCCCGCAGGCTGTTGCCGTGCGCAGCGATCAGCACGCGCCGCCCCGACCGGATCGCCGGCACCACGGCGTCGTGCCAGAAGGGCAGCATCCTCTCGACCACGATCGCCAGGCTCTCGGTGGCCGGCAGCACGTCGGGCGCCAGCGAGGCGTAGCGCGCGTCGTGGGCCGGGTGGCGCGGGTCGTCGAGCGCCAGGGGCGGCGGCGGCACGTCGTAGGAGCGGCGCCACACATGGACCTGCTCGTCCCCGTGCTCGGCGGCGGTCTCGGCTTTGTTGAGCCCCTGTAGGGCGCCGTAGTGGCGCTCGTTGAGGCGCCAGTGCTTCTCCACCGGCAGCCACAGGCGATCCATGACCCCCAGCGTGATGTGCAGGGTCTGGATTGCCCTGGTGAGGACCGAGGTGAAGGCCAGGTCGAAGTCGAGCCCTTCCTCGAGCAACTGCTCGCCGGCCCTGGCGGCCTCGGCCTCGCCCTGGGGGGTCAGGCCCACGTCGGTCCAACCGGTGAAGCGGTTCTCCAGGTTCCACTCGCTCTGGCCGTGCCTGAGGAGCACCAGGGTGGTGGTCATCATCGCCTCCGAAGTCGTCGCCCCGACGGTAGCGGCAGCACGGGACTGCTCAGCCCGCCGGGACCCGCCAGGTCTCGACGTCCCACAACTCGCTCTGATAGGGGTTCGCCCCCACCCCCTCCACCCGGTCCGTCCAGACCACCGCTCCGGACTCCTCGTGCACCACCAGCGGCAGCAGCACCACCTGCTCCGCCAGCAACTCCTCGGCCTCTGCCACCAGCCGATCGATCTCGTCGGGGTCGATGGTGCGGCGCAACTCGTCGACGATCTCGGCGTACCGAGCCGTCGCTTCGTCCTTCACCGTCGAGTCCACGGTCCCCCACCGCAGGAAGTTGTCGCCCACGAACGGGAGGCCGTCGGGGTCGAACATCTCCACGAAGGCGACCGCGCCCGCCCGGCCCGGGGTGGCTGCGAACTTCCACGCCGCCACGTCCCAGGTGCCGGAGTCGAGCGTCTGGCCGAAGAAGAGCGACGGGCCTTCCAGTTGCAGTTCGGCGCCGATGCCGGCCTCGTCGAGCATCACCACCACCTCGCCGGCGAGGGCGACGGTGGCCGGGCTGTCCCCCGATGCCGTCAGCACCAGCCGGGGCCCGGAGCCGGCGAAGAGGTCGCTCCCGATGTCCTCCCCCAGGGAGTACAGCAGGGACGCCGTCTCCTGAGGGTCGTAGTCGTAGCGCTCCCAGGCGCCGCTTCCCAGTGCCGGGGCATACCTCGCCAGTGCCGAGAACAAGGGTGTGGTGCCTCGCTGTGGTGCGAGGCGGTCCCGGTCGATGGCGTGGGCGACCGCCCGGCGGTACTCCAGGTGCCGGTTCAGCGACTCGGGGTTGCGATTGGAGGGACCGAACTGGAAGTTGATCTGCTCCCACGCCGGCCCGGGGAGCGAGGTGATCCGGGCGCCGTCGGAGGCGAGGGCCTCGTACCCGGCCCGCGTCTCGGCGCCGAACGAGGTCAGGACCACGTCGAGGTCGCGCGTCTCGAAGGCCCGCAGCAGCCGGGGGTCCGGCGTCGTCCCCGGCTCGAAGAACCTCACCACCAGCCGGTCGATGGAGGGCAGCGCGTCGCCGGTGGAGGGGTCGGACTTCCAGTACCGGTCGTTGCGCTCCAGCACCAGGTACTGGCCCTCCTGGTAGTCGGCGACCACGTAGGGCCCGCCCGACACCCACAGCTCCCGGTCCCAGTCGGTTGCGAAGTCGCCGCCCCCCACCTCGTGGGCGGGGAGGACGACGTCGAAGAGCAGCCACACGTCGGCGTCGATCTTCATGCGGAACGTCACCTGGGAGCCGGTGGCCCGCACCGAGCCGGCGACGATGCCGGCGTACCGGTCCCGCAGGTCGGAGCGGATGGGGAGCGAAGGGTCGGTGACCGTGGCGATGGTGAAGGCGAGGTCGGCGCCGGACATCGGCGTCCCGTCCGCCCACGTGGCCGCCGGGTCCACTCGCACGGTCACGTCCATGGTGCCGTTGTCGTTCACCACGATGCCCCCGTTGGCCACCGACGGGATCTCCGCCAGCACGTCCGGCACCGGCTCGTTGGTGGCGGGGTCGATGTCGTACCCCGTGGCGAGCACGGCCGGCCCGAGGAGGTCGAGCACCCCGGTGTCCGGCCCGTCGAGGAACGGGTTGAGGGTCCGCGGCGCCCCGTGGTCGGCGATGCCGACGACCAGTTCGGTGGGGCCGGGCGTGCTCCCGGCCGGCGCGGTGGTCGTCGTGGTCGTGGTGGGGAGCACGGCGGCCGGCGCCACCCCGGACCCGGGCGCGCACGCCGAAGCGGCCGCGCACACCGCGGCCGCGAGCATCACGAGAGACGGACGCGCTCGCATCACGGATGCATCGGCGGCCGGAGCGGGCCACCGGAGGGATTCGCCCCCGGCGGCGCTACACCCAGTAGCGGACCAGCGCCGCCATCTTGTCGGGGTCGAGCGACGCTCCGCCGACCAGGCCGCCGTCGATGTCGCGCTTGGCCATGAGGCCGGCGACGTTGCCCGGGTTCACCGAGCCGCCGTACAGCACCCTGGCCTCGTCGGCCGCCTCTCCCCAGGTGCCGCGCACCTGCTCGCGCAGGTAGCCGCAGGCGGCCGCGGCGGTGTCGGCGTCGGCCGTGCGCCCCGTCCCGATGGCCCAGATGGGCTCGTAGGCGATCACCAGCCCCGCCACTGTGGCGGCGTCCAGGCCGTCGAGGGCGGCGTGCAACTGGCCCCCGATGACCTCCTCGGTGACTCCGGCCTCACGCTGGTCCAGTGACTCGCCGACGCACACGATCGGGGTCATCCCGGCCCCGAGGACGGCGCGCAGTTTGCGGGCCACGACGGCGTCGTCGTCCCCGAACATCTCGCGCCGCTCGCTGTGGCCCACGATGACGTACGACACGTTCAGCTTGGCCAGCATCGGGGGCGACACCTCTCCGGTGAAGGCGCCCTGGTCCTCCCAGTGCACGTTCTGGGCGCCGAGTTTGATCGGCAGGTAGTCGGCCTCGATGACCGTCTGCACCGACCGCAGTGCCGTCAGGGGCGGGCACACCACGACCTCGACGCGGTCGTAGTCGGCCGGATCCAGCCGGTAGCCGAGCTTCTGGACCATCTGGATGGCCTCCAGGTGGTCGGCGTGCATCTTCCAGTTGCCTGCGATGAGGTCCTTCCGGGCCATGCGCTATCTCTCCAATGCCTTCAGTGCGGGCAGCGTGCCGCCCTCCAACAACTCCAACCCGGCGCCGCCCCCGGTGGACAGGTGGGACACGGCGCCTTCCAGGCCGAACGCCCGCAGGGCAGCGACGCTGTCGCCGCCGCCGGCTGCGGTGAACCCCCGGCACGAGGCCACCGCCTCGGCCACCGTGCGCGTCCCCGACGAGAACGCCTCCCACTCGAACACGCCCATGGGCCCGTTCCAGAACACGGTGTCCGACCCGGCGATCACCGACGCGAACTCCGCGGCGGTGTCCGGGCCGATGTCCAGCCCCATCGTGGCGTCGGGGATGGCGTGGGCGGGGACCACCCGGTGCGGGGTGTCGGCGGCGAACGCCTCCCCCACCACGATGTCGGTCGGCAGGACCAGCCGCCCCCCGGAGGGCCCCTCCATGACCTCGCGGATCTCGTCGACCATCTCGGCCTCCACCAGCGAGTCCCCGATGGGGTACC
Source organism: Actinomycetota bacterium (assembly GCA_020444505.1). Classification (GTDB taxonomy): domain Bacteria; phylum Actinomycetota; class Acidimicrobiia; order Spongiisociales; family UBA11373; genus JAHJML01. The sequence continues at coordinate 11,930 of JAHLKU010000035.1, read as the reverse complement.
CCTCGGCGGCGAGCAGCGTGAAGCACATCGCTCCGCCGATCAGCATCGCGTCCACCCGGGGCAGCAGCGACGTGATCACGCCCAGCTTGTCCGACACCTTGGCGCCCCCGAGCACCACCACGAACGGCCGGTCGGGCTCGCCGAGCAGCGCGGTGAGCGCCTTCACCTCGGCGTCCAGCAGGCGCCCCGCCGCGGACGGGAGCCGCTCGGCCACGCCCACCGTCGAGGCATGGGCCCGGTGGGCCGTCCCGAAGGCGTCGAGCACGAAGACGTCGGCCAGCGCGGCGAGGCGGTCGGCGAGCGCCGGGTCGTTGGCCTTCTCCCCCGGCTCGAAGCGCGTGTTCTCGATCATCACGACGTCGCCCGGGCCCGCGGCGTCGGCTGCGGCGAGCGACAGCGGGCCGGCCACATCGGCCGCGAACCCGACCTCGAACCCTCCCAGGTCCCCGAGGAGGGCGGCCACGGGAGCCAGCGAGAGCGCGGGGTCGGGCCCCTTGGGACGGCCCAGGTGGCTGCACACCACGACGGCGGCGCCGCGCTCGCGCAGTTCGGCGATGGTGGGAAGGCTCGAACGGACCCTGAAGTCGTCCACGACCCGGCCGTCGGCCAACGGGACGTTCAGGTCGGCGCGCACGAGCACCGTGGCGCCGGCGACGTCGATGTCGTCGAGGGTCTTGATGTTGCTCACGTCTCCTCCGGGGTGCCGGCCCCGGTCACGCTAGCCGCCGCAGGACCGCGCCCAACCGGGCAGGGTCGTGCTGCGGCCAGGCGGCCCCGGGGTCGGCCAGATCGGCCTCCTCCACCCGGCTGCCGAGCACGGCGATCGCTCCGGCGTCGGCCGCCACGGCCTCCAGGCCGTCGGGCACCCGGAGGGCACCGTGGTGGGCGACCACCACGTCCGGGGGCCGGATCCCGGTGTGGGCGACCAGCGCCTGCACGTGGGCGGCGGCGTCCATCCCCAGCGTCTCCCCGTCCTGGGTGGTGAGGTTGCACACGTAGACGAGGCCCGCGTCGGAGAGGTTGACGGCCTCGGCGACCCCGGGGACCAGCAGCACGGCGGCGATGGAGGTGAACAGGCTGCCCGGCCCGAGCACGATCTGCTCGGCGGATGCGATCGCCCGCACCGCGTCCCGCGACGCTTCGGCGCCTTCCGGGAGGACCCTGATCGACTCGACCGTCCCCCGCGCCTGCGCGACCGCCACCTGCCCGGTGACCGTCCTGCCGTCCACGACCGCCTCCAGGGTGAGCGCCTCCTCCGCGGCCGGCACGACCGCACCCCGCGCCCCCAACAACCGGCCGGCGGTGTCGAGCGCTTCGCCGAGGCCGCCCGACATGCCGGCGAACGCGGCCAGCACCAGGTTGCCGAGTGAGTGGCCGGCCACGTCGCCCGCCTCGAAGCGGTGCTCCATCACCCGCCGCCAGGCCGAACCGGGCGGGCTCAATGCCAGGAGGGCGCGGCGGGTGTCGCCTGGAGGGGGGATGCCCAGGGCCGGCGAGAGGCGCCCCGAGGAGCCGCCGTCGTCGGCGACGCTCACCACTGCGGTGATGGTGGCCGCGTAGTCCTGCACCGCCAGCAGCGCCTGGGCCAGGCCGTGGCCCCCGCCGATGGCGGCGACCTTGATGCCCTCCAGGTCGATCTCCAGCTCCTCGAGCAGCGGGTCCACGATCGTCTCGAACTCGCTCACCGCGCGATGTCCCGGTGGCTGATGGTGGCCGGCACGCCCCGATCCCCGAGCCACCGTCCCACCTCCTCGGCGATCGCCACCGACCGATGGTGGCCGCCGGTGCAGCCGATGGCCAGCGTGAAGTAGGCCTTCCCCTCGGCGGCGTACCGGGGCAGCAGGAAGCCGAGCAGCTCGCGGGTCCCGTCGAGGAAGGCCGCCGTGTCCTCCCGCTCCAGGACGTACGCACGGACCGGCTCGTCCACCCCGGTGAGGTGCCGCAGCCCCGGCTCCCAGTGCGGGTTCGGGAGGAAACGGACGTCCAGCACCATGTCGGCCTCGGCGGGCAGCCCGTGCTTGAACCCGAAGGAGACCACCTGCACCCGGAGGGCCTGCGGCCCGGAACGGTTGCCGAACGCCGCCTGGACGGCCGCCCGGAGGTCGTGGACCGTGCGGGTGCCGGTGTCCAGCACGAGGTGGGCGCGCTCCCGCAGGCCGTCCAGTGCGACGCGCTCGGCGGCGATCGACTCCACGAGGGTGGGCCGATCGACCGGGTGGGGCCGGCGGCTCTCCTTGAACCGGGCCACCAGCACGTCGTCCTCGGCGTCGAGGAACAGCAGCGTCGCATCCAGCTCGTCGAGCGCCGACTCGAGTGCCTCGAAGCTCAGGCCGCCGCGTGTGTCCACCACGAAGGCGAGACGCTCGTGGCGGCCGCCGTCCCACTCGACCGCCTCGGTGATCAAGGCGACCGGCAGGTTGTCCACCACGAAGAAGCCCAGGTCCTCGAGTGCGTTCGACGCCGTGGAGCGTCCCGCGCCGCTCATGCCGGTGATGACGACCAGTTCAGCCACGGTCCTCCTCGCAGCCCTCGGCGCGCCGACGCGGCGCGGATGGGCCCCACGATGCCACGCCGGGCGGCGTGTGCGGGGATTTCTCCCCCGCCACCTCCACCCCGGCCCTCACGCCGGGCGGCGCAGCGCCTCGTGCACGTCGGCGGCGACCGCCCCCGGCACCACCTCGGCGAGCTCCGCCTCCGATGCCTCCCGCAAGCGTTTGAGGGATCCGAACCGCCGCAGCAGCGCCTTCTTGCGAGCCGGCCCCACGCCCGGCACCCCGTCCAGGATCGAGTCGACCATGCGCGTGCCGCGCAGGCTGCGGTGGTACTGGTTGGCGAACCGGTGTGCCTCGTCCCGGACCCGTTGCAGCAGGTAGAGCGCGTCCTCGCCGCGGGGGATGCGGATCGGGTCGGGGTCGCCCGGCAGGTACACCTCCTCCATGCGCTTGGCGAGGCCGGCGATGGGGATGTCGAGGCCTAGTTCGTCGGCCACCTTGACGGCCCGGGACACCTGGCCCATGCCCCCGTCCACCAGCAGCAGCGAGGGCGGGTAGGCGAACCCGCCGCGCTCGTCCACCGGCAGGTCGCGCTCGGCGAGGTAGGCGGTCAGCCGGCGGCGGAGCACCTCCTCCATCGATGCGAAGTCGTCCTGCCCGTCGACCCCCCGCACCTTGAAGCGCCGGTAGTCACTGCGGCGCGGCAGGCCGTCCTCCAGCACCACCATCGACCCCACCGTGTCCCGCCCCTGGATGGTGGCGATGTCGTACGCCTCGATCCGCAGCGGGGGCTCCGGGAGCCCCAGCGTCTCCTGCAGGCTGCGCAGCGCCCTGGCCCGGGCGTTGTGGTCGGACTGCCGCCGCAACCGGTGCCGGGCGAAGGTCTCCCGGGCGTTGGCCCGCGCCGTCTCCATCAGCCGGCGCTTCTGGCCCCTCCTGGGCACGCGCAGCGACACCCGGGCCCCCCGGCGCTCCTCCAGCCACGCCTCCCACACGTCCGGCTCGTCGGGGAGCGCCTCCACCAGCACCTGCGGCGGCGGCCGCTCCGCCCCGAACCGCTGCGACAGCAGGCGGCCGATGAGCTCGGGCGTGGAGACCTCCTCGACCTTGTCGACCACGGTCGCGATCCGGCCGGTGACCCGGCCGCGGCGCACCGTGAGCACCACCAGCGCGGCCTCCAGGTCGTCCTCCTCCACCGCGATCAGGTCGAAGTCCTCCGGCCGGTCCGACGCCACCTCCTGGCGCGCCAGCGCCTTGTCCACCGACTGCAGCTGATCCCGGTACCGGGCGGCCTGCTCGTACTCCAGGGCCTCGGATGCCTCGCCCATCGCCGCCAGGAGGCGCTCCCGCACCGGGTCGCCGTCGCCGCTCAGGAACTCGGCCAGGCCCTCCACGTGGGCCGCGTAGTCCTCGGGGGTCACCTCTCCCACGCACGGCCCCGAGCACCGTTCGATGTGGAACAGGAGGCACGGGCGCCCCTGGGCCTGGTGGCGCCGCAGCTTGGCGTTGGAGCACGTCCGGACCGGGAAGGTCCGCACCAGGAGGTCGAGGGTCTGGCGGATCGCATAGGCGTGGGCGTACGGGCCGAAGTACTGCGTCCCCTTGCGCCGCCGCCCCCGCATCACCGTTGCCCGCGGCCACGCATCGGAACGGGTGATGGCCAGGTAGGGGAAGCTCTTGTCGTCCCGCAGCCGGATGTTGAAGCGCGGCTGGTGCTGCTGGATCAGGGTGAACTCGAGGTGCAGCGCCGCGACGTCGCTGTCGGTGACGATCCACTCCACGGTCGCGGCGGCGTCCACCATGTTCGCGGTCCGCACCGGGAGGTCGGACGCGAAGTAGTTGGCGATCCGCTTCCGCAGCGACTTGGCCTTGCCCACGTACAGCACCGCGCCGTGCCGGTCGCGCCACAGGTACACGCCGGGCCGGTCGGGGATCTCGGACGGAGCAGGCCGTTCCACCATGGGTGCGGAGTGTATCGGGGCCGGTCCGGAGCCCTCAGGCGGGGTTCCGCCACCGGACCCCCAGCAACCGGGGGATGTCCCGCTGCATGGCCAGCAACGGGTCGCGCCCGGCCTGGGCGTCTCCCACGCCCCGCTCCACCGCCGCCTCCAGCCGCCACCCCATCCCGGCGGCCAGGGTCAGCAGCGCGCCGAGCGGCCGGTGCAGGAACTCGACCGACCCGGCGCCCGCCGGTTCGGCGGTGGAGCCCTCCTCCAGGTAGCGCCCCCACCGCCACAGCACCTCGCCGTCGTCGGGGTCCACGACCGGGGCCGAACCGGGGGACGTGAGCAGCGGGTGGTTCAGCACCACGGCCAGGGTCCCGCACGGCCGCACCACCCGTGCCGCCGCCGCGAAGAGCGGTGCGAGGTCGGGGAGGTGCTCCAGCACCAGCACGGCGAGCGCCCCGTCCACCGCGTCGTCCGTCAGCCAGTCCAGGTCGGGGAGGCGGCCGACCACGGCCGGCCCGGCCCGCCCCGCGGCCGCGGCCAGCCGGGGCGACACGTCGCACCCCACCGGGTCGGCTCCCGCCGCAGACAGCGCACGCATCATCCGGCCCTCGCCGCACCCCAGGTCGAGCCACCGCTCCCCCGGGCGGGCGGCGGCCACCTCCAGGGCCAGGGGGACGACGGTCTCGTCGTAGGCCGGGTCGGATGCCACCTCTCCGATCCACCACGCGGCGAGGTCGTCGCCCCAGGTCACGGCCGCAGGATCCCCTGCAGGAACGCCCCGGTGTGGGAGCCGGGCACGTCCGCGACGGCCTCAGGGGGCCCCACCGCCACCACGGCGCCGCCCTCGTCGCCGCCCTCCGGGCCGAGGTCGATGATCCAGTCGGCGGACTTCACGACGTCGAGGTTGTGCTCGATCACGACCACGGTGTTGCCGGCGTCCACGAGACGCTGCAACACCCCGAGCAGCTTGCGCACGTCCTCGAAGTGGAGGCCGGTGGTGGGCTCGTCGAGGATGTAGAAGGTGCGCCCCGTGGCGCGCTTGCCCAGCTCACTGGCCAGCTTCACCCGCTGCGCCTCGCCGCCGGACAGGGTCGGCGCGGGCTGGCCGAGGCGGATGTACCCCAGCCCCACGTCCCGCAGGGTCCCGAGCACCCGGACGATCGGCGGCTGGTTCTCGAAGAACTCCGCCGCCTCGTCCACCGACATGTCGAGCACGTCGGCGATGGTGTGGCCCTTCCAGAGGATCTCCAGCGTCTCGCGGTTGTACCGCTTGCCCTTGCACTGGTCGCAGGGGATGTAGACGTCGGGCAGGAAGTGCATCTCGATCTTGATCTGCCCGTCGCCCTTGCACGCCTCGCACCTGCCGCCCGCCACGTTGAACGAGAACCGGCCCGGCTTGTAGCCCCGCATGCGGGCGTCGGGGGTGGAGGCGAACAGGGTGCGGATCTTGTCGAACACCTTGGTGTACGTGGCGGCGTTGCTGCGCGGGGTGCGCCCGATGGGCGACTGGTCGATGTTGATGGCCTTGTCGATGTGGTCCAGGCCCTCGACGTCCTTGTGGAGCCCGGGGATGGAACGGCTCCCGTAGAGGCGGAACGCCAGCGCCTTGGAGAGGATCTCCTCCACCAGGGTGGACTTGCCGCTGCCGGAGACCCCGGTGACGGCGATGAACAACCCCAGCGGGAACTCCACGTCCAGGTCGCGCAGATTGTTCTCGGCCGCGCCGCGCACCACCACGCTGCGGCCGTCCGGCTCCCTGCGCCGCTGCGGCAGCGGGATCGAGCGCCGCCCCGCCAGGTAGTCGCCGGTGAGCGACGACGCCTCGGCGACGATGGCGTCGAGGCCGCCCTCGGCCACGATGTGCCCGCCGTGCTCCCCCGCCCCGGGGCCGATGTCCACGATGTGGTCGGCGACCCGGATGGTCTCCTCGTCGTGCTCCACCACCACCACGGTGTTGCCGAGGTCCCGCAGCCGCACCAGCGTCTCGATGAGACGCTGGTTGTCGCGCTGGTGCAGCCCGATCGACGGCTCGTCCAGGATGTAGAGCACGCCGACCAAACCGGAACCGATCTGCGTGGCCAGGCGGATGCGCTGCGCCTCGCCGCCGGCGAGGGTCGCGGCGCTGCGGCTGAGCGTCAGGTAGTCGAGGCCCACGTCCAGCAGGAAGCGCAGGCGGGCCTGGACCTCCTTCAGCACGGCGGCGGCGATCTTCGCCTGCCGGTCGTCCAGTTCCACCGTGTCGAGGAACTCGCTGCAGCCACGCAGCGACATGGACGACAGGGTGTGGATGTCGACGCCGCCGATCTCCACCGCCAGCGCCACCGGGTTGAGGCGGGCGCCGCCGCACGCCTCGCACGGCACCAGCCGCATGTACTGCTCGTACGACTCGCGGGCGCCGTCGCTGTCGGCGTTCTCGTGGCGGCGCACCAGCCACGGCACCAGGCCCTCGAAGGTGGTCTGGTAGCGGCGCTGGCGGCCGAAGCGGTTGGTGTAGGTGACGGTGATCGGCTCGTCGCCGGTGCCCTCGAGCACCATCGCGCGGTGGGCCTTGGAGAGCCGGGAGAACGGACGGTCCAGGTCGATGCCGTGCTTGTCGGCGAGGCCCTCCAGCATGCGGGAGTAGTAGGTGGTGCGGTGGCGGCCGCCCCACGGGAGGATCGCCCCCTCGCGCAGCGTCTTGTCCTGGTTGGGGATCGCCAGCCGCCAATCCACCTGGAACCGGGTGCCGATGCCGTTGCACGACGTGCACGCCCCGTAGGGGTTGTTGAACGAGAAGTTGCGGGGCTGCAGTTCCTCGAACGAGAGGCCGCAGTGATCGCAGGCGAAGTGCTGGCTGAACGTGAGCGGGGCGCCGCCCTCCACGTCGATGACCGCCACCCCTTCGGCCAGGCGCAGCGCCGTCTCCAGCGAGTCGGTCAGGCGCCGCTCGATGCCCTCCTTGCGCACCAGGCGATCCACCACCACCTCGATGGTGTGCTGGTAGTAGCGGTCGAGGCGGATGTCCTCGGCCAGGTCGCGCACCTCCCCGTCGATGCGCGCTCGGGAGAACCCCTCCCGGCTCAACTCCTTCAGCAGCGACTCGTACTCCCCCTTGCGGCCCCGCACCACCGGCGCCAGCACCTGGAACCGGGCGCCTTCGCCGAGTTCGAGGACCCGGTCCACGATCTGCTGCGGGGTCTGGCGGGCCACCACCCGGCCGCACTCCGGGCAGTGGGGCACCCCGGCCCTGGCGTAGAGGAGCCGCAGGTAGTCGTGGATCTCGGTGACGGTGCCGACGGTGGAGCGAGGGTTGCGGCTCGCGGTCTTCTGGTCGATCGAGATCGCCGGCGAGAGGCCCTCGATGAAGTCCACGTCCGGCTTCTCCATCTGGCCGAGGAACTGCCGGGCGTAGGCGGAGAGGCTCTCCACGTAGCGGCGCTGGCCCTCTGCGTAGATGGTGTCGAAGGCGAGGCTCGACTTGCCGGATCCCGACAGGCCGGTGAAGACGACCAGCCGATCGCGCGGCAGCTCCAGGGATACGTTCTTGAGGTTGTGTTCCCGGGCACCCCGGATGACGATGCTGTCGCTGGCCACGCCCGTCCTCGGCTTCGAAGCCGCCGCATCATACCGGTGGGGTGTGACAGAACCTCAGGGGTGTGGTTCGCCCGCGCGGGCCGATCGCCCGGCCGGGTCTACACTCCTGCCCATGTTCAGACAGATCGGCACCGGCGAGATCATCCTCATCGTCGTGGTGCTCGTGTTCCTGTTCGGCGCCCGGAAGCTGCCGGAGCTGGCCCGCTCCATCGGGAAGTCGCTGCGCGAGCTGCGCAGCGGCATGAAGGAGGGTCTCTCCGAGGACGAGGACGACGAGGCGGCCTGAGCGCGGCGCCCGACGCGGGCACGCGCTCATCGGGCGGCGTCGGACATCTCCCTCAGCTCCCGCCGGAGCTCGTTGACCTCGTCGCGCAGCCGCGCCGCGTACTCGAAGCGCAGCTCGCGGGCGGCCTCGCGCATCTCGTCCTCCAGGCTCTGCACCAGCCGCTGCAGGTCGTCGAACGGCATGTCCAGGCGCTGCCGCTCCGCGACCTCGCGCCGTCGCCGCTCGACACCCGGGGCGTCGGGGCTCTGCACCAGCTCCAGGATGTCCGACACCTTCTTGCGGATGGTCTGGGGGTCGATGCCGTGCTCCTCGTTGAACGCCATCTGCAGCGCCCGCCGCCGGTTGGTCTCGTTGATGGCCCGCCGCATGGAGTCGGTGACGTCGTCGGCGTACATCACGACCTGGCCCTCCACGTTGCGGGCCGCCCGCCCGATGGTCTGGATGAGGCTGGTCTCCGAGCGGAGGAACCCCTCCTTGTCGGCGTCGAGGATGGCGACGAGGCCCACCTCCGGCAGGTCGAGGCCCTCCCGCAGCAGGTTGATGCCCACCAGCACGTCGAACTCCCCGAGGCGCAGGTCCCGCAGGATCTGGACCCGCTCCAGGGTGTCGATCTCCGAGTGCAGGTACCGGCACCGCACCCCCATCTCCAGCAGGTAGTCGGAGAGGTCCTCGGCCATCTTCTTGGTGAGGGTGGTGACCAGCACCCGCTGGTTCGCCTCCGCCCGCCGCCGGATCTCCTCGAGCAGGTCGTCGATCTGGCCGCGGGTGGGCTTCACCACCACCTCCGGGTCGACCAGCCCGGTCGGCCGGATGATCTGCTCCACCACCGCCTGGGAGTGTTCGATCTCCCACTTGCCCGGCGTGGCCGACAGCAGCACGGCCTGGTGGACGCGCTCGTGCCACTCGTCGAAGCGGAGCGGTCGGTTGTCGGCGGCCGAAGGCAGGCGGAACCCGTGCTCGATCAGCACCGACTTGCGGCTCCGATCCCCCTCGTACTGCCCATGGATCTGGGGGATGGTGACGTGGCTCTCGTCGATGACCGTCAGGTAGTCGTCCGGGAAGTAGTCGAGCAGCGTGTACGGCGGCTCCCCCGGTTCGCGGCCGTCCAGGTGCCGGCTGTAGTTCTCGATGCCGTTGCAGTACCCCACCTCGCGCATCATCTCGAGGTCGTACGAGGTGCGCATGCGGAGCCGCTGCGCCTCGAGCAGCTTGGAGCCCTCCTCGAGGTCGGCGAGCCGGTCGGCGAGCTCGTGCTCGATGGTCTCCTGGGCCCGCCGCATCCGCTCCTGCGTGGCCACGTAGTGCGATGCCGGGTACACCCACAGCTCGGCGTGCTCCTGGACGACCTCGCCGGTCACCGGGTTCATCTCCACGATGCGGTCGACCTCGTCCCCGAAGTACTCCACCCGCATCACGGTCTCGCCGTAGGCGGGGAACACCTCCAGCGTGTCGCCGCGGAGCCGGAACTTGCCCCGGGTGAGGTTCACCTCGTTGCGCTCGTACTTGATGTCGACGAGCCGCCGGATGGCGTCGTCGAGGGGGTACTCCACGCCCCGGACCAGGCGCAGCAGCTGCCCCTCGTACTGCTCGGGCGAGCCGAGGCCGTAGATGGCCGACACCGACGCCACGATGATCACGTCCCTCCGGGTGAGCAGCGCGGCGGTGGCGGAGTGACGGAGCCGATCGATCTCGTCGTTGACCGTGGCGTCCTTCTCGATGTAGGTGTCGCTCTGGGGCAGGTACGCCTCGGGCTGGTAGTAGTCGTAGTAGGAGACGAAGTACTCCACCCGGTTCTCGGGGAAGAACTGCCGGAACTCGTTGGCGAGCTGGGCGGCGAGCGCCTTGTTGGGAGCGAGCACCAGCGCCGGCCGCTGCACCCGCTCGATCAGCCAGGCGATGGTGGCCGACTTGCCGGACCCGGTGATGCCGAGCAGCGTCTGGAACCGGTCGCCCCGCTCCACCCCGGCGGCCAGGGCGTCGATGGCGGCGGGCTGGTCGCCGGCCGGCGCGAACTCGGAGTGGACCTGGAAGGAGTGCATCCGGGCCACGTTACCCCCGGGGGGTGACAGACCTCGGGCCGGGTGTCATGGGGGCGGAGCCCCCACCACCGCCTCCCACACCCGCCGGCACTCCGCATCGAGGCGGTCCAGCCCGCCGCCGTTGTCGAGCACCACGTCGCCCAGGAGCAGCCACTCCTCCCGCACCGGCTGGGCTCCCATGCGCTCCGCGATCTCGCCGCGCTCCATGCCCCGGGCCAGCAGCCGGGCGATCCGCACCTCGTCGGGGGCGTCCACCACGATGCGGAGCCATCCGTGCCCCAGGATGTCCACCGGCAGCGGCAGCTCCACCAGCACCAGCGGGGCGTCGGCCGACGCCACCTCGGCTTCGACGATGGCGGCGATGGCGGGATGGGTGATGGCCTCCAGGGCGGCGAGGCCGCCGGGGTCGGCGAAGACCAGGCGCCCCAGCGCCCGGCGGTCGACCACTCCCCCGGAGACCGCCTCCGGCCACCGTGCGGCGACCTCTGCCACGGCGGGCTGGCCCGGCTCCAGCACCCGGTGTCCTGCGGCGTCGGCGGACACGACGGCGGCACCGAGCGATGCGAACACGGAGGCCGCCGTCGACTTGCCGGATCCGATGCCGCCGCTGAGCAGGGCGTGGACGGTCATGGGCGGGACGCTAGCCCGCCTAGCGGTCGAGGAACGCCTCGGCCAGTTCGTGGAACGCCTTGGCCACCCGGGAGCGGGGGCTGAACGCCACGGCGGGCACGCCCTCGTTGACGGACTGCGGGATCAGGCGGTCGGAGGGGATGGCGCCGTCCACCTGCTCGCCCAGGGCCCGTTCCAACTCGGTCAGGTCGAGCCGCGCCTTCGAGTTGGCCCGATTGACCGTGAGGTGGATCCGCCCCATCTCGAATCGTGAGGCGCGAAGGGTGTCGAGGGCGATCTTGGCGTTCTTGACGCTCGGCAGGTCCATGTCCACCACCAGGAGCACGTGGTCGGAGTGCTCCAGCAGGGTGATGAGGCCGTCGTCGAACACCGGCCCGGTGTCGACCACGACGTAGGGGAACATGTCGCGGAGGATCTCCACCACCCGGACGACGTGCTTGGCCCCGATCTCCTCGCCTGCTGCCGGCAGCAGCGGCGCCGGCAGCACCCGCAGCCCGGAGGGGTGGTGCAGCAGCAGGGCGTCCATCTCGTCGCCGCCCAGGTCGTCGAGGCGCGCCGCGGCGTCCACGATGGTGCGCACCGGGTCCACCTGCAGCAGCAGCGCCACGTCCCCGAACTGGAGGTCGGCGTCCACGATGACCACCCGTCCCGGGCCGGCGGCCTCGGTGAGCGCCATCGCCAGATTGGTGGCGGTGATCGTCTTGCCCGAGCCGCCCTTGCCTGCCATCACCGTGAGCACCTTGCCGGCGCCGGGGCGCACACGCGGCCGAGGCACGCCGGCGCCGAGCGACGGCCCGGCGGCCTGCTCCGGGGCCCTCTCCTCCCGGGCGTCGAGCGGCGGGATGCCGGCCGGCACCGGAGGCAGTTGGCCGGTGGCGACGGGCTCGAACGCAGGCGGAGCGGGCGCCGTCTCCGCTTCGGGGGCATCCGGTTCGAAGTCCGGCGCGCTCGGAGGGAGGCC
>JAHLKU010000034.1 GCA_020444505.1 Actinomycetota bacterium | reverse complement strand
GGAGCGGATCGAGCAGGCGGCGAGCGAGTTCACGCCCTGATCGGGCGGGGGCTCAGCCCTCGTAGGGGCGGATGGCCAGGATCTCGTAGGAGAAGGTGCCGCCCGGGGCCTCGTAGCCGACGGTGTCGCCGACCGCAGCGCCCATCAGCGCGCCCCCCAGCGGGCTGGAGGGGGAGGCGAGCAGCATGCCGCGGACCTTGTTCTCCTGGTTGGCGACGAAGAACTCCATCTCGTCGCCGTCCTCGTCCCGGACGGTGACCATGCACCCGACCGTCACGTGGTCGGTGTCGTCGACCTCGCGGATCTCGGCGGTGTCCAGCAGGTGCCGCAGCTTGCGGATGCGGGCCTCCATGAGGCCCTGCTCGTTCTTGGCGGCGTCGTAGTCGGCGTTCTCGCGGATGTCGCCGTGGCTGCGGGCCTCGGCGATCCGCTCGGCGATCTCGATGCGCCCCGTGGTGGTGAGGCGGTCGTACTCGTCCTGCAGCTTCTGGGCAGCGGCAGGCGACAGCCAGGTCGGCTCGGTGTGCTCGGGCATGGGGGGATCAGCCGAGGAGCGATGCGACGCGGCGCTCGAGCCGCGACTTGCGGCGGGCGGCCGTGTTGGCGTGGAGCACGCCCTTGGAGGCCGCCGTGTCGATGGAGCGCTGCGCCTCGCGGAGCGCCTCGCCGGCGGCCTCGGCGTCGCCGGACTCGGCGGCTTCGAGGGCCTTGCGGGCCATCGTCTTCATGAGCGAGCGGGACGCCTGGTTGCGGAGGCGCGCCCTCTCGTTCTGACGGTTGCGCTTGATCTGCGATGCGATGTTGGCCATGAGTGACTCGCCCGGGTTGAGGTGGGAACCGACGGGACGATAGCAGGAGGGGCATCCCGGTACAATGCCGCCGCCCTCCCGGAGAACCCGTGACCGACGTCTCGCGCATCCGCAACTTCTCGATCATCGCCCACATCGACCACGGCAAGTCGACCCTCGCCGACCGGATGCTGGAGCAGACCGGTGCGCTCAGCGCCCGGGACATGCGGGCCCAGGTGCTCGACTCCATGGATCTGGAGCGCGAGCGGGGCATCACCATCAAGGCCCAGGCGGTGCGGCTTCGCTACCAGGCGCCCGACGGCGAGTACCTCCTCAACCTGATCGACACCCCCGGCCACGTCGACTTCTCCTACGAGGTGTCCCGCAGCCTCGCCGCCTGCGAAGGGGCCATCCTGCTGGTGGACGCCAGCCAGGGGGTGGAGGCGCAGACCCTCGCCAACGCCCTCCTCGCCCTGGAGCACGGCCTCGAGGTGATCCCGGTGCTGAACAAGGTGGACCTGCCCGCCGCCGACCCCGACCGGGTGGCCGAGGAGGTGGCGGGGGTGCTCGGCGAAGACCCGGAGCGGGTCCTCCGGGTGTCGGCCAAGACCGGCGAGGGCGTCGGCGCGCTGCTGGAGGCGATCGTCGAGCGCCTGCCGGCGCCGTCCGGCGACGCCACCGCCCCGCCCCGGGCGCTGGTGTTCGACTCCTACTACGACACCTACCGGGGCGTCGTCTGCTCCGTGCGGATGTTCGAAGGCCGCATCTCCACCGGCGACCGGTTGCGCCTGATGGTGACCGGCGAGACCCCCGACGCCGACGAGGTGGGGGTCCTGACGCCGCGGGTGGTGCCGGTGGCCGAGTTGGGCCCGGGCGAGGTGGGGTACCTCATCACCGGCATCAAGGAGATCGACCGCATCCGGGTGGGCGACACCGTCACCCGCGACGACCTGCGGGCCGCCGGCCCGCTGCCCGGGTACCGGGAGCCGAAGCCGATGGTGTACTCCGGGCTGTTCCCCACCGAGGGCGACGACTTCGAGCGGCTGCGGGAGGCCCTGGAGAAGCTGCGCCTCAACGACGCCGCCCTCGTCTTCGAGCCGGAGACCAGCCGCGCGCTCGGGTTCGGGTTCCGCTGCGGGTTCCTCGGCCTGCTGCACATGGAGATCGTCCGGGAGCGGCTCGAGCGGGAGTACGACCTCGACCTGGTGGCGACGGCCCCGTCGGTGGCGTACCGGGCGGTCCTCTCCGACGGCGGCGAGGTGGAGGTCCACAGCCCCCAGGACCTGCCCGACCCGGGGGGCCGCACCGCCGTCCTGGAGCCGTACGTGCGGGCCATGATCCTCACCCCGTCCGACTACGTCGGCACCGTGATGGAGTTGCTGCAGCAGCACCGGGGCGAGATGGGGTCCATGCAGTACCTGTCGCCCGAGCGGGTGGAACTGGTGTACCGGGTGCCGCTGGCGGAGATCGTCTTCGGGTTCTTCGACCAGTTGAAGTCCCGCACCAGGGGGTACGCCTCCCTCGACTACGAGCCCGACGGCTACCGCGAGTCGGACCTGGTCCGGCTCGACGTGCTGCTGAACGGGACGCCGGTGGACGCCTTCTCGGCGGTCATCCACACCGACCGCGCCTACACCTACGGGCGCCGCCTCGCCGAGCGGCTGCGCGAGCTGATCCCGCGCCAGATGTTCGACGTCCCCATCCAGGCCGCCGTAGGGTCGCGCGTCATCGCCCGCGAGACCGTGAAGGCGAAGCGCAAGGACGTGCTGGCCAAGTGCTACGGCGGCGACGTCACCCGCAAGCGCAAGCTGCTGGAGCGCCAGAAGGAAGGCAAGCGGCGGATGAAGATGGTGGGCCAGGTGGAGGTGCCCCAGGAGGCGTTCATCTCGGTGCTGCGGGTGGACGAGGACTGATGGCGGCCGCGGAGGCCCGGCCCGACGCCCCGGACCTCGCCGATGCGGCGGCGGCGTGGAGGGGCGCCTACGTCCACATCCCCTTCTGCCGCCGGGTGTGCCCCTACTGCGACTTCGCCGTGGTCGCCGGGGCGGGGGAGCACCGCGGCCGGTACGTGGAGGCGGTGCTGGCGGAGATCGGCATGGCCGAGCCGTTCGGCCCGCTGCAGGCGGTGGCGTTCGGCGGCGGCACGCCCACGCAACTCGCGGCGGCCGACCTGGTGCGGATCCTGCACGCGCTCGCCGAGCGCTTCGGCATCGACCGGGGCGCCGAGGTCTCGCTGGAGGCCAATCCCGAGGACTGGGACCGGCCGACGGCGGCCGCCCTCGCCGCCGGCGGGTTCACGCGGGTGTCGCTGGGCGCCCAGTCCTTCGACAGGGCGGTGCTGACCGACCTGGGCAGGCTGCACCGCCCCGACGACACCCGGCGCGCCGTCGCCGAGGCCAGGGACGCCGGGTTCGCCCACGTCAACGTGGACCTGATCTTCGGCTCGCCGGCAGAGGACGATCGCTCCTGGGAGGGCGGCGTGGCGGCGGCCCTGGCGTGTGAGATCGACCACCTCTCCACCTACGCGCTCACCGTCGAGCGGGGCACCGCGCTGTCGAAGGCGGTGGCGGCGGGCGCCCCGGGGCCCGTCGCCGACGTCCAGGCCGCCCGCTACGAGTGGGCGATGACGGAGGCGGCTGCGGCCGGGTTCGTCCGCTACGAGACCTCCAACAGCGCTCGCCCCGGGTCGGCATGCGCGTACAACCTGCTCACCTGGGCACAGGGCGAGTACGAGGCGTTCGGGACCGGGGCGCACCGCCACCGGGATGGGGCCAGGGCATGGAACGTGCGCCGTCTCGACCGGTACCTGGAGCGGGTCGAGGCGGGACGGCGGCCCCAGTCGGGCAGCGAGTCGCTCGATGCCGCCGGCAGGGAGCAGGAGCGGCTGCTGCTGGGGCTGCGGCGTGCGGCCGGAGCGGTGCCCGGACGGGCGGGGGAGGCGCTGCTGGCGTCGCCCTGGGGACGGCGCCTGGTGGAGGCCGGGGTGCTGGAATCGCGGGACGGGCGCCTGATCGTGGCCCGGCCCCTGCTCGGCGACGAGGTGTCTCGGGCCGTCCTGGCGCTCGATCTGGACGGCTGAGACCCACCTTGGCACTCCTCTCGTCCGACTGCTAAGCGCTGCTACGCTGCCCTCATGCTGGACGACCGGAAGGCCGCCATCCTCAGGGAGCTGGTGGAGGAGTACATCCGCACCGGCGAGCCCGTGTCGTCGCGCGCCATCGTCGAGTGTGGGCTCGACTGCTCCAGCGCCACGGTCCGCAACGAGCTGGCGGTGCTGGAGCGGGACGGCTTCATCCTCAAGCCGCACACCTCCGCCGGCCGCATCCCCGCCGATCGGGGCTACCGCTACTACCTGGACCACCTCTCCCCGGGCTCGGTGGGCGACGACACCCAGGCCAGGATCGCCACGTTCTTCTCCACCATCCACGACGGCTTCGGCCAGATGCTCCGCCGCACCAGCGAGCTGTTGTCGGAGATCACCCACCAGCCGGCCGTCGTGCTGGGCCCCGGCATGGCCGGCCAGACGGTGCACGACGCCCACCTGATCCCCATCGACCCCGGCAAGGTGCTGCTGGTGGTGGTCACCGGCGCCGGCAACGTCAACCAGGCGGTGCTCCGGCTGGAGCGGCCGGCCGCACCCGCCGAGGTGGCCGCCGCCGGAGAGGCACTGGAGGCCCGCCTGGTGGGATGCAGCCTCGGCGGCGAGGAGGGCCTCGGACGCGGCGAGGAGGCGGACGGCCTGCCGCCGGCGGCGCTGGACCTGTACGACCGGGCGCTCGAGTCGATCGATGCCGCTGCGGCGGACCGGCCCAAGGTGTACCTCGGGGGGACGTCGTGGATGGCGACCCTGTGGGAGGACCTCGCCCAGTTGCACCGCATCCTCGCGGTGCTCGACCGCGAGGCGGCCGTCATCGGGCTGCTGGGCGGCGGCGGGGACGGCACCAGCGTGCGATTGGGCCCCGAACTGACCGGAGGGCAGGACGACCTCGCCGTCGTCTCCACCCGCTACCAGGCGGGCGGCGGGACCGGGCGGATGGGCGTCCTGGGCCCGCTCCGGATGGACTACCGCCGTGCGATCCGGGTGGTCGAAGAGGTGTCCGACGCGCTCGGGGACTCGCTGGGGGAGTGAGGGTGGCCGACTACTACGACATCCTGGGGGTGGGCCGCGAGGCCTCCCAGGACGAGATCAAGAAGGCGTTCCGGCGCCTGGCGCGGGAGACCCACCCCGACGCCAACCCGGGCGACCCCGCCGCCGAGGCCCGCTTCCGCGACGTCGCCCAGGCCTACGAGGTGCTCAGCGACCCCGCCAAGCGCGCCGCCTACGACCGGGGCGGC
Organism: Actinomycetota bacterium; assembly: GCA_020444505.1. Classification (GTDB taxonomy): domain Bacteria; phylum Actinomycetota; class Acidimicrobiia; order Spongiisociales; family UBA11373; genus JAHJML01. Next base: position 18,811 of record JAHLKU010000034.1, on the reverse strand, counting down.
TCGTTCGAGGCCGGCGACCTGTTCTCGTCGTTCGCCGGCATCGACGACCTGCTCTCCCGCTTCTTCGGAGGCGGGGGGTTCGGGTTTCCCTTCGGCGGCGCCCAGGCCGGGCCGGCGCAGGGGGCCGACATCGGCACCCGGGTGTCGGTGACGCTGGAGGAGGCCGCCACCGGCGTGGCCCGGGAGGTGCGGTTCCGCACCTCGCTGGGGTGCGAGACGTGCGGCGGCGGCGGTGCGGCACCCGGCACGGCGCTGGAGACGTGCGAGCGGTGCGGCGGCCAGGGCTCGGTGCGGGTCACCCGCCAGACCATCCTGGGCGCCACCATGGCCATCACCACCTGCGACGCCTGCCGGGGCAGGGGCAAGGTGGTCGTCGACCCCTGTGAGGATTGCCTCGGGCGCGGCAGCATCGACGGCGAGCGGGCCATCGAAGTGGAGGTCCCCGCCGGCGTCGGCGACGGGGCCAGGATCCGCATCCCCGGCCGGGGGGCCGCCGGCGACGCCGGCGGGAGGTCCGGCGACCTGTACGTGGAGGTGGGGGTGGAGCCCGACGAGCGCTTCGAACGGCACGGCGCCGACCTGGTCCACCGGGTGGTCGTGGGGATGGCCGAGGCGGCGCTGGGGACCTCGCGGGAGGTGCCGGTGATCGCCGGCGACCCCGTGGACCTCGACATCCCCGCAGGCACGCAGCCGGGATCGGTGTTCAAGATGCCCCGCCTGGGCATGCCGCGGCTGCGGCGCCGGGGGAGGGGCGACCTCCTCGTCGAGGTGCGGGTGGCGGTCCCGGAGCGCCTCGGCCCGGAAGAGGAAGCGGCGCTGCGTGAGTATGCCGAGGCCGCCGGGGAGCAGCCCTCGCCGCCGTCGCGGCGCCGGTCTCGCCGGTAGGCGCCCCGCCGGGCGCCGTCCGGACACGCAACGAGGCTGGCCGCCCACGGACCGTGGCGCTATGCTGATACCCAGCGCGTTCCCTGCGAACACGCCGGGTGTGCGCCGACGCGGAGGAGTCAGCGGGATGGACGTCACGCCAACGTACAACGAACTGGTCGGCGCGCGGCTGCGAGCCATTCGCAAGCAGCGGGGGCTGTCGCTCCAGGACGTGCAGCGGCTGTCGAGCGGCGAGTTCAAGGCCGCGGTCGTGGGCGCCTACGAGCGGGGGGAGCGGAGCCTGTCGCTGCCCCGCCTGCATCGCCTCGCCGCCTTCTTCCAGGTGCCGATCCTGCAGTTCCTGCCGCAGGAGGAGACCGGCGAGGCCGCCGTCACCACGCTGCCCAGCGGCGGCGTCACCATCGACCTGAACCGGGTCGAGGCCCTCGCCGGCACCGAGGCCGACATCTTCGACCGCTTTCTGCGCTCCATCCAGATGATGCGCCAGGACTTCAACGGCAAGGTGCTCACCATCCGGCGCGACGACCTGCGGCTGCTGGCCCTGCTGGTCGACGAGCCCGAGGCCGCCTTCAAGAAGCGGCTCGTGGAACTGGGCCTGGCCAGCGACGCCATCTGAGCGGCGGCCCGATTCGCGGAGATGACCCGGGGCAAGGGTATAATCCGCTGCCTTCATGTCCCCGACATCGAGGGATTCTGTGACGCATGCATCCTCGACAGAGGCCAGGCTGCGCGTCTCCGGCGACTCCCACATGCTGGCGTTGCTCGGTGAGCGCGACACCTTCCTGCGCCAAGTGGAGGCCGCCTTCCCGGCGGCCCGCATCGTCGCGCGCGGCGACGAACTGGCCGTGACGGCGGAACCGGTGGTGCTGGAGCAGGTCCGTTCGGTGTTCGAGGAGCTGCTGGTGCTGGTGGATCGGCGCCTCCCGCTGGACGCCGACCGGGTGCGCCGCGTCATCGACCTGGTGAAGTCCGACGTCGAGAAGCCGTCGTCGGTGTTCACCGACGGCGTCACCGTCGGGAGGGGCAAGGTCGTGCGCCCCAAGACGCTCAATCAGAAGGCGTACCTCGACGCCATCCGCGAGAGCACCGTGGTGCTCGGCATCGGCCCGGCGGGCACCGGCAAGACCTATCTCGCCATGGCCGCCGCCGTCGAATCGCTGACCGGGGGCCTGGTGTCCCGGCTGATCCTCACCCGCCCCGCCGTCGAGGCCGGCGAACGGCTCGGCTTCCTGCCGGGCGATCTGGCCGCCAAGGTGGACCCGTACCTGCGCCCGCTCTACGACGCCCTGTACGAGATGCTGGGGCCCGAGGAGACGCAGCGCCGCCTGGAGCAGGGCACCATCGAGATCGCGCCGCTCGCCTACATGCGGGGGCGCACCCTCAACGACGCCTTCGTCGTGCTCGACGAGGCGCAGAACACGTCGCCGGAGCAGATGAAGATGTTCCTCACGCGGCTCGGGTTCAACACCAAGATGGTCATCACGGGCGACGTCACCCAGGTGGACCTGCCGGGCGGCCGCGGCTCGGGCCTCCACCAGGCGCGTGCGGTGCTGGCGGGCATCGACGGCGTGGGGATGGTGGAGCTGTCCGCAGACGACGTCGTCCGGCACCGCATCGTCGCCTCCATCGTCGAGGCCTACCGCCTGTACGAAGAGCGTCGGGAGCGCTGATGCCGCTGCTGAACCGCGTCGCCTCGGGGGTGGTCCGGCCGCTGGTGGTGGCCGCCACCGTCATCCTGGCGTCGCTCATCCTCGTGGTCGGCCACGGCGAGGAGGTGGCGCCCGTCGAGGTGGTGATCGGCCAGCCGTCGCCGCAGACCTTCACCGCCGACGAGCCGGTGCAGGTGGTGGACGCCGAGGCGACGACGCAGGCCCGCGTGGACGCCGCCGACGCCGTCGAGGAGGTCTACACCGAGGACCCCGACGCCAACACCGCCGTGCTGGCCAACATCCAGTCGTTCTTCATCGCCGCCGAGGAGGGGTCCGCCCCGGTGTACCCCGAGGACACCACCGAGACCACGGACCCCGGCGAGCCGGCCGTCACCACCACCAGCAGCACCGAGGCCACCACGACCACCTCGACGACGCAGGCGCCTGCCACCACCGGGGGCGACGGCGACAGCACCACCACGTCGTCCACCAGCTCCACCACCACGTCCACCACCACGACGCTGCCGCCGCCGCTGCCCCGTGAGGAGCAGGTGGTGCTGCTGCGGGACGAGTTCCCTCTGCTCAAGACCGAGACGATCGTCGCGATCGTGGACGTGCTGAACGACGACATCGAGCGGGCGAAGGCCGGCGAGCAGCAGTTCTACGACCTGATCGAGTCCGAGGCGCTGTCGCTGGCCGGCGAGATGCTCAACGACGGCATCCTCGCCAGCGACCTCGACCGGGTCCGCAGCGGCATCGTCACCCGGCCCCCCACCCTGATCCTGCTGCGCGACCTGCCCGAGGAGCAGCTGCTCGAGGTGGAGGCGGCGGTCGCCGACCTGGTGGCCGTCAACCTGCAGGCCAACACGTTCTACGACGAGACCGCCACCCAGAGCGAGCGCGACGTCCAGGCTGCTGCGGTCACCGAGGTCACCGTGTCGTTCCTCCGGGGCCAGACGATCGTGGATGGCGGCGAACTGGTCAGCGAGGTGCAGTACGACGCGATCGTCGAGCTCGGCCTGCTGGAGCCGGTGGTGGAGACGCCGCCGCTGCGTGCGATGGCGGCCCTCGCCGGGCTGGTGGTGATCGTGGCCGCCATCTACCTGTGGCGGGTGGGCCGCGACCACTGGCAGAAGCCGAAGCTGGTGGTGCTGTTCGGGCTGCTGGTGGTGATCGCCGCCGCCGCCGCCCGCCTGCCCGAGTTCATCACCCGCGACCGGGTGGAGCTCGGCTTCCTGTTGCCTGCGGCCCTGTTCGGCTACCTGGCTGCCCACCTGTTCGGGTCGCGCATCGCCTTGCTGATCGCACTGCCGGTGGGGGCGTTCACCGCGCTGGCCACCCAGGACGTGGCCCTGGTGGTGTTCGCCATCACCGCCACGCTGCTGCCGATCCCACTGGTGTCGTCGATCTCGACCAGGGCGCAGTTGAACCTGGCGGTGGTCTACAGCGCCCTGCTCCACGTGCCGCTCGCCGCGGCGTCGGCCTGGTGGTTCTACGGCACCGATGCGATCGGATGGTCGTCGGTGTTCGGCTTCGGCAGCGGCGTCATCTCCGGCGTCGTGGCGCTCGGTGTCCTGCCGCTCGTGGCCGGGCTGTTCGGCATCACCACCACCCAGACCCTCCTCGACCTCACCGACCGGAATCACCCGGCGCTGCGGCTCATCGAAGAGGAGGCGCCCGGCACCTTCAACCACTCCATCGTGGTCGGCAACCTGGCGGGCAAGGCCGCCAGGGCCATCGGAGGCAACCCCCTGCTCGCCCAGGCGATGGCGTACTACCACGACCTCGGCAAGACCGTGTCGCCGCACTACTTCGTCGAGAACCAGCACGGCGTGTCGAACCCGCACGATGACCTGCCGCCCGAGGAGTCGGCCGCCATCATCCGCTCCCACGTGGCCGAGGGGCTCCGCCTCGCCCGCCAGTACCGGATCCCGCCCGATGTGACGCAGGCGATCCTCACCCACCACGGGACGAGCCTGATGCGCTACTTCTATCACAAGGGCGTCGACCGCTACGGCGAGGACGGCGTCAACCCGGTGGACTACCGCCATCGGGGCCGCAAGCCCCGCAGCAAGGAGATGGTGGTGGTGATGCTGGCCGACGCCTCCGAGGCCGCCACCCGGTCGATGGTGCAGAACGAGGACCCCACCAGCGAGGGGATCCGGCTGCTGGTCGAGCAGATCATCGCCGAGAAGGTGGCGGACGGGCAGCTGGAGGAGTCGGAGGTCACCTTCGGCGAGCTCACCCGCATCAAGGAGTCGTTCGTGGACGCCCTGATCGGCTACTACCACACCCGGATCCCGTACCCTGGCTTCCCCGGCACCAGGAGCGCCTCGTAGGAGTGAACGTCTTCTTCAGCGACGAACAGGACGAGCCCGCCGACGGCGAGGCCCTCCATCGCCTCGCCGTCAGCGTGCTCCAGCAGGAAGGGCTGCCCGAGGGCACCGAGATGTCCCTGGTGCTGGTCGACGCCGAGCAGATGGCCGGCTACAACGAGCAGTTCCTCGACCGGCCGGGCCCCACCGACGTGCTGGCGCTCCCGCTGCAGCACCTGGCACCCGGCCATCCTCCCCGGCGCGTGGCCAACGAGCCGCCGATCGCCCTCGGCGACGTGTTCGTGTGCCCCGACTACGTCGCCCGCCGGGCGGCCGCCGAGGCGCTCGACCCCCTCGACTACGACATCCGCCGCCTGGTCGTGCACGGCATCCTGCACCTGCTGGGCTACGACCACCACGACGACCGCGACGCCGACCTGATGGAACGCCGCGAGGACGAGTTGCTCGAGTCGGGGGAGGCCGCATGACCGGCCTGGCCCTCGCGCTCGCGGGCGTGCTCGCCCTGGCGGCGGCCATGCTGCGGTTCGGTGGGGCGTCGCTGGTGCGCACGTCGCGCGCCGACGCCCTCCACGACGCCGCCGACGGCACGCGCGGCGCCGAGCAGGTGGCCGAGTTGCTGGAGGACCGCGCGTCGCTGCAGCCCTCGCTGGGCGTGGTCCACGCCGCGCTCCTGGTGGCGGCCGCCATCCCCGCCTCCTGGGCCACGGCGTCGCTGCTCTCGGGGTGGCCCCTGGTGGCGGCCCTGGTCGGGCTCGGCGTGGCGCTGGTGCTGGTGGGCGACTTCCTCCCCCGGGCGTGGGGGAGGGCCAGGCCCCGCCGCCCCGCCTACGCCCTGGCGTCACTGCTGGCGGCGGCGGCCCGGGTGGGCGAGCGGGCCACCGACCTCATCACCGAGGAGGGCGAGGAAGGCGACGAGCAGGAGGACGACCCACAGGACGTCGAGGAGAAGCACCTGATCAGCCAGGTGCTCGACTTCACGGAGGCGATCGTCCGGGAGATCATGGTGCCGCGCACCGACATGGTCACCCTGTCGGCCGACGCCGACACCGACACCGCCGTCGACGTGGTGCTGGCCGAGGGGCGGTCCCGGGTGCCGATCGCCGGGGAGGGCAGCGACGACATCGTGGGCGTGCTCTACGCCAAGGACCTGCTGCAGCTGCTCGACACCGGCGCACCGGCGGGGCCCGTGACCGATCTGATGCGGCCCGCCTACTTCGTGCCGGAGACCAAGCGCGTGTCCGAGCTGTTGCGGGAGATGCAACGCGACCAGGTGCACCTGGCGGTCGCGGTGGACGAGTTCGGCTCCACGGCCGGCCTCGTGACCATCGAGGACGTGATCGAGGAACTGGTGGGGGAGATCGCCGACGAGTACGACGTCGAGGAGCCCATGGTGACGCCGCTCGACGACGGGGGTTACCTGGTCGATGCCAGGCTCCCGGTGGACGACCTGGAGGAGCTCCTCGGCGTGGAGCTGCCCGACGAGGACTGGGACACGGTCGGCGGGCTCGTGCTGGGCCTCGCCGGGCGGGTGCCGATCGAGGGCGAGTCGTTCACGGTCGGCCGCATCGACCTGGTGGCCGAGCGGGTCCAGGGGCGCCGCATCGCCCGGGTGCGGGTGCAGGCCAGGTGAGGTCGGGATTCGTCTCGGTGGTCGGCAGGCCCAACGTCGGCAAGTCGACGCTGGTCAACGCCCTCGTCGGCACCAAGGTGGCCATCACCTCGCCCCGCCCGCAGACCACTCGCAACACGGTGCGGGGCATCGTCACCGTGCCCGGGATGCAGGTGGTGCTGGTGGACACGCCGGGCCTGCACCGGCCCCGCACCGCCCTCGGCGAGCGGCTGAACCGGCTGGTGGAGGGCTCGCTGGCGGAGGCCGACGCCGTGCTGTTCGTCCTCGACGCCACCCAGGAGATCGGCCCCGGCGACCGGCTGATCGCGGGGCGCCTCGCCGAGGCCGGCACTCCGACGGTGGTGGTGTCCAACAAGACCGACCTCGCCGGAGCGGACCGGATCACCCTGCAGCTGGCCGAGGCGGGGGAGTGGGATTTCGCCGCCTACGTGCCTGCGAGCGCCCTGCTCGCCGAGAACACGGCCCCGATCCTCGCCGAGCTGGAGGCACTGCTGCCCGAGGGCCCCGCGTTCTTCCCCGAAGGGACCCCGACCGACCAGCCGGAGGAGCTCCTCTTCGCAGAGCTGGTGCGGGAGAAGTTCCTCTCCCGGCTGCGCGACGAGCTGCCGCACTCGCTGGCGGTGGTCGTGGACGACGTCGAGGAGCAGGACCACGGCGTCGTGCGGATCTCGGCCCGGCTGGTCGTGGAGAGGGACTCACAGAAGGGCATCGTGATCGGCAAGGGCGGAGCGGTCCTGCGTGATGCCGGTGCCGAGGCACGGCGGGAGATCGAGGCGCTGCTCGGCGCCAGGGTGTTCCTGGACCTGCGGGTGAAGGTGGAGAAGGACTGGCAGCAGCGCCCCGGCATGATCGAGCGCCTCGGCCTGTAGGGCGCAGGTGCATCGCAGGGCGGGGAGCCGGGGACACGAGGGACCGGAAGGCGCGTTCGGCGCTCCTCGACGGCTCCCCGCCTGCTTCGGGCAGTGTCCGTCGGACCGGCCGGCGCGCCTAGGGCCCAACGGCCCTGCCGGTCGGGCACGGCGCCCCAACCGTCTGGCTCACGTCTTGCGGCGAACCAGCGCCAGCACGGTGAGCGATCCGGCGGCGAGCACCCCGATGCCTACGGGCATCAGCCACGGCGTGCCGTCCCCGTCGCCGGGCGCCGCCGCCGTGGCCGCGATCGTCGTGCTCCCGGGCTCCGTGGTGGGAGCACCGGAGCCGGCGGTCGTGGTGGCGGCCGTGGTGGTCGTGGTGGCGGACGGGTCGATGTCGCCGGCCTGGTCGTGCTCGCCGACCACCCGGTACGCCGTCCCCTGCCACACCACGACCACCCGTTCACCCACCGCCAGGGCATCGGCGAGACCGGCGCGGGCGAGGGCGAAGTACCCGTCGGAGAGGAACGGCACGGCGACCGCCTCCATCACGTCGGGGTCGAAGGTGGTGTCGACCCAGGCGCCGTCGGACCAGCGGAAGGTGCGGCTGCCGGCCACCCGGACCAGATCGCGGTATTCGTTCACCGACGGCGCGGTCGCCTCGGAGTCGCTCAACGCCCCCTCGGCCTCGGCCGCCTCGACGGCGTCCTGGCCCGACGGTGCGGCTGTGGTGGACGCTGCCGCCTGGTAGGCCTCTCCGGCCAGTTCCTCACGCGCCGCCGCACCGAAGGGGGCGTCTTCGGTGACCAGGTACGACGTGTACGGCGTCACGATGCCGTAGCGGATGGACAGCGCGACGATCTGGGCGATCGTCTCCTCGTCGGGCCCCTCGATCCGCACCTGCTTCAGCAGGGTGCCGATCTTGCGGGCGGCCCACAGGCGCGGCACGGCCTCGGTGCCGTCCTGCGAGGCGAACCGGCGGGCCTCGTACGTGAAGGTGTGCACCCGGTCGCCGGCCACCCCGCGCAGCACCAGGTCGGTGGTGCCGCCCTCGCGGTAGCGGCCGAGCAGCACCAGTTGCTCCCCGGAGAACAGGTCGGGCAGATCGGCGGGGTACAGGTCGTAGGTCTGCAGGTCGCCGAAGTCGATCTCCAGGTCGGTCAGCACCGGGCTGCTCAGCTTGCGGTAGAGGCCGGTGACGGTCTCGTCGATGCTCTCGTCCGGCGTCACGTAGTCGCTGGTGCCGCGATGCGCGATGGCGAGCGTGTCCAGCAGGACGGTGTCCACGTCGTAGCCGACGCCGAAGGCGAACACCCTGATGTTGTCGGTGGCGCGGTCGGCGGCGTTGGCCAGGATGTCGTCGGTGTCGATCTCGCCCTCGGTGGGCAGGCCGTCGGTGAGGAACAGCACGTAGGTGGGGCGCTCCACACCGGCCACACGGAACGCCTCCTCGAGAGCCAGGTCGATGTTGGTGGACCCCGCCGCCGCCAGCGACTCGATCCACGGCACCGCCTCGCCGGCCTCGTCGGCGGGGCGGAGGCGGTCGCGGTACGACTCGACCCCGGTGCTGAAGGACACGACGGCGAATCTGTCGTCGTCGTTGAGGGAGGTGAGCACGTAGGCGGCTGCATCCTGTGCCTGGGCGAACTTCTCGCCCTCCATGCTGCCGGAGCGATCGAGGACCACGATCACGTCCTTGGCGACCACCCGGCCGGGATCGTCGGCGACGCCGGGGGAGGCCAGGAGGAGGAAGAAGCCGCCGGTGTCCTGGTCGGTGGCGTCGCGGTACGACAGCACGTGGAGGCCGACCTCGCCGTCGCCGACGGCGTAGTACAGGGTCAGCGGGACGTCGGGGACCATCCCGCCGCCCTCGAAGCCGACCGTGGCTGCGTTGCGGCCGTCGCGGTCCACCGCCACGGGGTGGCTGGGGGAGTACACGGCACCGATGGGGACCGACGACGAGATGGAGATGGTCGCGCTCGTCGACTCCGGGGCGGTACGGCCGCCCAGTTCGGTCCCCATCGGGTGCCGGTAGCGGACGAGGCCTGCGTCGGCCTCGAGCACCTGGGTGTACTCCAGTTCGATCCTGCGCTCCCCGCCGGCGGGGATGGGGAACACCGAGGCCCGCACCAGGCCGTGGTCCACGAACTCCAGCAGGGCGGGGTCGCGGATCTCGGCGACGATGCGGCGGTAGACGGCGGCGGCCTCGTCGGCGCCGAGCACCTCGCCTTCCACCGGCTCGCCGTCGATCCACAGTGTCAGGCCGGTGACGGCCGCACCGGGCGGGAGCGGGTGGAGGAACTCGGTCTCGGCCGGCCCGCCGCCGTCGTTGCGGAGCACTTCGATCACCCGGGTGGTGGCCACCTGGTCCTCGATCACCACCTCCACGCGGTACTGCTCCACCACCACGGGGCCCTCGGGGAAGGGGCAGGGGATCGGGCACGGGGGCGGCTCGGGGGGCGCGATCTGGGCGCCTGCGGTGCCGGGGAGGGCGGCCACCAGCACCATGGCCAGGAGGGAGGCTCGGGCGAGGTTCTTCATGTTCGGGTGCTCCGTGGTCGGCTCGCCGGTGGGACGAACCGGGGCCCGCCCGGGGTTCCCGGCCCATCGCCCCCGTGCCGGTACGCTGGCGGACGGCGAGGCGCGAGGACATGGCACTCAGGCACGACCAGGGCATCGTTCTGCGGTCCTACCCGTTCGGGGAGGCCGATCGCGTCGTCGTGCTCCTGAGCCCCAACCAGGGCAAGGTGCGCGCCGTCGCCAAGGGAGTCCGCAAGACCAAGAGCCGCTTCGGGGGCCGCCTGGAGCCGTTCTCCCACGTCGACCTGGTGCTGTACGAGGGCAGGAACCTCGACACGATCACCCAGGTCGAGGTGATCGAGGCCTTCCCGCATCTCCGTCAGGACCTCGATCGGGTGCTGGCCGCCGGCGCCATGGTCGAGGTGCTCGACGTCGTCGCCCAGGAGGAGGAGGCGTCCCACCGGGCGTTCCTGCTGCTGCAGCGGTCGCTGCGCACCCTGGAGGAGGGGCCGCCGCACCGCGACCTGGTGACCGCCTTCCTGCTGAAGGCCGCCGACGTGGTCGGCGTGGGCCCGGCGCTGGCGGAGTGCGCCGGCTGCGGCGCCACCGGGGGCCTCCACCGCTTCTCCTTCGCCGCCGGCGGCGTGCTGTGCGACCGCTGCCGCACCCCGGGAGCGGTGGCGCTGAGGGACGGGCTGACCGGGTACCTGGCGGCATTGGCCGCCGCCCCCATCGACGCCCTGCCCGAGGAGGATCCGAGCCTGTCCGACGACGCCCTCGGGGTCTCACGGCGGTTCCTCGAGTACCACCTCGATCGGCGCCTCGGCGCCGCGGTGCGGGCGTGAGCGGCGACGGACTCCGCCCGGTCCCCCGCCACGTGGCCATCGTCATGGACGGCAACGGGCGCTGGGCCGAGGCCCGCGGCGAGCCGCGTATCTACGGTCACGCCCGGGGCGAGACGGCACTGTTCGACGTCATCGAGGGCGCCATCGGGCTGGGCATCGAGTGGCTCACCGTGTACGCCTTCTCCACCGAGAACTGGAGCCGGCCCGACGACGAGGTCGCGTTCCTGATGCAGTTCAACGAAGACCTCCTGCTCCGGCGACGGGAGGAGCTCGACGCCATGGGCGTGCGGATCGTGTTCATCGGCGACCGAGACGACCCCCGGGTGAGCGACCGGCTCCGCGGCCACATCGCCGACACCGAGGCGCTCACGAGCGACAACCGGGTGCTGACCCTGGTGTTCGCCTTCAACTACGGTGCCCGCAGGGAGATCGTGGAAGCGGCCAGGGCGCTGGCGGCGTCGGCGGCGGCAGGCGGCATCGACCCCGAGACCATCGACGCTGCAGCGATCGCCGGGGCGCTGTACCTGGCTGAGATGCCCGACCCGGACCTCATCATCCGCAGCAGCGGGGAGTTGCGGCTCTCCAACTTCCTGCTCTGGCAGGCGGCCTACGCCGAGTTCGCCTTCCCCGACACCCTCTGGCCGGACTTCACGCGCGAGCACCTGGCGGCGTGCGTGGCCGACTACCGCCGGCGGGGGCGGCGTTTCGGGGGCGTCGCCGGAGGGTGAACCGGGCGGCTGCCGCGGCCGCCTACCATGCGGCTCTCCGGAGGTGCCCATGACCAGTGTGACGCTCGAGACCATCGCCAACCTGGCCAAGAAGCGCGGGTTCGTCTACCCGGCCTCGGAGATCTACGGCGGGCTCCGCTCCGCATGGGACTACGGCCCGCTCGGTGTGGAGCTCCTCCGCAACGTGCGCGAGGCGTGGTGGCGGGCGATGGTGCGCGAGAGGGACGACATCGTGGGCCTCGATTCGTCGATCCTCCAGGCCGCCGAGGTGTGGGTGGCGAGCGGCCACGTGTCGTCGTTCACCGATCCGCTGGTGGAGTGCACCACCTGCAACAACCGCTACCGGCTCGACAAGCTGGAGGACCCGGACCAGTGCCCGGGCTGTGGCTCACGGGGCACGTTCACGGCCCCCAAGCAGTTCAACCTGATGTTCAAGACGTTCATGGGGCCCGTCGAGGATTCGAGCCACACCGTGTACCTGCGGCCGGAGACCGCCCAGGGCATCTTCATCAACTTCGCCAACGTGGTCCGGACGGCCCGCATGCGCCCGCCGTTCGGCATCGCCCAGATCGGCAAGTCGTTCCGCAACGAGATCACGCCCGGGCAGTTCGTGTTCCGCACCCGCGAGTTCGAGCAGATGGAGATGGAGTTCTTCGTGCCGCCGGACGAGGCGGAGGAGTGGTACCGCTACTGGCTGGAGGAGCGGCGCTCCTGGTACCTGGCGCTGGGCATGAAGGAGGACCACGTCCGGCTCCGCCCGCACGACGCCGACGAGTTGGCCCACTACGCCGCCGGCTGCAGCGACGTGGAGTACCTCTTCCCCTGGGGGTGGGACGAGCTGGAGGGCATCGCCAACCGCACCGACTTCGACCTGAAGGCCCACGCCGAGCGCAGCGGCGAGGATCTCCGCTTCTACGACCAGGCGGCCGACGAGCGCTACTACCCCTACGTCATCGAGCCGGCGGCCGGGCTGACCCGGTCGGCCTTCGCCTTCCTCCTCGACGCCTACGACGAGGAGGAGGTGGGAGGGGAGACCCGGGTGGTCCTGCGCCTCCATCCCCGCCTCGCCCCCATCAAGGTGGCGGTGCTGCCGCTGTCGAAGAAGCCCGACCTCGTGGACGTGACACAGGAGGTCGCCGGCTCGCTGCGGGGCCACTGGAACATCGAGGTGGATGTCACCCAGTCCATCGGCCGCCGCTACCGGCGCCAGGACGAGATCGGCACGCCGTACGCCGTCACGGTGGACTTCGACACGCTGGAGGATCGTGCCGTCACGGTGCGCGACCGCGACACCATGGCGCAGGATCGGGTGCCGATCGAGGGCCTCGTCGAGCATCTCCGCGGGCGGTTCGAGGGCCTGCTCTAGCGCGTAGTCACTACAAGGTCATCGATGATCTGACCAGAGGTTTCCAGCCTTTGGCGACAAGGGCATGCTCCCTCCGTGACTAGTCACTTCGGATGGTGTGGATTGATCCGAAAGGCCGTCGGCAAACCGGCCGATAGCCCCCGTCGAGTGACACATCATTGCACTGAAGGAGATGTCCTCTATGTCGACACAAGCAGCCCGGAAGTGGGAGTCGGTCTCCCGCATCCTCGCACCCATCGCAGCCTTCCTGGTCGTCGGCCTCCTGGTGGCCGGCACCTCGCGCGCTGCGTTCTTCGACACCACCGAGAACGGGTCGAACGAGTTCGCAGCCGGTGACGTCGTCCTCACCGACGACGACAGCGGGGCCGCCATGTTCGACGTCACGAACATGGCGCCCGGCGACTCGGCGACCCACTGCATCGAGGTGACCTACGAGGGGTCGCTGGCCCCGGCGGACGTCGAGATGTACGTCGCCTCCGGCGACCTCACCGGTACCGGGCTGGACGACTACCTCGACCTCACGGTCGAGATGGGCACCGGCGGCGCCTTCGGCGACTGCTCCGGGTTCTCCGGCAGCACCGTCTTCGACGGCGAGCTCGGCGCCTTCGCCTCCGCCCACACCGACTTCGCCGGTGGGACCGGGTCGTGGACCGCCGCGGCCACCGACGAGTCCCGCACCTACCGGTTCACCTTCACCCTCCAGGATGACAACGCCGCGCAGGCGCTCAGCGCCGGCGTCACGTTCACCTGGGAGGCGCAGAACCAGTAGCGAGCCCTCGTCACCGGGTCCCGATGAGTGCTCGCCACACGACCGCCGACGGCCTCCGGGCTTCCGCCCGGGGGCCTGCGGCGCGTCCCGGCGACCTGCTGATCGGGGCCGTCGGGCGCTTTGCCCTGTGCGCGCTCACCTCGCTGATCGTGATCACGATGGTGCCGCTGCTGTGGGGGTGGCGCCCGGTGGTGATCGAGTCGGGTTCGATGGCACCGGCGGTGCAGGCCGGCGACGTCGTGGTCGTCGCCCCCAGCGACGGGGAGGGGCTCGGGCCCGGCACCGTCATCACGTTCCGCACCGAGGCCAGCCGGCTGCCGGTCACCCACCGGATCGTCGGGGTGAACGACGACGGGGCGTACCGGACCAGGGGCGACGCCAACGAGGGTGTCGATTCCACACCGGTCGCCCCCGGCCAGGTCCTCGGTGTGGCGCGTCTGCTCGTGCCCTACGTCGGCCTGCCTGCGTACTGGGCCCGCAACGGCGCGTGGGTGATGCTGGCGGCGTTCGCCGCCGTGGTCGGGACCTCCGGGTGGCTCTCCGCCCGCGGGCGCACGTACCCCGCCGGGGAGGGTCCCATCCGCCGGTGGGCCGGCTCGGTGGGTCTCGTGCTGCTCGTCGCCGGGGCCGCGGCGACCGGTGCCCTGGCCGCCTTCAGCGGCTCCACCGCCAGCCCCGCCAACTCGCTGGCGGCCGGAACGTGGGCCGGAACCGCGGTCGTGGACGTCGCCGCCGGCGAGGAGCACTCCTGCGCGGCGCTCGCCGACGGGTCGGCCTGGTGCTGGGGCGAGAACCGCAAGGGGCAGCTGGGCGACGGCACCACCACCGACCGCACCGCTGCCACCCGGGTGGCGGGCGCCGGCGGCACGGGCTTCCTCGAGGGCGTGGTCGGCATCACCGCCGGCCGGGAGCACACCTGCGCCCGGCTGGCCGACGGGTCGGCGTACTGCTGGGGCGAGAACAGCAACGGCCAACTGGGCGACGGCGGGAAGCGCGATGCCGACGTCCCCGTCCGGGTGGCCGGCATCTGGGGATGGGGATCCCTCTCCGGCGTCACCTCGATGGATGCGGGCCGGGACCACACCTGCGCGCTCCTCGACGACGCCACCCTCGCCTGCTGGGGAGACAACCGGAAGGGTCAACTGGGGGACGGCTCGTGGTCGGACCGGAGCGAGCCGGTCCGGGTGGCCGCGGCATCGGGGTGGGGGAGCCTGGGATCGGTGGCGCAGTTCAACACCGGCCAGCAGCACACCTGTGCCGCGCTGGCCGACGGGACGGCGTGGTGCTGGGGTGAAGGCGGCCGTCACCGGCTGGGCAACGGCTCCACCTCGGACCGCAACCTCCCCACGCAGGTGCGGGGCCCCGGCGGGTCCGGCACCGCCTCGGGGGTGGCGTGGGTCACCGCTGGAGACCAGCACTCGTGCGCCGTCCACACCAGCGGGTCGGTGTGGTGCTGGGGCCGCAACGATCAGGGGCAGCTCGGCATCGGGGAGGGCACGGCCGGCACCGAGCGGTACCCGGTGCGGGTGGTGGGCGTCGGCGGCTCCGGCTTGCTGGGTGGGGTGGCGGCCGTGGGCGCCGGCCAGGACCACACCTGCGCCCTCCACGACGACGGCGCCGTGACCTGCTGGGGGCAGAACACCTACGGGCAGGTCGGCGACGGGAGCACCGTCCAGCGCTGGTCGCCCGAATGGGTGGCCGGGCCGGGCGGGACCGGCGTCCTGGAGGGGGCGTTCGACCTGTCGGTCGACTGGAATCACGCCTGCGCCGCCCTGCCCGGCGGGGAGGTGTGGTGCTGGGGACGGAACGACCACGGGCAGCTCGGTGACGGCACCCAGACGCACCGCTCAGAGCCCGTGCAGGTCACCGGCCTCTAGCCGGGGGGCCGGTCGGTACACTCGCCGCGGATGGCATACCGGCGCGAGGACATCGAGGCGGTCCGGGCAGCCACCGATCTGGCCGAGCTGGTCGCCGAGGTCACCAAGGTCAAGCGGTC
Source organism: Actinomycetota bacterium (assembly GCA_020444505.1). Classification (GTDB taxonomy): domain Bacteria; phylum Actinomycetota; class Acidimicrobiia; order Spongiisociales; family UBA11373; genus JAHJML01. Next base: position 3,236 of record JAHLKU010000034.1, on the reverse strand, counting down.
GGGGCGCTCGGTGATGGCGGTGTGCCCGTTCCACCAGGAGAAGACGCCGTCGATGTCCATCGACCCGGCCCGGGGCCTCTACCACTGCTTCGGGTGCGGCAAGAGCGGCGACCTGTTCCGCTTCGTGCAGGAGACCCAGGGGCTCGAGTTCTCCGATGCCGTGGAGCTGCTGGCGCGGCGGTCCGGCATCACCCTGCACCGCGACCCCGAGGCCGCCCGGCGCCGGGACCGGCGCCAGGTGCTGGTCGACGCCACGCAGCGGGCCGTGGACTTCTACGTGGAGCGGCTCCGCAAGGCGCCCGACGCCGCCGGGGCCCGTTCGTACCTGCGGGGCAGGGGGTACGACAAGGAGGTCGTCACGGGCTTCGGGCTCGGGTACTCGCCCGCGGGCGGGGAGGCGCTGATCCGTCACCTGCGCGACCACCGCATCAACGACGACGTCGCCGTCTCGGCCGGCCTCGCCGTTCGCAGCCGCACCGGCCGGGTCTTCGATCGCTTCCGGGGGCGCATCATGTTCCCGATCTACGACCTGCGGGGCGACCCCGTGGGGTTCGGGGCGCGCCTGCTCGAAGGCGACGGGCCCAAGTACCTCAACTCGCCGGAGACCCCCATCTACCGCAAGAGCCGCCTGCTCTACGGGCTCAACTGGGCCAAGTCGGACATCGTCCGGGACGCCACCGCCGTGGTCGTGGAGGGCTACACCGACGTCATCGCCCTGCGCACCGCAGGGTTCGGCGGCGCGGTGGCCACCTGCGGCACCAGCCTCGGCGAGGAGCACTTCGACCTGCTGCGGCGCTTCACCGAGCGGGTGGTGCTGATGTTCGACTCGGATGCCGCCGGGCAGGCGGCGAGCCTGCGCGGCTTCGAGCACAGCGTCCCCGGCGACCTCGACCTGCGGGTGGCGCTGCTGGAGCCGGGCAGGGACCCCGCCGACGTGGTCGCCGCCGGCGAGGTGGAGCTGGTCCGTGCCGCCGTCGCCGGCTCCACCCCCATGCTGCAGTTCCGCCTCCAGACCGAACTGGACCGGTTCGCCCTGGACGAGCCGGAAGCGCGGGGCAGGGCGATCCGCGCCACCGCCGACCTGGTGGCCCTGCACCCCGATGCGGTGGCCCGCCACGAGTACGCCGTGTTCCTGGCGCGCCGCACCGGCGTCCAGTTGCCGGTGGTGGAAGACGCCGTCGCCGAGGCGGTGCGCCGGACCGCGGCCCCCGCGCCCCGCCGCCGGGAGGCCCCCCGCCCCGCTGCCGACGGCAGGGTGAAGGCGGAGCGGGAGTTGCTGCGCCTGATGCTGGCCAATCACGGTGGCCTCCAGGGGATCGAGTACGGCCCCGACCTCCTCTCCGATCCGGTGCACGTCTCCGCCTACGAGCTCCTGCGGCCCGCCCTGGAGGGGCTCGGGCCGGGGGAGCCCCCGGACCTGGGCTCGCTCCTCGGCGGGGGAGACGACGAGCTGAGCAGCATGCTCAGCTCGCTGGCCCTGGAGCGGCGGCCGCTCGACGAGCCGGCGCGGGTGGTGCAGACCCTGCAGGCCGAGGTACTGGAGGACCGCATCCAGGTGCTGAAGCGGGAGGTGGCCGGATTGGATCCCGACCGCGACCCCGAGGCGTATTCCGAACGGTTCAACGAGTTGATAGCGTTGGAGCGTCGCCGTCGCGAGCTGCGGAGCAATCCTTGAGAGAGATCGTCGAACAGGTGCTGGAGGAGCTGCGGGCTCGCGCCCGACAGCGCGGCTTCCTGATGATGGCCGAACTGCAGCAGGAGTTGGAGGACGCCAAGGCGCCGGCCGGGGCGTTCGATGCAGTGGTCGACGCCCTCCGCGGCGAGCAGGTGGAGGTGCGGGAGGACTCGCCCGAGGAGGGCCTCGAGATCCTCGGCAGCAGCGACGAGATCGAGGTGTCCGATCCGGTCCGGATGTACCTGCAGGAGATCGGCCGGGTGCCGCTGCTCGACGCCCAGCGCGAGGTGGAGCTCGCCATGCAGCGCGAGGCGGGCCTGCGGGCGTCCGAGAAGCTGGCGGGGCCGGAGGACGCCCACGACGCCACCGAGCGGGTGATCCTGCAGCGCGCCAAGCGGCAGGGCGAGCGCGCTCAGCAGCGGCTGGTGGAGGCCAATCTGCGGCTCGTCGTGTCCATCGCCAAGAAGTACGTCGGGCGGGGCATGCCGCTCCTCGACCTCATCCAGGAGGGCAACCTGGGCTTGATCCGGGCGGTGGAGAAGTTCGACTACCGCAAGGGGTTCAAGTTCTCCACCTATGCCTCGTGGTGGATCCGCCAGGCCGTCACCCGCGCCCTCGCCGACCAGGGCCGCACCATCCGGGTGCCGGTGCACATGGTGGAGACCATCAACAAGCTCGCCGCCGTGCAGCGCAACCTGAGTCAGGAGCTGGGTCGGGAGCCCACCATCGAGGAGATCGGGGCCGATCTGGAGCTGGAGCCGGCCAAGGTCACCGAACTGCGGCGCATCGCACAGGACCCGCTGTCGCTGGAGAGCCCCCTCGGCGAGGAGGACGACTCCACGCTCGGCGACTTCGTGGAGGACCGGGAGGCCGACGCCCCGGTGACGGTGGCGTCGTTCAAGCTGCTGCAGGAGTACCTACGCCTCGTGCTGGAGGAGCTCAACGAGCGGGAGCGTGAGGTGCTCATCATGCGCTTCGGCCTGCGGGACGGGAAGATCCACACCCTGGAGCAGGTGGGCCAGCACTTCGACGTGACCCGCGAGCGGATCCGCCAGTTGGAGACGAAGGCGCTCGCCAAGCTGCGCCAGCCCTCACGGGCGCGCAAGCTGGAGGGCTACCTCAACGACGGGTGAGCTGGGCTACGTCTCGTCGCCGTCGAGACGCTCCTCGACGGCGCCCTTGACCCGCTCCGCGGCGAGGTCGACGACCGCCTTGCCCCTGGATGCGATGTCCTGGAAGCGGGGATCGCCCGTGATGCGGCCCCACCCGTCCATGATCTGCTGGTAGCGCTCACGACCCGCCTTGGCGCCGAGCACGTACCCGGCGGCGGCCCCGATGAGCAGTCCGGTCTTGAATCCCATGGGGTCATTCTGCCACCTGGGGGGTGGTACCCTTCCGACCGCCCTTCCGGGGTAGCTCAATCGGCAGAGCAGCGGGCTGTTAACCCGTGTGTTGTGGGTTCGAGTCCCACCCCCGGAGCGTGACATGCCGGGCGAAGCCCGGCATGTTTGGGAGTGTCCCCAGTCCGAGCGTTGCTCGTCCTGGTGAACTCCACGACCCG
>JAHLKU010000033.1 GCA_020444505.1 Actinomycetota bacterium | reverse complement strand
CCCTTGAACGCGTGGCGGCCCCCTTGGTGGGAAGGGGGCCGCCGGTCCCGAAGCCGCCCGCCTCGGAGGAGTCGGAGGAAGGGGTTCCCTCCATGTCCCTGTGGTGAGGACGTTGCGGACGGTCGGGCTCTCCTGGTATCGGCAGCGCAGCGCCGATCTTGAGCGTGCCGGTCAGATCCCCCTGGCGGCCAGCCACCCGAGGATGCAGGCGGCGGCCTCGGGCCAGTGGGGCCCGAGCATCAGGTCGTGGGCGGCACCGGGGATCATCACCGCCTCGGTCCCGTAGGCGGCTGCGGTGCGCCGGACCTCGGCCGGCGTGAAGATGCGGTCGGCCTCGCCGCCGACCACCAGGATCGGGGTGTCGATCCGGCCGGGGCGGGCGTGGCGGAACAGCAGCATGTCGGCGTAGGCGAAGTACGACTCGTCCTGCAGCCGGGCGAAATGGCGGTCCGACTCCTCGACCGGCATCTCGTCGGCGAAGAACGCCTCGCGCGCCAGCGCCGGGGTGCCGACGATCGGCCACAGGCGCAGCGTGAGGTGCGCCCTGGCGAAAGCGGCGGGGTGGCGGGCCGCCATGCGAAGCGTGGTCCCGAGCGGGCCGCCGGGCGGCACCGAGGCCGCCAGGACGGCGCCGGGCAGGGTGCGTCCCGCCAGGTAGCGCTGCACGATCAGGCCGCCCATGGAATGCCCGATGAGCACCGGCGGCGCGTCGAGGCCGTCGACGACGGCAGCCAGGTCGTCTACGTAGTGGTCGAGGCGGGTGCGGCGCAGCGAGCGCGGGTTGGCGCTGCCGCCGTGCCCCCGCAGGGAGAAGGCGTGGGCGGCGTAGCCGTGCCCGGCGAAGTGGTCGAGGAAGTGCTCGTCCCAGCACCAGGCGCCGTGCCAGGCGCCGTGGACGAACACGAGCGGAGTGGGCCGGGCCCCGTCGGGGACCCGGTCGATCCGCTCCAACGACGGGCCGCTCACTCCAGGAACTGCCCGATCTTGGCGTTGGCGGACTCCATCACCTGGCACGACAGGTCGTTGAGCGCCCTGGCGGTGGCGAGCTCCTCGCCGACGATCGGCAGCGGCCGGTCGTCGGGGTTGCGGCGGGCCCTGCCCACCGACTCGAAGTGGTCGCCGCGCAGGTCCATCTCGGCGAACACCAGGGTGTTCGTCTCGTCCTCGTCGATCCGGATGGTGATGCTGGCATCGAGTTGCATCCGAACCTCCCTCCCTTCTCTGAATCATCGCGCAGCGGGGCCCGGCGCGACGGGCGGCCTACCCTTGCGGGCCCGACCCGGAGGACCCATGTACGAGATCGCCTACGGCATCGGCACCGTCACCTCCCTGCCGCCGGACGAGGCGGAGGCGAAGGTGCGGGTGGCCCTCGCCGCCGAGGGCTTCGGCATCCTCACCGAGATCGACGTGCGGGCCACCATGAAGGCGAAGCTCGACGTGGACGGGACCCCGTACAAGATCCTGGGTGCGTGCAACCCGCCGCTGGCGCACCGGGCGCTGCAGGCCGACCCGGACATCGGCCTGCTGCTGCCGTGCAACGTGGTCGTGTACGAGGCCGACGGGGGCACGGCGGTCGCCGCACTGGAGCCATCGCTGATGGCGAGCCTGTCTGCCTCCCCCGCCCTCGCCGAGGTCGCCGCCGATGCGCGGGCGCGCTTGGTGCGGGTGATCGAGGCGATGGAGGATTAGCCCGCCGGGCGCGGTCGGCGCCGGGAGCGGATATGGTGTCCGCCTCATGGCCCGCAGAACGCTCGCACTCGTCGTCCTCCTGCCGCTCCTGACGCTGGGGTGCGGCGCGTCCGAGATGACCCTCACCGAGTACGCCGCCGAGATCGACGGGATCATCTCCGAGGCGGCCGACGAGTGGTTCGAGATCACGTCGGAACCGCCGGGTTCGGTCCTGGTGGCAGACAGGGAGCACCTGGACGACTTCACGCCGCAGGATCTGCAGGAGGCCCTCGGCCGGGTGATCGAGGTGGAGGTCGGCCTGCTCGAAGCGGTCGGCGCCGTCGATCCCCCCGCCCAGATCGCCGACCTGCACGATCGCCTGTTCAACCACGAGTACACCGACGTGGAGCGGGCACTGGCGGCCCGCGCCGGGGCGGCGAGCGACTGGGAGGAGTTGTCGGAGAGTCCCGAGATGGCCGCCTACCGGGAGGCGCTCGCCGAGGACAAGCGCAGGTGCCTCGAGTTCGAGGCGTACCTGGACGGGACGGCGGGCCGCGAAGCCTTCGAGGGGATGCCCTGGATCCCCAACGACCTGACCGAGGTGGTCTCGACGGTGCTCAACTGCGACGGCTACTTCGAGCACCCCGAGGATGCCTACCGCCCGATCCCGTAGGCGGCGGGGGGCCGCCTACTCGAAGTCCTCGTGGATGCGGCTCGGGGTGGGGCCGCGCTGGCCCTGGTACTTGCTGCGCGCCTCCCGCGACCCGTAGGGCGACTCGGCGGGGGTGCTCAACTCGTAGAACGACAACTGGCCGATCTTCATGCCCGGGTAGATGGCGATGGGCAGGGTGGCCACGTTCGACAACTCCAGGGTGAGATGGCCTTCGAAGCCGGGGTCCACGAAGCCGGCGGTGGAGTGGATGAGCAGGCCGAGGCGCCCCAGGCTCGACTTGCCCTCCAACCGGGCGACGATCGCATCGCCGAGGCGGACCACTTCGAGCGTGGACCCGAGCACGAACTCGCCGGGGTGCAGGACGAAGGGATGGTCCACCTCGGTGGCCACTTCCTTGGTCAGGTCGGGTTGGGGGCGCTTGGGGTCGATGAACGGGTAGCGGTGGTTCTCGAACACGCGGAAGTAGCGGTCGATGCGCACGTCGATGCTGGACGGCTGCACCATCGCCGGGTCGTAGGGGTCGATGTGGATGGCGCCGGTCTCGACGGCTGCCTTGATGCTGATGTCGGAGAGGATCATGGCGGTCCCGGGTCGCTCCGCCGATGGTAGGTCGGCGGCCCCTCCGACGCGAGGTGGGTCAGGGCTCCATCTCGACGGCGACGGTGACCGGCAGATCGGGGGACAACGCCCGCTTCACCGCACAGGTCTCCGCGGCGCGGGCCGCCATCACCCGGAGCCGGTCGTCGAGGGCGGCGCCGGCGTGGATGGTGACGTCCAGGCCGCTGAGCCGGGAGGGCCGTGCGGCCAGCGTCTTGGCCACCGCCACCCGCAGGCCCGCCGCCGGGACGCCGTGGCGCTCGAGGATCGGGGCGACGCTGGTGGCGGTGCAGGCGGCGAGCGCAGCGGCGAGGAGGTCGGTGGCAGAGAACGAGGTCCCGCCGCCTCCCAGTTCGGGTGACCCGTCGGTGGCGATCTCGGCGCCGGTGGCGGTGTGCACCACCCGGCAGTGCGAGGCGTCGAGCGAGATGGCCTCCACCGTCGTCACGATGCGCCTCCCCGGCTCGCGTCCCCTCGAAGAGAGCCCCGGCGGGGGGCCGGGGCTCGTGGAGCGGGTGAAGGGAATCGAACCCTCGTATCGAGCTTGGGAAGCTCGTGTTCTGCCATTGAACTACACCCGCAGGTGCCGCGATGGTACCCGATCCGGCCCGCTGCTCACCCCGAGAGCAGGCTGGCGAGGCCCCAGTAGGCCATGAGCAGCCCGATCCCCAGCAGGAACCAGGCGCGCGCCGGCTTCAGGTCGCCCTCCTCGCCCTTCGGCCTCCTGCCGCGGGTGGCCTGCCAGATGGCGAAGCCGTTGCCGACGGCGAGCGCCGCGCCCACGGCCAGCACGATCTGGGCCAGCAGGGTGTCGAGTCCGAGGATGTCCGCCATCGCCGGGCGACGATACCCGCCGTCCCGCCCCGGCCCCAATGCCGGGGACCCGGCTGGCTAGGGTCGCGGTGTGCGCTCTTACCTCATCCTCCGCGTGTTCACCCGCGACGACCTGGGCGGCAACCACCTGGGGGTCGTGACCGACCTGGACGGCCTCGACGGCGCCGCCATGCAGCAGATCACCGCCGGCCTCGGCTACTCGGAGACCGTGTTCATCGACGGCGCCGCGCCGCCCCGGGTGCGCATCTTCACCCCGGCGGCCGAGATGCCGTTCGCCGGCCACCCGCTGGTGGGTGCGGCGTGGGTGGTGGGCGTCCACGAGGAGCGGGCGACCGACCGGGTGGTGTGCGGCGTCGGGGAGATCCCGTTCCGCACCGAAGGGAGCACGGTGTGGGTGGACACGCCCATGGTGACCGACGTCGCGCCGGCCGACGACGGCGGCGAGATCGCGGCCGCCGCCGGCCTCCCCACCACCGGGCGCACCTGGTGGGCGCGGATGCCCCTCCCGTACCTGGTGGTGGAGGCGCCGTCGGCGGCGGAGGTGGCCTCCGCCGCCCCCGACTTCGGGGCGCTGCTGGCGGGCCCCGCCGGGGAGGCGGCGCTCCTGTACGCCCGTGACGGCGGCAGGGTGAAGGCGCGGTTCTTCGCCGCCGGGCTGGGCGTCCCCGAGGACCCTGCCACCGGCAGCGCCGCCGCATCCCTGGCCGCGGTGCTGGCCCACGAGGGCGAGGCATCGGGCCACCTGTCGATCTCCCAGGGCGACGAGATCGGGCACCCCTCCACGATCGAGGTGTCCTGGTCGCCGCAGGCGTGCTCGCTGGGCGGCACCGTCCGTCTCGACGGGGAGCGATGGCTGTAGCCCCGCTGGTGTTCGAGCATGCGCCAGGCGGTCCCGCCGAGGTGGCGGGTGTCGCCGACGTGGCCGGCGTCGCGGTGGAGACCTGGCGTCTCGCCGGGGTGCGCGGCGACGAGGTGCGGGCCGACGCCTACCTGGCCGCCGAGCCGCGGGCCGTGGTGGTGAGCGGCCACGGCAAGGACAACCACCGCGGGGCGCAGTACGTACGGGGCCCCGCGCTGCAGTGGGCGGGCCGCGGAGTGGTCACCGTGGCGGCCGACGCCCCGCTGCACGGCGACCGCGCCGGGGAGGCGCAGATCCCCCGGGTGACGATGGGCGACCCCGCCCTGGTGGAGCGATGGGTGGGCGACCACCGCCTGCTGCTCGACGCCGTAGCCCACCGCTTCGGGCCGCTGCCGGTGATCTACGTGGGCATGTCGATGGGTGCGGTCATGGGCTGCCATCTGCTGGCCGAGGACGAACGGGTCGCCGCCGGCATCCTGGTGGTGGGCGGCTCGACGGTGGTGTCGGTGCCGGAGCGGTTCGACGACGTGGACGACGGCCTGGCGGCGGCCCTCGCCGTCACCGACCCCGAGATCCCCGCCGCCCGCATCGCCCCGCGGCCGGTGCTGATGCTGAACGCCGACCGCGACGAGATCTTCTCCCGCCGCTCGGCGCTGGCCCTCTACGACGCCCTTCGCCACCCCAAGGAGATCTCGTTCTTCCCCGGCCGCCACGCCGTGTGGCGCAGCCCGGCGCAGTGGACGCGGCGGATGTGGGGGTTCGTCGAGCACGTGCTGTCCGAAGCCGGGCGGGCGCGCCCGTAGACTCTCCGCCATGGCAGGCAAGGAATCCCGGGCGGTCGTCGTGCTCGCCCTCATCGCCAACGCCTCGATCGCCGTGATCAAGTTCGTCGCGGCGGCCATCTCGGGCAGCGCCGCGATGCTCGCCGAGGGCTTCCACTCGGTGGCCGACACCGGCAACCAGTTGTTCCTGCTGCGCGGCAGCAGCGCCTCCCGGTTCCTGCCCACGCCCCGCTACGCCTTCGGCCGGGGCAAGGAGTCGTACTTCTGGGCCTACATGGTGGCCGTGTTCCTGTTCGTCGGCGGCGGGGTGGTGGCGTTCATGGAGGGCCTCGACCGGGTCCGCCACCCGCACGAGGCGGAAGGCGGCCTGGTGTTCGCCCTGGTGGTCCTGGCGCTCGCCGGCACGCTGGAGATCGTCATCGCCTTCCGGCCGGCCGTGAAGGAGTTCAACCGGCGGCGGGGCGGGCGGAAGGTGTGGCGCACCATCCGCGAGACCAAGGACCCGACCCTGCTGGTGGTGCTGTTCGAAGACACGGTGGCCGTCATGGGCGTGACCGTGGCGGCCGCCGGCCTGCTCCTGGCCCACTACACCCACGAGCCGCGCTGGGACGGCGTGGCGTCGATGATCATCGGCGTGATGCTGGCGGCGACGGCGTGGATGCTGGCGGTGGAGACGAAGAGCCTGCTGGTGGGGGAGTCGGCCTCCCGGGAGACGAGGTCGCGCATCCGGGCCGCGGCCCTCTCGGTGCCGGCGGTGGAGACGGTGCAGCGCCTGCTCACCATGCACCTGGGGCCCGACGAGATCCTCGTCAACATGGACCTCGGCATCGAGGACGGGCTGAGCGGAGACGAACTGGAGGACGTGATCGTCGAGGTCGAGCAGCGCATCGACGCCGCCGTCCCCGAGGCCACCAGGATCTTCGTCGAGCCGACGTGACCACCGCCTCCGCCTCCGCCTCCGCCCCGGCGTCGTCGGCGAACCTGGGGCCCGGCTACGACGTCCTCGCCCTTGCGCTCGACCTGCGCTGCAGGGTGACCATCGGCCCTGCGGACGAGTGGTCGGTGCGCTCCGGCGGCGCCCCCGCCGATGCCGAGGGGGAGCGGATGGTGCGCAGGGCCGCCGAAGCGGCTCGCCCCAACTGCCGGCCGCTGGCCGTGGAGGTGGAGAGCGAGATCCCCCTGGCCCGCGGCCTCGGATCGAGCGCCGCCCTCATCGCCGCCACGCTCGGCGCGATGCGCGTCGCCGCCGGCGGCCGGATCCACCCGGAGCGCCTGCTGCTGAAGGCCACCGCGGTGGAGGGCCACCCCGACAACGTGGCGGCGGCCCTGTTCGGGGGCCTGGTGGCGGTCGTGCCGGGGTGGGAGGTGCTGCGGCCGCCGCTGCACCCGTCGCTGCGGGTGCTGGTGGCGGTGCCGGAGGCGACCCTCTCCACCGCCGAGGCGCGCCGGGCGACCGCCGACCCGGTGGCCACCGATGTGGCCGCCCGCACGTCGGCTCGGCTGGCTGCCCTGCTCGAGGGCCTGCGGACCGCCGACCCGGCGGCGCTGCGGGTCGCCGGCGGCGACGAGGTGCACGAGGCGCGCCGGGCCCACCTCTCGCCGGCGACCGGACGGCTCATGGATGCGGCCCGCGGCGCCGGGGCGCTGCACGCCTGCTGGAGCGGGGCCGGCCCGTCGGTGCTCGCCTTCGTGACAGAGGATTCCGCCGACGGCGTGGCCGCGGCGCTCCGCGATGCCCTGGACGGCGGCTACGTCCTGTCGCCGGACGTGGACCGCCGCGGCCTGGTGGCGGAGTAGGGCTCAGGGCTCCCGGTCGGCCTTCTTCTCGTCGTAGTAGTCGAGGCGATGGACCGGCATCACCAGCGACGAGATGATGTTCAGGGAGTGCGCGGTGATGCGCTTGTGGTACCGGCACAACAGCACCCGGGGGACCGCCTCGCGGGGGGTGCTGGTCGAGCCGATCTGCTCGACCAGGCACGTGTCGTACTCCCGCATCCACTCCTCCATCTGCGGGATGAGCTCATGGACCGCTGCGGTGTCCCGCTCCTTGTAGATGCGGGCGCAGTCGCCCAGCAGCTGTGAGGTCCGGTCGCGCACGGCCATCAGTTCGTCCAGGTCGCCGGCGTCGCTGAGGTCCACGCCGGCGTCGGCGATGTCCCAGATGTTCTTGGCGTAGTCGCCGATCCGCTCGGCGTCCTTGATGACGCTCATGGCCACGAGCACGCGGGGGAGGTCGGCCGCCTTGCCGTGCACCGAGATGTGGACCACGAGCTCCTTGCGGATGCGGCGTTCCATCTTGTTGACCGAGCGGTCGCTCTTGTGGACCTCGCTGTCCACGGCGCGGGCGTCTGTGCCGCCGATGACCGAGTTGATGGCGAGGTCGAACGTGTGCCGGTTGGTGAGCAGCATGTCGGCGATCGTCGCCTCGATCTCCTCGAGGGAGTGATCGCTTCCGCCTCTGAAGAACTCGAACACCATGGCAGACCCCCTACTGGAGTAGCAGCACCCCGATCACGGGGATGACGACGAAACCGCCGACGACGTAGATGACGACCAGCGACTTGCGCACCTCCGCGCGCCGCGCCAGGCGTTGCGCCATCGAGATCGGCACGCCTCTCAGGAAGGGTATCCCGTACCAGACGAGAACCCCGAGCACATTGAAGACCGTGTGGACCAGTGCGATGACCAGGCCGGCCCGGAGGTCGGTGGCGAGCGACGCCAGCAGTGCGGTGATGGTGGTGCCGATGTTGGCGCCGAGGGTGATGGGGAAGGCGTTGCGGAGCGTGATGATGCCGGCGGCGATCATCGGGACGAGCACCGACGTCGTGATGCTGGACGACTGGACGGTCACGGTCATCAGGATGCCGATCACCATGGCCGTCACGCCCCCGCCCTTGGAGAGGATCGCGTTGATGGACCGTTCCACCCGCCCTGCCATCACCAGCCGCATGTGGTGCGTCACGAACCCGAGCGAGACCAGCACCGTGGCGATGCCCACCACGAGCAGCACCGCCCCCTGGGCACCGTCGCCGAGGCCGAAGGCGTCGAGCAGGTGCTCGAGCAGTCTGAGGGGGGCCTTCACCGCGTCCTTGACGAAACCTCCCTGTTCCACTCCCGGCGACGTGAACCGCCCGAAGACGTCGGCGAGCCATCCGGCGATGCGCGAGATGATCCCCGTGGCCAGTTCCACGGGCAGCATGAGCGCGACGTTCAGCAGGTTGTAGAAGTCGTGCATCGTCGCACCGGCGAATGCCAGGCGGAACTCCTTGGTGCGGCGGAGGAAGCCGAGCGACGCCAGCGTGTTGGTGACGGTCGTGCCGATGTTGGCGCCCATCACCATCGGCACGGCGAGGTCGATGGGAAGCGACCCCGACCCGACCAAACCCACGATGGTGGAGGTGGTCACCGAGGACGACTGGACCAGCACCGTCGCGAGGATGCCGACGAACAGCCCCGCCATCGGGTTGGACACCCTGGAGAAGAGGGAATCGGTGAAGTCGGAACCGAAGGCCTTGATCCCGGACTCGAGGGCCTTGACGCCGACGAGGAAGAGGTAGAGCAGGACGGCGACGAGGACGACCCTCACCCACGACGGGATCTGCTTTCGCTCCTGCTGCTCGACGGTCTCCGCCATGCACCCGCCGCCATCGGATGGCCGTCAACCTAGCCGTGCCGCGGGGCCGCGGGTTCGCCGGGGATGCGGTGCGGCGGGCGCCGCCCCGCACGCGGAACGGGGCCGGGTGGACCCGGCCCCGTTCCATGATCGTGCGGTGGTGCGGCTAGCCGCCGAGACGCCCGAAGACGTCCTCGCTGCCGTCCATGAGGCCCTGCTTCACGAAGGCGCCGATCACGTTGTCGGGAGCCACCTCCAACTGGTCGGCCCGCTCCATGAGCAGGTCGCCCAGGTTGGCGCACTCCAACTCGGTGCCGCGGGCGGCCAGTTCCTCACCGGTCGCCATGGCGCCGGCGAACGACTCCGGCATCTCGGCGCCGGGCTCGCCGAGGGCGGCGAGGTCGGCGGCGTCCATGTCGCCGATGAGGTCGATGACCTCCTGCATGGTGGCGATGGTGGCGTCGGCGATGCCCTCGCAGGTGTCGATCGACGCCGGGTCGGAGGCGGCGTCGTCGCCGCCGCAGGCGGCGACGAGCAGCCCCAGGGCGAGCGTGAGAGCGGCGAACTTCTTCATGGTGTGGTCCTTCCGAACGGAATCCTGCGGGTCAAGGTAGGACCAACCGCCGCCGACGCCGAGTCGGAACCCCCCGGCCCCACCGGACGCGATTCCTCAGGTGATGGTGAGGCCCCCGTCGGCGACGATGGTCTGGCCGGTCGTGTACGAGGAAGCGTCCGACAGCAGGTACACGGCGGTGCCGGCCATCTCGTGGGGCTGGGCGTGCCGCCGCAACGCGGTCGCGGACACCACTCGCTCGCGGATCTCATCGTTGGAGATGAGGGTCGCGGCGAACCGGGTCTCCACCAGGCCGGGGGCGATGGCGTTCACCCGGAAGGCCGGCCCCAGTTCCACCGCCAGCGTCTTCGTCATCGAGATCACCGACGCCTTCGTCATGCCGTACACCCCCTGCAGGGGAGCGGCATCGATGCCGTTGACGCTGGCGACGTTGACGACGGAGCCCCCGTCGGCGCGATCGGCGAACGCCCTGACCGCGTACAGGTAGCCCTTCACGTTCACCTCGAACGTCTTGTCGAACGCGGCGTCGGTGATGCCGAGCATCGGCCCGAAGTAGGGGTTGGTCCCCGCGTTGTTCACCAGGCCGTCCACCGGCCCCAGCTCGTCGGTCACCCGGTCGAACAACGCCTCCACCTCCCCGGGCTTGCCCATGTGGCAGGCCACCGGGAGCGCGCTGCCGCCGTCGGCGGCGATGGAGGCGGCCACGTCGTCGAGGCCCTCCTGGCGGCGCGAGGCGAGGGCGACCCGGGCGCCGGCGGCGGCGCACGCGCGGGCGATCGCCTCCCCGATCCCACGGCTGGCGCCGGTGACGACGACGACCTTGTCGGTGAGGGTGAAGTCGGCTGGCATGGGGCGAGGCTAGTGCCGGGTGCCCGGTCCTGGTAGAACGGAGAGATGGCGCCCACGCCCGGCCGACGCGGCGGGGACGGGTCGTACCGCCCGGCCATCGCCGCCTTCCTGTCCGCGGTCCTCCCGGGGGCGGGACAGGTCTACGCGGGCCGCCGGCGGCGAGGGGCGTGGTACCTGGCCGCCGCCCTCGCCGTTGGGTTGCCCGCCATCGTCCTCACCTGGCTGGTCGTCTACGGCGGCCGACTCGACCTCGCCATCAGCCTGTCGCGCCCCTTCTTCGAGCACCCCGGCCTGCTGCTGGTGCTGCTCGCCCTGAACGGCGTGCTGCTGCTGTTCCGGGTGTTCGCCGTCGTGGACGCCTTCCTGCTGGCGCTCGCCGACGCTCCGCCGCGCCGCAGCGGCCGCACCGTGGCCCCGGCCGCCGTCGCCGCCGGCGTGGTGATCCTGGCGGCGGTGGTGGTGCCGCACGGCTACGTGGCCGAACGCAACCTGGCCATCTACGACGCCTTCACGTACGACTACACGGCCGACCCCGGCCAGGAGACCACCACGACGGCGGCGTCCACCACGACAGCGCCGGCGCCGCCGACGTCGGCGGGGGCGTCCACCACCTCGTCGTCGACCACCACCTCGACGAGCACCACCACCACGACCACGATGCCCGACCCGTTCGAGGGCTACGAACGGGTGAACGTGCTGCTCATGGGCGGGGACGCGGGCGTGGGCCGCCGGGGCATCCGAACCGACACCATGATCGTGGTGTCCATCGACCCGACCACCGGGTGGACCGCGATGTTCTCGGTGACCCGCAACACGGTGCAGATCCCCATCCCGGAGGGCATTCCGGCGTACGACGCCTTCTCGTGCCACTGCTACCCGGGCCTCGCCAACGAGATCTACCAGTACGGGCTGGCGAACCCCGGGGGGTTCCCCGGCGGCCCCAACACGGGGGGCAACGCCGCCAAGGCGGTGCTCGGCAACCTGCTCGGCATGGACCTCCACTACTTCGCCCTGGTGGACCTGCAGGGGTTCGTCGACGTGGTGGACGCCGTCGGTGGGGTGACGATCACCGTCACCGACCGGGTGTACGACGCCAACTACCCGCACGAGGACGGCACCCGCGAGGTCATCGACATCCAGCCCGGCACGTACGACATGGACGGCCACCTCGCGCTCGCCTACGCCCGGTCCCGGCGCACCAGCGACGACTACGACCGCATGGGGCGGCAGCGATGCGTCATCGAGGCGCTCGCCGAGCAGGCCGACCCGGTGGGCCTGTTCCACGACCTCCCCGACCTGGTCCCGGCGCTGGAGGGCAGCGTGGTCACCGACATCCCGGTGCAGGCGATCCCCGACTTCCTCGACCTCCTGTCCCGGGCCGACCTGGAGACCATCCCGTCGGTGCGGTTCATGTGGAGGGCCCCCGAGTTCGACGGCACCCCCACCTCGTACGTGGCGGGGTGGACGTCGGACCGCTACCCGATCCCCAACGTGCCGCTGATCCGCGAGACGGTGCAGACCGTGCTGTCGCTGCACCCGGCGGATGCGATCTCGGTGCTGAACCTGCAGCCGATCGAGGACGCCTGCTGAGGGGGCTCAGGCCCCTGCGAAGCAGCCGAGCACCTCGGGCGGCAGCCCGGAGCAGTCGCCGGGCGTCCAGGTGCCCGGAGCGATGCCGAGGCAGGAGTTCGCCATCGGGTCCCATCCGGCCCCCGGCGAGCAGAAGTCCCCGGCCACCATGCCGGTGCGGTCCGAGTCGTAGCAGTCCTCCCACACCCCGGGCCCGAAGCCGGTGGAGGCGTACGGCGCCACCCAGGCGAGGCCGGCGCCCACGTCCACCCGGCGCGCCAGCCAGCGCCCCTGGAACGACGGGTCGTTGGTGGCGTGGCCCTTGATGTACCAGCGCTCCACGTCGCGGCGCGGGGCGATGATGTTGGCGTCCTCCGGCCCCACGCAGTACCGCATCACCTCGACCACGAAGTCGTCGGGTTCGATGGGCCGCCCGGGGGCGATGCCGAGGTAGGACAGGCCGTCCACCCACTCCGGTGAGCCCTCCGCCGGGGTGATCCACCCGTCGATGCAGTCGGCCGAGGCCGGGCCGGAGGGCGGCAGGGTGGTGGTCGTGGTGGTGGGCGCGGCCGTGGTGGTGGTGGTGGGCGGAGCCGTGGTGGTGGCGGTGGTGGTGGGCGCGGCCGTGGTCGTGGTCGCAGGAGCTGCGGTCGTAGCCGTGGTCTCCACCGGCATCGTGGTCGATGCGGTGGACGGCGGCGCGGTGGTGTCGGCCGTCTGCAGTGTGCTCTCCCCACAGGCGGTGAGCACAGCGGCGGTGAGCAGGAACGCGACGGTGCGGCGCATGGGTACTCCCGTTTCGACCCGTCCATCGTGGAACGCCGCCGGCGCCGGTGCCAGAGGCGAACGACCCGCCGTCGGACCCCGGCGGCGGGTACGCTCGGCCGCGCATCGACACAGGAGGGGATGGATGCTGACGTTCCGAGCGTTCTTCGACGCCTTCGGGAACCTGGACTGGCTGGCCGCGCTGGTGGGGATGATCGCTGCCATGGTGCTGGGGTCCCTCTGGTACGGCCCGGTCTTCGGCAAGCCGTGGGCCCGTGCCCAGGGGGTCGCCGTGCAGGGCAGTGGAGCGATGGCCAAGGAGATGGTGATGACGGCGGCCTACTCGCTGCTGTTCAACATCGGCCTGCAGTTCCTCGCCTACGTGCACGACGGCATGTCGTTCGACGTCGAGCACGCCGTGGTGGCCGGCCTGATCCTGGCGCTGTTCGTGTCCGGCCCCGCGCTGTTCAGCGGAGTGGTGTGGGCGCGGAGGAAGCCGCTGGTGTTCGCCATCGACGCGGGGTTCTGGTTCGCCGCCGGCGCCGTCTGCGTGATGGCCCAGGGCCTGGTGGCCTAGGGCGCCTCCGCCAGCGCCCAGTCCACGGCCGCCTCGGCGTGGATGCGGGTGGTGGGGAAGTAGGGGACGGCGACGTCGCCGGGGGCCACCAGCAACTCGATCTCGGTGCACCCGGCGATCACGCCCTGCGCGCCCTCGGCGACGAGGCCGTCGATGATGTCCAGGTAGGCGCGGCGGCTCTCGTCGCGCACGATGCCGCGGACCAGTTCGTCGTAGATGACGTCGTGGACCACGGCGCGCCCTGCGTCGTCGGGGATGCGCACGTCGAGGCCGTGGCGCCCGGCGAGGCGCCCCCGGTAGAAGTCCTGCTCCATGGTGAAGCGGGTGCCGAGCAGGGCGACCACCTCCACCCCGGCGGCGCGGACCGCCGCCGCGGTGGCGTCGGCGATGTGGAGCATCGGGATGCCGATGGCGTCCTGCACCTCGTCGGCCATGAGGTGCATGGTGTTGGTGCAGATCAGGAGGACGTCGGCTCCGCCCGCCTCCACCGCCCGGGCGCCGGCGACCATGGCGGCGGTGGCCGCCTCCCAGTCGCCGCGTTGCTGCATGGCCTCGATCTCGTGGAAGTCCACCGACACCATCACCGACTTCGCCGAGTGGGTGCCGCCGAGGCGGTCGCGGACGGCCTCGTTGACGATGCGGTAGTACTCGATGGACGACTTCCACGACATCCCGCCGAGCATCCCGATGGTTCGCATGACCCCGAGTGTGGCAGGCCGCCCCCGTAGAGTGGCCGCATCGGGAGGAAGGGAACCGTGCGCAGCCGTGCCGCAGCAGCCGTCGTGACGCTGGCGCTGGTGGCGTCGTCCTGCGCCTCGGGCGACGTGGACCGCCTGGCCACCGACACGTGCGCCGTGCTCGAGGCCTACCGGTCGGGCGGCGTCACCGCCGCCGAGGTGGAGGCCGAGTTCGAGGAGATCGTGCGCCGGGCCGAGTCGTCGGGCACGTCGGTGGACCTGATCGAGTCGCAGGTGGAGGTGCAGTGCTTCGACGCCCTCCACGACTACCTGGCCCGCGGGGACGGCTGAGGGCGCGAAGAAGGCCGGGCCTGTGCCCGGCCTTCGTCGGGACGGCCGGATTTGAACCGGCGACCTCAGCGTCCCGAACGCTGCGCGCTGCCAAACTGCGCCACGTCCCGTATCGGATCCCCGCGAGCGGGAGCGCCATGTTACCCGGTGCGCGGCGTCACCCGGCGAGGAGGCGCTCCACCCGGAGCCGGTCCACCCGGTGCCGGTCCATGCGGGTGACGATCAGCCGGAACCCCTCCACCTCCACGACGTCGCCCTCGTCGGGGATGCGCCCCGTCAGGTCGAGGATCAAGCCGGCCACCGTCGTGTACGGGCCGTCGGGCAGGCGCACCCCGAGGGCGGACGACAGGTCGTCCACCGGCACCCTGCCGTCGGCCAGCCACCTGCCCTGGGCGACCGGCACCAGCGCAGGCACCGAGGGGTCGTACTCGTCCTGCAGTTCGCCCACCAGTTCGGAGACGATGTCCTTGATGGTGATGGTGCCCTCGACGCCGCCGTGCTCGTCGAGCACCAGGGCGTACGCGCGGCGCCGGGTCCGCATCTCCTGCAGCAACTCGAGCAGCGGTTTGGTCTCCGGCACGTAGGTGGGCTCCCGCAGGACCCGACGGATCTCGGCGTCCGACGGCTCGTGGGGCATGCGGAGCAGGTCCTTCACGTGCAGCACCCCGAGCACCTGGTCGAGGTCGTCCTCGATGACGGGGAAGCGGCTGTGGCCGCTCGCCGACACCGCGGCGCGGACGTCGGCGATCGAGACCGGGTGGGTGAGGGTGACGATGTCGGAGCGGGGGGTCATCACGTCGCGGACCTGGCGGTCGGCGAGCATGAACACCTGGTGGATGATGTCCCGCTCGGCGGCCTCGATGTCGCCCTCGATCTCGCCGAGGGCGGCCATCGCCCGGATGTCGTCCTCGGTGATCGGGGCCGGCCCGGCCTTGGGGTCCACCCCGAACAACCGGAACAGGCCGCGGCTCATGGCCAGGAAGAAGCGGGTGACCGGTTGCAGCACCCGGCTCAGGTTCCAGATGGCGGGCGCCACGAACAGCGAGAAGCGCTCCGGGAACCGGGTGGCCATGTTCTTGGGGGTGATCTCCCCCACCAGCAGCACCGTGGACGTGACGGCGGCGGTGGCCACCCACGGGCCCCAGTCGTTGCCGAGCAGGTCGATGAACAGCACGGTCGCCACCGAAGCGCCGAGGATGTTCACCAGGTTGTTGCCGACCAGCAGCGTGCTGAGCATGCGGTCGGGGTCGGCGGTCAGCGCAGCCAGGCGGACGGCCCGCTTGTCGGTCTCGAGCAACTGGGCGACGCGCTCGCGCGGCACGGCGACCAGCGCCGTCTCGGAACCGGAGAAGAACCCGGAGGCCAGGATGCAGAAGCCCAGGACCACCAGGTAGGTGATCTGCAGCGCGGTCACGGGCTGCTCCGGAGGAGGCGGGGTCTCGGAGGTTCGGCGGGTCCGCTCACGAGGTGCCGGCGCCCTCGCGGACGAGGCCGTCGACCAGATCGCGCAACTCGAAGGCGCCGAACGGCTTGCGGATGGCGGCATCGGCGCCGGCGCGCCCGGCGAGGAACGTGTCGGCGCTCCGGTCGAGCAGCAGGACGGTGGGGACGTGCGGAATCTTGCCTCCGTCGGCGGCGCCGCGGACGGCCCGCACCACCGCCATGCCCCCCATGGCTCCCACCTGGAGATCGGCGATCACCACGTCGGGGGAGGCCTCGGCGCACGCCTCGACGGCGCGACGCGGGTCGTCGATCTCGGTGATCTCGTACCGGGCGTCGCCCAGCGCGGCCCGGACGTCCTCGCGTACCCAGTCTTCGTCGGCGACGAGCAGGATGTGCATGGTCAGAGAGACTGTAGTCGCACCTACCATGGCGGCCTCCATGCGACGCTTCCTGGTCCCGATCCTGTTGCTCGCCGCCGCGCCGGCCGCACTGGCCGCGCCGGGCGGCGGCGCGTCGCAGCGCATCGACGTCGTGGAGGTCGGCGGGCCCATGGACGGCAGGCTGGTGGCCTTCGCTGCGGACGCCATCGACGGCACCGACGCCGCGCTGGTGGTGCTGCAGGTGGACTCCCTCGCCGTCCTCGACGGCGGCATCGAGGACCTGCTCGACCTGGTGGCGGACCCGCCGGTGCCGGTGGCGGTGTGGGTGGGTCCCGCCCCGGCGGTGGCCCATGGAGGCGCCGCGCAACTGCTCGCGGCGGCCCGCATCCGGGGGGCGGCGCCCGGGTCGTTCGTCGGCTACCTGGCGCCGACGGTCGCCGGCGGAGGCGACGACGCCGCAGCGGTGGCCGCGAGGTTCCCCGACGTCCCCGCCGCGCTGGCGGCCGAGCGGGTCGAGGTGTCGGAGCCGATCCCCGGACTGATCGACGTGGTCAGCCCGTCGATCGGGCAGTTCATCGTGGGCCTCGACGGCCTGACGGTGGAGGTGCGGGGCGTCCCGGTGGTGCTGGACACGGCGGTCCCCGAGCAGGTGGACGGGGAGCCGGCCCTGGTCCCGGCCGGCGAGGTGCGGTTCGTGGAGCCCGGGTTGTGGACCCGCACGCTGCGGATCACGGTCCGGCCCGAAGCCGCCTTCCTGTTCCTCGTGATGGGCGTCGCCATGGTGGTGCTGGAGATCTACGCGGCCGGGCCGGGAGTGGCGGCGGTGGTCGGGGTGGTGGCGCTGGCGATGTCGGCCTACGGCCTGGCGGTGCTGCCCACCAACTGGTGGGCGGCGGCGCTGGCGCCGGCAGGGCTGCTGCTGTACGTGATCGACTTCCAGCGCAACGGCCTGGGGGCGCCGACCCTGGCGGGGACCGGGCTGCTGGCGTGGGGCGGCCTGGCGCTGATCGACGGCGGCAGGCAGATGCCGGTGGTGTGGTGGCCGGTGGCGCTGACCGTGGTGGGCGCCGCGCTGTTCTTCGGCTTCGCCCTCACCACGCTGTCGCGGTCGCGGTTCTCGGCGGCCACCATCGGCCGCGAGCACCTGGTGGGGGCCGCCGGGGTGGCGCGCAGCGCCTTCGGCCCCGAGGGGGTCGTCGAGGTGGACGGCGCCCGCTGGCGGGCGGTCACCCGCCGCAACCAGGACATCGGCCCGGGCGATGCGGTCACCGTGATCGGCGTGCGCGGCGTGGTGCTCGACGTGGAGAAGCCCTGACCGGGCCCGCGAAATCCGCCCCCATATTTTTCCTGGCGGGACCGGATCGAGGCTGCTAGGTTCGCCTGGCGCGGCGTCGGAGGAGGATCGAGGCATGGCCAGCGTGGCACCACAGGACCGTTCCTGGCAACGGAAGGGCCTGTGCCGGGGCAATCACTCGTACCTGTTCTTCCCCCCGAGCAGCGTCGAGCGCAAGGACGAGCGCGAGCGGCGCGAGCACAAGGCCAAGGCCATCTGCAACGTGTGCCCCGTCAAGGCCGAGTGCCTGGAGTTCGCCCTCGAGATCCGCGAGCCGTACGGCATCTGGGGCGGCCTCACCGAGACCGAGCGCCGGCAGGTCATCGCCCGCCGGGCGGCGGCGGCCGTCTAGACAGCCGCCGTCCCCCCGGGGCTCAGCGCACGATCACCCGGAGGTCGCCGTCGCGCCGTGTGACCCTGGAGGCGTCGAGCCACTCCAGCAGCGGCACCGCGTGCTTGCGGGTGACGCCGAACGCCTCCCGGAAGTCGGCGACGCTGAAGCCGTCGTCCATCGCCCGGACCCGTTCGACCAGTGCGTCCAACTGCTCGGGCAGGTAGCCGAACTCGTCCACCGCCACCAGGCGCCCCTCGCGCAGCAGGGCGTGCACCAGTTCGGGGTCGATGCCCAGTTCGGTGCGGCGCGGCACGGCGAACCCTGCCGCCCGGACGGCGGCGCGGACCTCCTCCCACGCCGCCTCGGCGTCGTCGTCCAACCCGCCCCGGAACCCGGTCGACCGCACCACCGGCCCGGCGTCCGCCAGGCGATCGTCAGCCGCCACCACCGCTTCCAGCACCGCCGGGGCCACACCGAGATGTTCTGCGAGGCGTGGCGTGGGGATGCCCGGCCGCAGCGGGTTGGCGTCGTGGAACGCCGCGACCGCCTGGTGGGCGGCGTCGCCGAGACGGGCCGCCTCGGCGGCGTGCACCGCGACCCCGCCGGCCACCACCGCGGCAGACGGGTCGCCTCCCCCCGAGTCGGCTGCGATGGCCTGCAGCGCGTCGCTGCCCCGCACCTCCAGCAGCGCGGCGGCGCGTTCGTCCGGTGACGGCCCGGCCGCCCGCAGCACCCCGACGGCGGCCCGCAGCGCGGCGCCGCCCACCGGGGGAGCGGGGTCCAGCACCGTGCCGCCCGCCACCACGGCCCGCCTGCCCACCTCGCGCAGGATGATGCGGTCGCCCGTCTTGAGGGCGAGCGGTTCGTCCAGGGTGAGCACCGCGGCGCCGGTGCGGTCCAGGGTGGGGCCTTCGAGCAGCCGGATGCGGGCAGGGAAGGCACCGCTGCCCACATGCAGGTGGAAGGCGCCCCGGTCCCGCAGCGGAGCGTCGAGGCGGCGGACGGTGCGGAGATCGGCCAGGAAGCGGGTGGTGGTACGCCAGTCGCCGGGCCGCCCCAGCATGGCCCCGCGCGGCACCTCGCCCCGTTCCAGGCCCACCAGGTTCAGCGCCACCCGGGCCCCGGGCCCGATGCGCTCGTGCGACTGCTCGTGGCTCTGCACGCTGCGCACCCGCGCCCGGGTCTCCTCCGGCCACACCGCCAGCGTGTCGCCCACCGCCACCGGCCCGTCCAGCAGGGTGCCGGTGACCACGGTGCCGGCGCCGCCGATGGTGAACGAGCGGTCCACCCACATGCGAGGCCGCCCCGTGGGGGAGCGTCCGGCGGCCGCCAGCGCGTCCTGCAGCGCGGCGCGGACCTCGGCCACCCCGATGCCTGCCGGTGCGCCGGTGCGGACCAGCGGCGCTCCCTCCAGCGAGGTGCCGGCCAGTTGCTCGCGCACCTCCAGTTCGGCGAGGTCGGCGAGGTCCTCGTCCACCGCGTCGCAGCGGGTGAGGGCGATCACTCCCGCCGCCACCCCCAGCAGGTCGAGGACGGCGAGGTGCTCCTCCGACTGCGGCATCCAGCCCTCGTCGGCCGCCACCACGAACAGGGCGACGTCGATGGCGTCCACCCCCGCCAGCATGTTCTTGATGAAGCGCTCGTGGCCGGGCACATCCACGAAGCCCACCTCGGTGCCGTCGTCGAGCGTCGTCCAGGCGAATCCGAGGTCGATGGTGAGGCCCCGCCGCTTCTCCTCGTCCCAGCGGTCCGGATCGCGCCCGGTGAGCGCCTGCACGAGGGTCGACTTGCCGTGGTCGACGTGGCCGGCGGTGCCTACGACCGGCATGCCCCGGCGATGGCCGTCGCGACGTGCTCGTCGTCGGCCGGGTCGACGGTGCGGAGGTCGGCGGCCAGGCCGCGCGGCTCCCGCCGGGTCACGATGGGCGGGTCGGCCGCCAGCAGCCGCTCCCAGGCGCCCTCGGGCGCCCCGGACACCACGAGCACCGGGCCGGGGATGCCCTGCCCCGGCACCGACCCGGCTCCCGGCAGCGAGCGCCCGGCCTCGACGGAGGCGGCGGGGCCGATGCGGGCGGCGGCCGCCTCGCTGCGGGCCCGGAGGCCGTCGGCAGGCAGGGAGGCCATCTTCCAGAACGGGATCTCGGCGCCGCGGCCGGCCGCGTACATCTCCAGGGTCGCCCCCAGTTCGGCGAGCGCGCCGCCGCCGATGCGGACCGCCCTGGCGATCGGGTGGGCGGCGACGGCGGCGACCAGATCCGCCCGGCCGACGACGATGCCGGCCTGCGGGCCGCCCAGCAGCTTGTCGCCGGAGCACAGCACCAGGTGGGCGCCGGCCTCCAGGGTCTGGCGCACCGCCGGCTCGCCCGACAGCCACGGCGGCGGGGGCCCTTCGAGCCACGGGGCCCTGGCGTCGAGCAGGCCGCTGCCGACGTCGGCGACCATGGGGACGCCCCGCTCGGCGGCCAGCGCGGCCAGGTCGCGGTAGGGGACCTCCTCGGTGAAGCCCTCGATGCGGTAGTTGGACGGGTGCACCTTCAGCACCAGGCCGGTGTCCGGCCCGATCGCCTTGCGGTAGTCCTTGAGCCGGGTGCGGTTGGTGGTGCCCACCTCCACCAGGCGGGCGCCGGTGGCGGCCATCAACTCGGGGAGCCGGAACGAGCCGCCGATCTCGATGAGTTCGCCGCGCGACACGACGGCATCGCGCGACCCGGCGAGTGCGGCGATCGTCAGGAACAGCGCCCCGGCGTTGTTGTTGACGGCGAGCCCGGCCTCGGCGCCGGTGACGGCCCGCAGCAGGGCCGCCACATAGGCGCCTCGCCCGCCGCGGCGCCCCTCGGCCAGGTCGAACTCCAGGGCCGAGTACCCGGTGGCGGCGAGGCGGCCGGCATCGGAGGCCTCGGGCGCCACGACGGCCCTGCCCAGGTTGGTGTGCAGCAGGACGCCGGTGGCGTTGACGACGCGGCCGGGCCGGCGGCGCGCCAGGCGGGCGGCCTCGGCGGCGGCCAGGTCGGCGGCGTCGGGCCCGTCGGGGTGGGCGCGTTGCTCCTCGACGGCGCGTCGGGCCACCTCCACCAGCAGCGGGCGCGGCAGGCGGCCGTCGTCCAGGGACGAGGCGAGGGCATCGACCGAGGGTGGCCGGATCGACATGGCCCTCCACACTACCGACCCCCGGTAGGGTGGCCGTGTGGTCGAGTTCCCGGGCCCGCTCGTCCCCGCACGCCCCGCCGCGACGGTCCTCCCCCTGCGGCCGTCCGGCGAGGGCTTCCAGGTGCTGATGGTGCGCCGCGCCGTCGGCTCCGAGTTCATGGGCAACGCCTACGTGTTCCCCGGCGGGTCGGTGGACGAGGCCGACCGCGGCCCAGCGGCCGCGGCCGCCGTCCGATGGGAGGGCGACCCCGAGGAACTGCCGTGGCGGGCGGCCGCCCTGCGCGAACTGCACGAGGAGGCCGGCCTGGCCCTCACCGACCCGCGGGGCGCCCCCGTGGAGAGCGGCAACGGCCTCTACCGCGCCCTCGCCGCGGCCGGGGTGAGACTCGACGCACGGCAACTCCACTGGGTGTCGCGCTGGATCACCCCCGAGGGCCTGCCCCGCCGCTTCGACACCCGCTTCTACGTGGCCGAGGTGGGCGAGGAGGAGGCGGCGGCCGCCGCCGACGGGGTGGAGGTGTTCGACGACACCTGGGTGGCACCGTCCGAGGCGCTCTCCAGGTCGGCGGCGGGCGAGTGGGAGGTGCCGTTCCCCACGCTGCGGCACCTGGAGATGCTGACCGCATACCGTTCCATCGACGAGGTGCTGGCGTGGGCGGACGGTGTCGTCGTGGAGAGTGTTCTCCCACGCATCGTGGTAGACGACAATGGTGCCTACTCGGTTCTGCTCCCCGGGGAGCAGGGCTATCGACACGAGGTGGACAGATGAAGATCACCAGGATCCTGGCGAACAACCCCGGCATGTTCACCGGGCGGGGCACCAACACGTGGGTGCTCACGTCCGGTGGGCGCTCGGCGATCATCGACCCCGGGCCGGCGCTGGCCGACCACCAGGAGGCGATCCGGGAGGCCATCGCAGGCACCGAGCCGATCGTGATCCTCGTCACCCACTGCCACCTCGATCACGTGGAGTCGGCGAACGCCCTCGCCGCGGAGCTGGGCGTGCCGCTGATGGGCGGGTGCCCCGGGCCCGCCTTCAAGCCGGACCGCGTCGTTGCCGATGGAGACACCATCGAGGTCGGCGAGGTGGCGCTCGAGGTGATCGGCACCCCCGGGCACACCGCGCACCACGTCTGCTACCGCGCCGGCGACGCATTGTTCACGGGAGACCACATCATGGGGGGTAGTTCCGTGATCGTGGAGCACATGAGCGAGTACCTGCAATCGCTCCAGAAGATCCGGGGCACCGGGCTCACCATGCTCTACCCGGGGCACGGAGAGGCCATGGAGGACCCCGACGAGGTGATCGACTGGTACGTCGAGCACCGGCTGGAGCGCGAGCAGCAGATCATCGCCGCTCTCGACGCGGGCGCCCGCACCATCGGCGACATCGTCGAGCACTGCTACGAGGACGTGGACGCCGCCTTCTACGCCATGGCGGGCCGCTCGGTGGGCGCCCACCTCCGCAAGCTCGCCGCCGAGGGCCGGGTGGGCCTGCCCCACGGGTCGTCGGACTGGTCGTCACGCATCGAGTACCCCGTGGCGGGGGGTGACGACGCCTGATGCGGAGGCGTCTCGCCGCCACGTGGCTCGTCGTGACGGCGATGCTGTCGGGCATGCTGTTCGTCGCCCTGCCTGCCGCAGCCGAGGTGACCGCTCAGGAGGTGGAGGAGGCGCGGGCGCGGCTGCGTGAGGTGAACGATCAGTTGTCGACCCAGGTGGAGGCCTACGACGCCGCGGTGGTGCGCGAGGTGGAACTGCGGGACCGTCTCGACCAGATCGTGGTGGACCTGGGCACCAGGGAGCGCGAACTGGCGCTGGCCCGCCGCGAGGCGAAGTCGCGGGTCGCCGACATGTACATGTCGGCCGGCTCGCAGGAGCAGGACCTCGGGGTGCTGGCCGCCGACCGGTTCTCCCAGGCCCCGGCGCGGAAGGCCTACCTGGAGTCGGTGGCGCAGACCGACCGCGAGGTGGTGGTCCAACTGGACGCCGCCCGCCTCGGGTACGAGCGCCAGCAGGCCCTGCTGGAGGAGACCGTGGCCGAGCAGGAGGGGCTGCGAGCCGAGATGGAGACGCTGCTCGGCGACATCTACCTGGAACTGGAGCAGGCCAACGCCGAGTACCAGGAGGTGAAGCAGGCCTGGGACGAGCAGGAGGCCGAGCGCCGGTATCAGGAGTGGCTGGCCACCAGCACGACCACCACCACGACCACGGCGCCTCCCGCGACCACCACCACCGTGGCGGCCACCACCACCACGGTGGGCGGCGGCACGACCACCACCACCGAGGGCGGAGCCACCACCACCACCGGGGCCGGGACCACCACCACCCAGGCCGCCACCACGACGCTGCCGCCGACCACCACGACGACGCTGCCGCCGAACCCCGGCACCAGGGTGTGCCCGGTGGACGGTGCCGTCACCTTCCGGGACTCCTGGGGCGAGCCCCGGCCGGGGGGCCGCACCCACACCGGCACCGACATGATGGCGGCGCTCGGCACCCCGTTGGTGGCCATCGAGGACGGCTACATCTGGTACATGTCGTGGCACTACGCCGGGGGCAACGGCCTGTACATCCAGGGCGACACCGGCGACCGCTGGTACTACGCCCACCTCGACGCCTACGCCCCGGGGCTCTCCATCGGGATGCGGGTGAGCGCCGGGCAGCTGGTGGGGTACGTCGGGGAGACCGGCAACGCCAGCGTGCCCCACCTCCACCTGGGCTACCTGCCGGGCGGCGCCTACTACGACAACCCCTACCCGATCGTCGCCGGCATCTGTTAGGGGCGCCATTCGCGCCGCCGCCGGGCCGTTTCGCCGGTACTCCCGGGAGTCCGTAGAATCGACGGCGAGTCTGGATTCACCTTGCGAAAGACGATCGTCGCCTTCCTCACGCTGCTGATGCTGGCCCCCACTGCGGCGCTGGCGGATGTGACGCGGCAGGACCTCGAGGAGGCGCAGGAGAAGGTGCGGGAGGTCTCCCGCCGGCTCGAGGGCGAGCTCACCGAACTGGACCAGTCCATCGGCCTCCAGACCTCCTACGAGGACCGCATCGCCGCCATCGAGGAACTGATCGTCGAGCGGCGCCGCGAGATCGTCATCCTGGAACTGCAGGCCCGCGAGCGCGCCCAGACCCTCTACATGTCGGGCAGTTCTGCCGGCGAGGAGACCCTGTTCGGGGTGGACGACATCTCCACGGTCGGCGCCAGGGCGGTCTACATGGACTCGCTGGCAGGCCAGGAGCACGACATCGTCAACGACCTGCTGTTCCTGCAGAACGACGCCGCCCGCCTCCAGACCGAACTGGAGCAACTGGCGGTGGAGCAGGAGGACAAGATCGGCAGGCTCGAGGAGTCGTCGTCCGACATCTACGCCGAACTGGAGATCGCCAACAGCGAGTACCAGGTGGTGTACCAGCAGTGGCAGAAGCAGGAGGCCGAGCGCCGCGCCCGCGAGGAGGCCGCCCGCCGCGCTGCCGCCGCAGCCGCTGCTGCTGCGGCCGCCGCCGCCAGCAACTACTCGAGCAGCTCGCACGTGTCGCCGTCGGGGCGGACCTGCCCGGTGGCGGGGGCGCACTCGTTCCGCGACTCGTGGTTGGAGCCGCGGTCCGGGGGGCGCCAGCACCACGGCCTCGACATGATCGCCCCCCGGGGCACCCCGCTGGTGGCCATCGAGAGCGGCTACATCTGGTCGATGTCGTACCACTACCTGGGCGGCAACGGCATCTACGTGAAGGGCAACAGCGGCGACATCTACTACTACGCCCACCTGGACTCGTATGCCCCCGGCATGGCGCAGGGAGTGCGCGTCGACAAGGGCCAGTTGATCGGCTACGTGGGCGACACCGGCAACGCCAAGGGCACGCCCCACCTCCACCTCGGCTACCGCCCCGGCGGCGGCCCCCTCACCAACCCCTACCAGTTGATGGTCAAGCTCTGCCGCTGACGGCGGGGACGACCGGGTAGGGATCGCGCGTCACCCTGGGGTGGCGATTCTTGAGCACATA
>JAHLKU010000032.1 GCA_020444505.1 Actinomycetota bacterium | reverse complement strand
GGGCCGCGCCGGGCCGTGGTTAACATGGCCGGACGATGAGTGATGGGTCCGATGGAGTCGGCGTACGATCCGCAACGGGTCGAGCAGCACTGGTACGGCCGGTGGGAGTCCGCCGGCGTCTTCCGGCCTGAGCACCACCCCGACGGCGATCCGTTCACGATCGTCATCCCGCCGCCCAACGTCACCGGCTCCCTCCACATGGGCCATGCGCTCGACATGGCCATCCAGGACCTGCTGATCCGCCGCAAGCGCATGCAGGGGTACGCCGCCCTCTGGGTGCCCGGCACCGACCACGCCGGCATCGCCACACAGAACGTGGTGGAGCGCGAACTGGCCGCCGAGGGCCTCAGCCGCCACGACCTGGGGCGGGAGGCGTTCATCGAGCAGGTGTGGCAGTGGAAGGCCCGGTCCGGCGGCCGCATCACCGAGCAGATCCGCCGCCTCGGGTACTCCTGTGACTGGTCCCGGGAGCGGTTCACCATGGACGAGGGTCTCTCCCGTGCGGTGCGGACGGTGTTCGTGCGCCTGTACGAAGAGGGGCTCATCTACCGGGGCAACCGGATCATCAACTGGTGCCCGCGCTGCCACACCGCGCTCAGCGACATCGAGGTGGAATACGAGGACGAGCAGGGCGAACTGGCGCACCTCCGCTACCCGTTCACCGACGGGGACGGGTACGTCGAGGTGGCCACCACCCGCGTCGAGACCATGCTGGGCGACACCGCCGTCGCCGTCCACCCCGACGACGAGCGGTACGCCGGCATGGTGGGCCGCACCGTCACGCTGCCGCTGGTGGGCAGGGAGATCCCCATCGTCGCCGACGAGGTCGTCGACCCCGAGTTCGGCACCGGCGCCGTCAAGGTGACCCCGGCTCACGATCCCAACGACTTCGACATCGCCGAGCGCCACGGCCTCGAGGCGGTGGTGATGCTCGACGAGCACGCCGCCGTCACCGCCGCCGGCGGGCGCTTCGAGGGCATGGACCGCTACGAGGCGCGGCGGGCGGTGAAGGCGGCGCTGGAGGAGGAGGGCGCCCTGGTGGGCGTCGAGGCGTACGCCCACTCCGTCGGCCACTGCTACCGCTGCAAGACGGTCATCGAGCCGTACCTGTCCGACCAGTGGTTCGTGAAGGTGGCGCCGCTGGTCGCCCCCGCCGTCGAGGTGGTCCGCTCCGGCGAGATGCGGTTCGTCCCCGGCCGCTGGGCGAACAACTACTACCACTGGATGGAGAACCTTCGGGACTGGACCATCTCCCGTCAGATCTGGTGGGGCCACCGCATCCCTGCCTGGACCTGCGCCGCCTGCGGCGAGGTGATCGTGGCCATCGACGACCCGGAGGCCTGCGGGTGCGGGAGCACCGACCTCGCCCAGGACCCCGACGTCCTCGACACCTGGTTCTCGTCGGCATTGTGGCCGTTCTCGACGCTCGGCTGGCCCGACCGCACGCCCGACCTGGAGCGCTACTACCCGAACTCCGTGATGGTGACCGGGTACGACATCATCTACTTCTGGGTGGCCCGGATGATCAAGATGGGCCTGCACTTCATGGGGGAGATCCCCTACCCCGACGTGGTCATCCACGGGCTCATCCGCGCCGAGGACGGGCGGAAGATGTCCAAGTCGCTCGGCAACGCCGCCGACCCTCTCGACCTGGTGGCAGAGCACGGGGCCGACGCCCTGCGGCTGGCCCTGATCCAGGCCGCCAGCCCGGGTCAGGACGTCCCGTTCCGTGCCGACACCGTGGACGCCGCCCGCCGCTTCGGCAACAAGCTGTGGAACGCGGTGCGCTTCGCCCTGCCCCACCTGGACGGCGTCCCTGCTGCGGGCGGCTACCCCGAGCATCCCGGTCCCGAGAACCGCTGGATCCTGTCCAGGCTCCACGACCTGATGGCCGAGTTCGACGCCATGCTCGACGAGTACCGGTTCAGCGACGCCTACGGCCTCCTGTACTCCTTCGCCTGGTCCGAGGTGTTCGACTGGTACCTGGAGATGGCCAAGACCCCGCTGCGGAGCGATGACCCGGCGGAGACCGCCGCCACGCTCGGGGTGGTGCTGCGGGACCTCCTGAAGGCGTTCCACCCGGTGATCCCCTACCTCACCGAGGAGCTGTGGTCCGAGGTGGTCGGCGAGGGGCTCCTGGCCGGCGACTCCTGGCCGGAGCCGCCCGCCTACGAGGCTCCGGCCGGGTTCGAGACCTTCCGGGACCTGGTGGTCGGGGTGCGGCGCTTCCGCGCCGAGCACGGCCTCGCCCCACGGCATCCGCTCGACGTCGCCCTGGTGGACCCCGACGGGATCGGCGAGCCGTGGTGGGGCCCGCAGTTCGAGGCGCTGGCCTCGGTGGCGCCCGCGGAGGCGGCCGACGCCCCGCAGGGGGAGGGCTTCACCAGGGTCGTCGCCGGCTCGGTGCAGGCGTTCATCTCCATGGAGGGGATCGTGGACGTCGATGCCGAGCGGCAGCGGCTGCAGAAGGCGGCGGACGAGGCGGCCGGGCTGCTGGCGGCCTCTGAGAAGAAGCTGGCCAACCCGCAGTTCGTGGAGCGGGCGCCGGACGCCGTCGTCGCCAAGGAGCGCGCCAAGGCGGAGGAGCTGGGCGGTCGCCTGGCCAAGCTGCGGGCGCAGCTCGAGGACCTGGGGTAGCGCGACGTCCTACGAACAGGCCCTCGAGTTCCTCCACGACCGGATCGGCCAGGGGGTGAAGCCCGGCCTGGAGCGCACCGCAGGCGTCCTCGACCTGCTGGGCGACCCGCAGAACGCCTACCGGACCATCCACGTCGCCGGCACCAACGGCAAGGGCTCGACCGCCCGGCTCGCCGCCGGGCTGCTCGACGCCCACGGGCTGGCCTCTGGGCTCTTCACGTCGCCGCACCTGCACCACGTCGAGGAGCGCTTCGAGGTGCGGGGCGCCCAGATGACCGAGCACCAGTTCGCCGAGGCGATCGCCGAGTTGAAGCCCATCGTGGAGCTGTACGAGGAGCGGGCCGGCCAGGGCATCACCTACTTCGAGATGACGGCCGTGCTGGCGTTCGCCTGGTTCGCCGAGCAGGCGGTCGACGTGGCGGTGCTCGAGACCGGGCTCGGCGGCCGGCTCGACGCCACCAGCACCGCCGACGCCGACGTGGCCGCGGTCACCACGGTCGGGCTGGAGCACACCGAGTACCTCGGCGACACCATCACCGAGATCGCAGGGGAGAAGCTGGCGATCGTCCCGCCGGGGGCGGTGCTGGTCACCGGCCGCCTCGACGACGAGGCCGCCGCGGTCGCGGCGCGGGTGGCGGCGGAGCGGGAGGCCCGCTGGTTCCGGCTGGGCACGGAGGTGCGTATCGACGACGCCGAGCGGGAGGACGAGGGCTGGCGGGTGACCATCGACGGCGTCTACGGCACCTACCCCGATCTGCTGCTACGGCAGCGGGGGCGCCACCAGGTGGACAACCTGGCCGTGGCGGTGGCCGCCGTCGAGGCCCTGTTCGGCAGGGAGCTCGATCCGGGGGCCGTCTCGGAGGCGGCGGGTACGGTGCTGATCCCGGGGCGGATGGAGGTGGTGGCCACCGAGCCGCTGTTGATGGTGGACGGGGCGCACAACCCTCCGGGCACCACCGGGCTGGCCGCCGCGCTGCGGGAGGAGTTCCCCGGGGTGCGCTGGCACCTGGTGTTCGGGTCGATGAAGGACAAGGACACCGCCGCCATCCTCGAGACGCTGAAGCCGCACGCCGCCGGGCTGACCGCGGTGGCCGCCGACACCACGCGGGCGAGGACGTCGGCCGAGGTGGCGGCCATCGCCGCAGAGATCCTGGACGGATTGCCGGTCGCCGACGGGGGCACCGTCGCCGAGGGCCTGGCCGCGGCGCGGGCCGCCGGCACCCCGGTGCTCGTCACCGGCTCGCTGTACGTGGTGGGGGAGGCCCGCCTCGCCCTCGGGCTGGCCTGAGCCGTCCGGGGCCGGGCTACCATCTCGCCCCGACCCGAGCACGAGGAGCAGACGTGGCGACCGAGCGCACGTTCGTGATGGTGAAGCCCGACGGCGTCGAACGCGGCCTGGTCGGCGAGGTGATCGGCCGGTTCGAGCGGAAGAAGCTGACGCTGAAGCAGATGCGGATGCTGACGATCGACGAGGAGATGGCCCGGCATCACTACGCCGAACACGTCGAGAAGCCGTTCTTCGGGGAGTTGCTGGCCTTCATCACCCGCGGCCCGGTGGTCGCGATGGAGTGGGAGGGCGAGGACGCCGTCGCCGTCGCCAGGGCCCTGATGGGCACCACCGACCCCAGGAAGGCTGCTCCGGGGACCATTCGCGGCGACTTCGGAGCCGTGGTGACCGAGAACATCGTGCACGGATCGGATTCGCCCGACTCCGCTGCGCGCGAGCTCGGCATCTTCTTCGCATAGCCCTCCGTAGGGTTACACTGTCCCCAATCCACCTACGGGGCGGTTGACCGACATGGCGGCAAACCTCATGTCGATGGCAGGGCGCGACATGGCCATCGACCTCGGAACCGCAAACACACTCGTCTACGTTCGCGGCCTGGGCATCGTGCTCAACGAGCCGTCGGTCGTCGCGATCAACGTGCGGGACGGGCGCGCCCTGGCCGTGGGCATGGACGCCAAGCGGATGATCGGGCGGACGCCGTCGCACATCCAGGCGATCCGGCCGCTGCGCGACGGCGTCATCGCCGACTTCGACATCACCGAGAAGATGCTGCGCTACTTCATCAAGAAGGTGCAGCCCCGCCGCATCGCCCGGCCCCGGATCATCGTCTGCGTCCCCTCCGGCATCACCGGCGTCGAGCGCCGCGCCGTCGAGGAGGCCGCCTACCACGCCGGCGCCCGCCGGGCGTTCACGGTGGAGGAGCCGATGGCGGCCGCCATCGGCGTCGGGCTCCCCATCAACGAGCCGACCGGGTCGATGATCGTGGACATCGGCGGCGGCACCACCGAGGTGGCCGTCATCTCGATGGGCGGCATCGTCGTGTCCCGCAGCGCCCGCATCGGCGGTGACGAGATCGACGAGGCCATCATCAACTGGGTGAAGAAGGAGTACAACCTGCTGCTCGGCGACCGCACGGCGGAGCAGTTGAAGATGGCCATCGGCTCCGCCTGGCCGTTCAACGACGAGCCGAACGCCGAGATCCGGGGCCGCGATCTGGTCACCGGCCTCCCCAAGACCGTGGTGGTGAGCGCCGCCGAGGTGAGGGAGGCGATCGAGGAGCCGGTGCAGCAGGTCGTGGACGCCATCAAGTACTGCCTCGACAAGACGCCGCCCGAGCTGGCCGCCGACATGATGGAGCGCGGCATCGTGGTCACCGGCGGCGGCGCCCTCCTCCGGGGGCTCGACCTCCGGGTGGCCAACGAGACCGGCACGCCGGTGGTCACCGCCGACCGGCCTCTCAACTCCGTGGTGCTCGGCTCCGGGATCTGCCTGGAGGAGTTCGACGCGCTCCAGAGCGTCCTCACCTCGTCCGGCCGGGCGTAGCAGTGCGGTCGGGGCGGCCCTCTGACGGGGCTCTCGAGGTCCGCTGATGTGGCGGCCGTCGTGGCGGCCGTCGGTCGATCGGACCGTGGCACTGTTCCTGGGCCTGGTCTTCCTGTCGTTCGTGCTCATCACCGTCGACCTGCGCGCCCAGGGCGCCGGGGTGGGCGGTTCGCTGCGCGACGTGGCCCAGACCGTCTTCCGGCCGGTGCAGAACGTGTTCAACGCGGTCACCGACCCGATCGTGGGCTTCTTCGAGGGCATCTCCGACCTGGTGGGCGTCCGCGGCGAGAACGAGGACCTGCGGCAGGAGGTCGCCCGCCTCGAAGCCGAGCTCGCCGAGACCGAGGCGCTGCAGGCCCGGGTTCGCGAACTCGAGCAGATCCTGGGCGTCGAGCCCCCCGACGACCTCGAGTCGGTGACCGCCCGGGTGCTGGCGAGGGGCGTGTCGGAGTTCGACCACATCCGCCTCATCGACAAGGGCCGCGCCGACGGCATCACCGTGGACATGCCGGTGGTGGACGAGGGCGGCCTGGTGGGCAGGATCGTCTCGGTGACCGAGCACGAGGCGAGGGTGCGGCTGATCAGCGACCCGACGGTGCGGGTGGCGGTGCAGGTGGAGCGCACCGGCGAGACCGGGGTGCTGACCGGCCGGGGGAGCGAGCGCATGGTGCTCGAGATGTTCAACACCGACGCCTCCCTGCTGGAGGGCGACCTGCTGGTGACGGCAGACGGGCGGTTCCCGGCAGGCCTGTCGGTGGCCACCGTGGCCGAGGACGCCGCCGCCGAGGTCGGGTTCTCGCTGCGGACCACGGCCGACACCACCGCCGAGCTGACCCGCGTCGACTTCGTCCGGGTGCTGGTGTTCACCCGGGACGACACCTCGTCGGACGACCTGTCCGACCTGGAGACGCCGGTCGAGGTGCCGCTGGAGACGTCGACGACGACGACGGTGCCGCAGTGACCCGCCGCATCGTCCTCGCCTCCCTGCTGATCGTGGCGGCCGTCGGCCTGCAGACCACCCTGTTCGCCGACCTGCGGCCGCTGGACGCCGCACCGGCGCTCGCCCTGCTGGTGCTGATGGGCGCCGGGCGCCACATGCTGGAGCGGCCCGCGCTGCTGATCGGGTTCGGGTCCGGCCTGCTGCTCGATCTGCTCTCGGAGTCGCCGCTGGGGCTGTGGGCGCTGGTCCACACCGTCGTGGTGTTCGTGGTCATCCGCTTCCGGGAGCGCAGCGAGGACGATCCGATCATCCTGGGGTTCGGGGTGTTCGTGCTCACCGCCGGGGCCCTCACGCTATTTGCGGTCCTCGGTACGATCTTCGGTGAGAAGACGCTCGCCGACGCAGGCATCGTGCGCAAGATCGTGCTACCCGCCGCCTACAACACCGTGCTGGCTGCAGCCGTGCTGCCGGGCATCACCTGGATGCTCGGGACGCGGCGCCGATCGGGGTGGGACCTGTGAGGCAGCCATGGCGCCTCACGCTGATCGGTGCCGCCTTCCTGGGCCTGTTCGCCATCCTGGTGCTGCGCCTCTGGTACCTGCAGGTGTCGTCGCTGGAGAACTCCCTCGACACCGCAGAGGCGCAGCAGTTGAGCACGGTGACCATCGAGGCGCCCCGGGGCGACATCTACGACCGGGACGGCATCCTGATGGCGGGCACCCGTGCCGCGCTCCGCATCGTCATCGACCGCAAGCTGGTGCCGGAGGACCGCGAGGAGGGGCTCATCCAGCACCTCGCCGCCCTGTTGGACACCCCGCCGTCGGAGATCCGTCAGGTGTTCGAGAGCAACGGCCCCGGCACGCGGTTCACGCTCGGGGGAGAGGTGTCGGAGCGCACCGCCATGTTCACCTGGGAGCACTCGGAGGACTTCCCGGGGCTGGCGATCATCCCCCAGCCCATCCGGCTGTACCCGCTTCGCCAGCAGGCGGCCCACCTGGTGGGGTACATCGGCGCCCCCGACGCCGCCGACCTGGAGGGCCCCGGCGACATCAAGCCCAACGACCGGGTGGGCAAGTTCGGCGTCGAGGGCTCCTACGACCGGCTGCTGCGGGGCACGCCGGGCGCGATCACCTACCGGGTGAACGCGCGGGGCCAGATCCTCGGCATCGTCGAGGAGACCCCGCCGGTCCCCGGCGGCAGCGCCCACACCACCATCGATCTCCACATGCAGACCGTGCTCGAATCGGCGCTCATCGACGGCATGAGCCTGTCGCGCGAACTGGGCGATGATCCGTTGCGCGCCGCCGGGGTGATCCTCGACCCCACGGACGGTTCGGTGCTGGCGATGGCGTCGGTGCCGTCCTACGACCCGACGCTGTTCGCCGACGGGCTCATCACCCAGGCGGAGTGGGAGTCGCTGCAGGAGAGCGCCGCGCTCAACAACTTCGCCATCCAGGGCAACTACGCCCCGGCGTCCACGTTCAAGGTGGTGGCCTACACGCTGGCGCTCATGAACGGCGAGATCTACCCGACGATCGAGCAGGACGAGCACCCCGGCAAGCAGGACCCCACCGACCCCACCTCCTTCTGGTGCGACGGCGACCTGCACTTCGAGAACACCCCCGAGCTGCACGACTGGACCAGGCACGGCGAGGTGGACATCCACACCTCGCTGCAGGTGTCGTGCGACAACTACTACTGGGGCATCGCCCTCGCCATCTGGAGCGAGGCCGGCGAGAAGTGGTCGGAGAACATCCTCCAGGACTGGGCCCGGGAGCTCGGGTTCGGCTCCCTCACCGACGTCGACCTCCCGCACGAGCAGCCGGGCGTGGTCCCCGACCGGGAGTGGTTCCAGTACCACCAGGTGAACAAGACCGGCCTGGTGCGTGAGGAGGGCGGGTGGTCCGGCGGCGATCTGATGAACATGACCATCGGCCAGGGCGCCATGACCTCCACGCCGCTGCAGTTGGCCAATGCCTACGCCTCGCTGGTGAACGGCGGCACCGTGTTCGTGCCCAGGGTGGTGGACCGGGTGGTGGACGTGGAGGGGGAGGTCGTCTACCGCAACCTGCCGAGCGTCGCCCGCACGCTCGACATCGACGCCGTGGTCGTGGAGAACCTGAAGGAGGACCTGCACGGCGTGGTCGCCGGGGCCCGTGGGACGTCCCGGACCGCCTTTGCCGAGTTCTGCGGGCCGTCGGTGCGGGCCATCGACTGCGCGTCGCTGCAGCAGGTGGGCGGCAAGACCGGCACCGCCGAGGTGCGCAAGGAGGTCGTCGTCGACGAGGAGACCGGCGAGGAGGAGCAGAAGGACATCTCCACGGCCTGGTTCGTCGGCGTCGCCCCGCTCGACGACCCCCAGTACGTGGTGGCGGTGGTCATCGAGGAGGGCGGGTCCGGCGGCAGGGTGGCGGCGCCGACCGTGCGGGCCATCCTGCAGTACCTGATGAACGAGTCGATGACGCCGATCCGCTCCGGCGGCGAGAACACGGAGTGACATGACGGCGATGCGCGTGGACCTCAGCGATCGGCGGGCCACCGGCCGGCCCGATTACGTGCTGATCGTGTCGGTGCTGGTGCTGAGCGCCATCGGCCTGCTGATGGTGTTCTCGGCGTCGGCGCCCCGCCTGGAGGCAGAGGGGTTCTCCCGTACCAGCCTGGTGATCCGCCAATCCGTCTTCGTGATCGGCGGCGCGGGGGTGTTCGTGGCCACCGCGGCCGCCTCCGACCGCTCGTGGCGGCTGTCCACGCCCTACATCTTCGCCATCACGGTGTTCCTGCTGCTGGTGGTGCTGTCGCCGGTCGGCGTGGAGCGCAACGGCGCCCAGCGGTGGATCCCGCTGAAGGTGATGGACCTGCAGCCCAGCGAGTTCGCCAAGCCGGCGATGATCATGATGCTGGCGGTGATGCTGTCTCCCGCCGACGAGACCGGCATCTCGTGGACCCGCATCGGGCGCGCCCTGGGGCTGATGGCGGTGCCGTCGGTGCTCATCTTCATGGAGCCCGACCTCGGCACGATGCTGGTGTTCACCTTCGTGGCGGTGGTGATGCTGTTCACCGCGGGCACCACCCTCCGCCAGCTGGTGACCATGCTGGTCACCGGGCTCGTGGTGCTGGTGATGGCGTTCCAGTTGAACCTGCTCAAGGAGTACCAGCTGGACCGGCTGACCGGCTTCCTCAACTCGGACGAGCACTCGCTGACCACCAACTACAACCAGAACCAGAGCCAGATCGCCATCGGCAGCGGGGGGCTGTTCGGCAAGGGCATCTTCAACGGATCGCAGACCAACCTGGCCTTCGTGCCGTCGCAGACCACCGATTTCGTGTTCACCGCGGTCGGGGAGCAGCTGGGGTTCGTCGGCTCGATCCTGGTGCTGGGCCTGTACCTGCTGGTGGTGTGGAGGCTGCTGATCATCGGGGTCGCCGCCAGGGACCGTTTCGGCATGCTGGTTGCCACCGGCGTGGCCGCCATGTTCGGCTTCCACGTGTTCGTGAACATCGGCATGGCGGTGGGCCTGCTGCCGGTGACCGGGCTGCCGCTGCCGTTGATGAGCTCCGGCGGGTCGTTCTACCTCACCGTGGCCTTCTCCCTGGGCGTCTGCCACGCCATCTGGACCCGCCGCAGCCCGGTGCCGGGCGAGCGCCGCCTGATGGGCTGAACCGCCGAGCGGGGCCGTCACCCGGCCCCGCTACGATGCGCCCATGGAGCGGCGCGACCATGGCGGGTGGGTCGAGGTCATCTGTGGCCCGATGTTCTCCGGCAAGAGCGAAGAGCTGATCCGCCGCATGACCCGCTACAAGATCGCCCGCATCCCGGTGCAGATCTTCAAGCCGGCGCTCGACGATCGCTACGCCACCCACGAGGTGGTCTCCCACAGCGCCCTCTCGGTGGCGGCCGAGCCGGTCGGCGGCAGCGAGGCGCTGCTGCAGGCCGTCCAGGAGCGCACCGAGGTGGTGGGTGTCGACGAGGCGCAGTTCTTCGACGACGGCCTCATCGAGGTGGTGGAGCGCCTCGCCGGGGCGGGCAAGCGGGTGATCGTCGCCGGCCTCGACCAGGACTACCTGGGCCGTCCCTTCGAGCCGATCCCGTCGCTGATGCTGAGAGCCGAGTACGTCACCAAGGCGCTGGCGGTCTGCCACCGCTGCGGCGGTGCCGGCATGTTCACCCAGCGGGTCATCGACAGCGACGAGCTGGTCGTGCTGGGGTCCGAGGATTCCTATGAGGCACGGTGCCGGCGCTGCTACGACCCCCACGAGGCCGAGCAGCCCCACCTCGACCTCTGATCGAGGCTCCCCGGGATGGCGGGGCCGGCGTGGTAGTCTGCCGCCCGGCGGGCGTCCCGAGGAGCCGCAACCGGCGTCCCGGCCCGCAGAAGGTTTGAACGGAGCACCTCGTGCCTGACGACGCGGTCGCCGTGGTTTCCCATCCAACGGCACACCCCGGTCCTCACCGGTCCGGCGCCGCGCCCGTCGCCCGTTCTGGCAGGTTTCCGATGATGCGGCGCGCCCGCGACGGCGCGCCCGAGGAGTCTCATGGGTTTGTTCAAGAAGCAGCGCGCTCGGGTGGTCCGCCGGGGAGTCGGCGATCACGCCACCGAGGAGCGCAAGGTCCGCAAGGTCGGTTCTAGCACCGTCGAGGTGCGCCGGGTCCGCACGGCCCCGGCGGAATCGAAGCCGCAGAGCCGCCAGGAGCGGAGCGGGCGAGGGAAGAGCCGGAGCGGGCGGGCGAAGAGCCGGGGAGGGTCGGCGACCGCCACCCGCGAACGGCGCCCCGATCGGCGCCGGCGCCCGGAGCCGGAGATCATCCTCCCGCCCGAGACCGAGCGCAAACAGATGCTGGTCCGCCGGACCCCCCACCAGACCCAGCTGGTCGTGCTGG
The DNA here is from genome assembly GCA_020444505.1 of Actinomycetota bacterium. Lineage (GTDB taxonomy): Bacteria > Actinomycetota > Acidimicrobiia > Spongiisociales > UBA11373 > JAHJML01. Next base: position 14,448 of record JAHLKU010000032.1, on the reverse strand, counting down.
AGGGTGCGCTCCTGGTGGAGCACTACGTCGCCAGGGAGGACCGGCGTTCGCTGGCCCACAACATCTACGTCGGCAAGGTCCGCAACGTGCTGCCCGGCATGGAGGCGGCGTTCGTGGACTTCGGGGAGCCCAAGAACGGCGTGCTGTACGCCGGGGACGTGGCGGTGCCGGACGGCAAGCGCCGTCCCCGCATCGAGCAGGTCCTCAAGGTGGGCGATGAGATCCTGGTCCAGGTGGTCAAGGACGCCATGGGCCACAAGGGCGCCCGGCTGACCAACCAGATCAGCCTGCCCGGCCGCTACCTGGTGCTGTCCCCCGACTCGGACATGCGGGGCATCAGCCGCCGGCTGCCGGAAGAGGAGCGGGAGCGGCTGCGGGACATCATCGCCGGCATCCGGCCCAAGGGCTTCGGCGTCATCGTGCGCACCGCCGCCCAGGGAGCCTCGGAGGAGGACCTGCGCCAGGACATCGAGCGGCTCACCACCGTCTGGGAGCAGATCCAGCGCGAGCAGCCCAAGGGCGGCGCGCCCCGGTTGCTCCACGAGGAGCCGCCGCTGGTCATCCGCGTGATCCGGGAGCACTTCACCCGGGACTTCCGCCGCCTCATGGTGGACGACCGCGAGATCTACGACCGGGTGGCGTCGTACCTGGAGGAGACCGACCCGAGCCTGGTGGGCCGGGTGAAGATGTACGAGGACGGCGACCTGTCGCTGTTCGAGCGGTTCCACGTCGAGGACCAGCTCCGCAAGGCGCTCGACCGCAAGGTGTGGCTGCCCTCCGGCGGCCACGTGGTCATCGACCGCACCGAGGCGCTGACCGTGATCGACGTGAACACCGGCAAGTTCGTGGGCCGCTCCAACCTGGAGGAGACCGTGCTCCAGAACAACCTGGAGGCGGCCGAGGAGATCGCCCACCAGCTCCGGCTGCGCGACATCGGCGGCATCATCGTCATCGACTTCATCGACATGGAGGTCGCCCGCAACCGCGAGGCGGTGTTGCAGCGGCTGCGGGAGCAGCTCGCCAAGGACAAGACCCGCACCCAGGTGTTCGACGTGTCCAACCTGGGCCTGGTCGAGATGACCCGCAAGAACGTGTCGGAGGGGCTGGTGGAGTCGTTCTCGCACGTGTGCCCCACCTGCGCCGGCCGGGGCGTCGTGCTGTACGAGCAGGCCGCCACCGAGGGGGCGGCGATCCCCGAGCCCGACCCGGCCGACGAGGCGTAGGCGGGGGCGGCGGGAGCGACGGGGGCGGGGCGGTGCCTCGTGCCCCGGAGCATTCGCTAATATGCCTCCGTTCCCCCCACGAGGACCGGTTGACCATGTACGCCATCATCCGCTCCGGCGGCAAGCAGCAGAAGGTGTCCGAAGGCGACGTCATCGACGTCGAGCTGCTTCGCGCCGAGGGCGAAGTCGAGTTCACGCCGCTGTTGGTCGTCGACGACAAGGGCAAGGTGTTCTCGGGCCGCGAGAAGCTGAAGACCGCCAAGGTCACCGCCAAGGTGATCGGCACCTCGGCCGGCGAGAAGATCGACATCTTCAAGTACAAGAACAAGACCGGCTACCGCCGCCGCGCCGGCCACCGGCAGAAGTACACCACCCTCGAGGTGACGAAGATCAAGCCGCCGGCCGCCAAGAAGGCCGCCCCGAAGGCGGACGACGCCGACGAAGCGACCGAGAAGGAGAGCTGAGCCATGTCGAAGACAAAGGGAGGCGGGTCCACCCGCAACGGCCGCGATTCGGCCGCCAAGCGCCTCGGCCCCAAGGTGTTCGACGGCCAGCGCGTGCAGGCGGGGACGATCATCGTCCGTCAGCGCGGTACCCGTATCCACCCCGGTGAGAACGTGGGCAAGGGCGGCGACGACACGCTGTTCGCCACCGCCCCGGGCACCGTGTCCTACGGCCGCCGTCGCGGGCGCCGCCAGGTCAGCGTCCTCCCCGAGGAGGGCTGACCTCCCGCCCCGGGGGGCGCTGTGTTCGTCGACGAGGCGAAGATCCATGTGCGCGCCGGTGACGGCGGGGCAGGCGTCGCCTCGTTCCGCCGTCTCCGCGGCAAGCCGCGCGGCAAGCCGGAAGGGGGCAGCGGGGGCCGCGGCGGCGACGTGATCGTGCGCGCCGACCCGGCCGTCGCCACCCTGCTCGACTACAAGCGCCGCCCGCACCGCAAGGCGGGCTCCGGCACCCACGGCAGCGGCGACCTCCGCCACGGCAAGCGGGGCGACGACCTGGTGCTGGCCGTTCCGGTGGGCACCGTGATCCGGGACGAGCAGGGCACGATGCTGGCCGACCTCGCCCGGCCCGGCCAGGAGATCACCCTGCTGGACGGCGGCAAGGGGGGCAAGGGCAACGCCGCCCTCGTCGGGCCCGATCGGGTGGCCCCCACGTTCGCCGAGCAGGGGGAGTACGGGGCCGAGGCCTGGGTGACGCTCGAACTGAAGCTGGTGGCCGATGCCGCCATCATCGGGCTCCCCAACGCCGGCAAGAGCACGCTGATCTCCAGGGTGTCGGCCGCCCGGCCCAAGATCGCCGACTACCCCTTCACCACGCTGGAGCCCAACCTGGGCGTCGTCGCGCTGGGCGGCCGTGAGTTCGTCGTGGCCGACATCCCCGGCCTCATCGAGGGGGCAGCCGAGGGCAAGGGCCTCGGCCACGCCTTCCTGCGCCACGCGGAGCGGGCCCGGGCGCTGCTGATCCTGGCCGACCCGTCGCCGCTGCAGGAGGAGACGGTGGTGGCGCAGGTGCGCATCCTCCGGGACGAACTGCGGCGCCACAGCCCGGCGCTGGCCGCCCGCCCCACGGTGGTGGCGGTCTCCAAGGGCGACCTGCCGGGGGCGGACGAGGCGGCGGCGACGCTGCGGGAGCGGCTCGACGAGCGGGTGCTCCTGTTCTCGGCCGTCACCGGCGCCGGGGTCGACACGCTGATGCACGCCCTCGCCGACGCCGTGGACCTCGCCGAGCGAGACGCGCCGGAGCGGGAGGGGTTCATCCTCCATCGCCCGGTGCCGCCCGGCTTCGCGGTGGCCAGGGAGGGCGAGGTCTGGGTGGTCAGCGGCCTCGCCGCCGAGCGGGCGGTGGGACTGGACGACCTGACCGCCCCGGAGGCGGCCGACTTCGCAGCGCGCCGCCTGGCCCGCGCCGGCGTCGACGACGCCCTTCGGGCGGCGGGGGCGCAGCCTGGCGACGACGTCCGCATCGGCGACGTGGTGTTCGAGTTCCACGACGAACCGGGCGCCGGGGGCGGGGAGTGAGGCGGCCGGCGGCCCCGGGCCGCCCCGTGGTGGTGAAGGTGGGCTCGTCGAGCCTGGCCGGCCCCGGCGGCGTCGACGAGGCCCGAGCCGCGTCGATCGTGGCGCAGTTGGCGGCGCTGGCGGAAGCGGGCACGCCGGTGGTGCTGGTGTCCTCGGGGGCGGTGGCTGCCGGGCTGCCTGCGATGGGCCTGACCGAGCGCCCCCCCGACATCCCGGGCCTCCAGGCGGCGGCCGCGGTGGGCCAGGGACGGCTGATGGCCACCTACGCCCGGCTGTTCGGTGAGCACGGGATGGTGGCGGGGCAGGTGCTGCTGACCCGCGACGTGCTGTCCAACCGCGACCAGTACCTGCACGCCAAGGAGGCGCTGGAGCGGATGCGCTCCTACGGAGTGGTGCCCATCGTCAACGAGAACGACACCGTGGTGGTGGACGAACTGCGCCTCGGCGACAACGACCGCCTCGCCGCCGTGGTGTCGCACCTGGTGGGGGCCGGGATGCTGGTGATCCTCACCGACACGGAAGGCCTCTACTCGGGCGACCCCCGCTTCGACGACCGGGCGGAGTTCCTCGACGCGGTGCGGGCCACCGACGAGGCGCTGGAGGCGATCGCAGGCGGCGGGGCGGGGCCGCTCGGCTCCGGCGGTGTCGCCACCAAGGTGGCCGCCGCCCGCATGGCCGCCTGGTCGGGCATCCCCACGGTGGTGGCGTCGTCGCGCGCCGAGGGGGTCGTTGCGGCCGCGGTCGCCGGCGAGGCGGTCGGCACCTTCGTGGCGCCGAGGCCGTCGTCGCTGCCGGCGCGGAAGCTGTGGATCGCCTTCGGCATGGCCGTGCGCGGCGCGGTGGTGGTGGACGATGGCGCGGTGCGGGCGCTGGCCGGGGACGGCCGCTCGCTGCTCCCGGCCGGGGTGCGGGAGGTGCGGGGCGAGTTCGGCGAGGGCCAGGCGGTCGAGGTGCTCGGGCCCGGCGGGGGACTGGTCGCCAAGGGGCGGGCGTCGATGTCGGCGGGGGCCGTGCGGGCGTCGATGGGGCGCCACTCGTCGGAGGCGGGAGGAGCGGTGATCCATCGGGACGACCTGGTCGTGCTGGCCGGCTGAGGCGGTTTCGCCGGTTTGTGCTGCAGGTGGGATCGTCGCGCTGGTATTCTCCCTCCGACACCTGCACGTAGCGAGATCCTCGTCATGATCCTGAGGATGCGACTTGGCTCGAGATCGGGCGAGTGTCGAGTCGAGTGAGAAAGCTTGGTAATGAGACTGTATGTAGGGAATCTTCCCTTCTCCGTGAACTCTGACGACCTTGAGCAGATGTTCTCGGGCTACGGCGAGGTCACCTCTGCGCAGGTGATCAGTGATCGCGAGACCGGCCGCTCCCGCGGATTCGGCTTCGTGGAGTTCGCCAGCGACGATGCGGGGCGCAAGGCCATCGAAGAGATGGACGGCGCCGACAACGGTGGCCGACGCCTCACGGTGAACGTCGCCCGTGAGCGCGAGGAGCGGCCCCGCCGGTACGACCGGTAGTCAATGGCAGACGAACAGACCTTCCGCACCAAGGGCACCGTGAAATCGGTGCTCCGCGACGCCACCTTCCTGGTCAAGACCGACCAGGGAGCCGACGTGATCGCCCGGGCGGCCGGCCGGATGCGCCGAGGGCGCAAGATCCGGATCCTGCCGGGTGACGTCGTGGAGATCGAGGTGTCGTTGTACGACCCGAGCCGAGGCCGGATCGTCTGGCGCCATCGGTGACCGCGACTTGATCGGATGAAGCCCCCGGTTCGCCGGGGGCTTCGCCGCGTCCCGGAGGGCCGGCCCCCTCAGCAGCCGCTGCCGGTGACGCCGAGGGAGGACGCCAGCGACCGCCGGGTCACGGGGCCCACCTTGCCGTCCACGCCGATGCCGGCCTGCTGCTGGTAGGCCTTCACCGCCGCCACGGTCTTGGGGCCGTAGACGCCGTCCACGGGGCCCGGGTCGAAGCCTGCGGCCTCGAGCACCGCCTGGATCTCCCTGACGGCGCTGCCCCGGTCGCCGGGCCGGAGGATCGGCCCGGAGGGGCTGAGGGCGGTGGCGTACTGGGAGGTCTCCAGCAGGTTGGAGAGGACCCGGCGCGACTCCGACCCGACGATGCCGTCGGCGGTGATGCCGCGGGCCGCCTGGAAGGCCTTGACCGCCGCCGCGGTCTTCGGCCCGAACACGCCGTCGACACCGCCCGGGTCGTACCCGCCCGACGCCAGCGCCTGCTGCAACTGACGCACGTCGGTGCCCCGGGCGCCCACCTTCAGCAGGCGAGTGCCACCGAGCAGTTCGGTGGCGCTGGAGGGGCTGAGCGGGGCGCAGGCGGAGGAGGCCACCCGGTTGCCCTCGGCGGCCTTGAGGGCGAGGTAGGCGTCGACGATGGTCCCTTCTGGGTCCACCAGTTCGAAGTGGAGGTGAGGCGAGGTGTTCTCGGCGTTGGTGCTGTCGCCCACCCAGCCGATCACCTGGCCCGCCGAGACGTGGGTGCCGGGCAGGATGCCGGGGGCGATGCCCCAGCCCTGGCCGTCGTCGGTGCCGGGGGTGTCGTTGTTCAGGTGGTAGTACTTGGTCTGCCACCCGTCGTCGTGGTCGATGATCAGGTTGCAGCACTTGTGGGGCCGGAGGTCGTTGGGGTTGGTGCTCCAGTTGACGCTGTAGATCACGCCGTCGGCGACGGCGACGACGGGCGTCATCTTGGAGGCCATGATGTCGGTGGCGTGGTGCACGTACTCGCCCCGTGAGGCCCAGAAGCCGGGGGAGTAGGTGTTGTCGCCCTGCACCGGGAAGACCATGTCGTAGTCGACCTGCTCTCCCCAGTCGTGGAGCGTGCCGCTGCTGGGCGGGTGGCCGAACGCCGCGGTGGCAGCGCTGAACAGCACCATGAAGGCGAAGGCGAGCAGGCCGGGGCGCATGTTCGGGCGGGTCATCCACCACTCCATCGGAGTTCGGACTTATCCACAGTAGTCCCGGTGTTCGCGACCGGGATGTCCACAGCCCTATTCTGGTCCCGCTCCGGGAGTATGCGGATCCGCCTCCTCGTCCCTGCGGCCCCGCCGGAACAACCCCGACACCGCCCCGGTCGCCCGGGACGCCGTCGCCTTGCCCATGGCCTTGACGAGCCGCCCGCTGCCGGACGCCACGATCTGGGCGAGGCTGCCCGCAGCGGCGGCAGACGCCGAGCGCCGGATGCCGCGCCGGTCGGCGATGACCAGCGACCCGCAGTAGCGGCGGGCGATGTGGCCGATGCGCAGCGCCAGGTAGGCGTTGGTCGCGCCGGAGAGCACCGATGCGGTGAGCACGTTGGCGGCCACGCCCAGGCCGGGCACCATGCCCGCCATGCCCCCGAAGGTGCTGGCGATGATCGGCTCCATCTGCTCGGAGATGTCGAGGTCGTCGATCTCCCCGGCTACGAAGGCGGTGGCGGCGACGTTGCCGTACAGGTAGGTCATGTCCCGCAACGTCGGCCGTTGCAGGTAGATGCGGGCGATCCGGTACACCAGGCGCAGGTTGGCGCCCAGCACGACGAACGTGTCGAGGCGCCCGCTCTGGGAGATCGCGGTGGAGAGGAACACCCGCCCCGCCTCGGCGCGGGCGGCGGCGTCGGCGAGACCGGCCAGCGTCGCCAGGGCCTCTTCGATCTCCGCCCTGGTCTGCGGCGACCCGTCCACGTGGGGGTTCCTGGCCAGACGCTTGCGGAGTGCCGCCAGGTGCTCCTCGAACTCCGGTCCCTCGTCGGTCGCCGGTGGCCGCAGCGGGGCGGGCAGGCGCAGGTACAGCACCAGCGGGGCCAGCACGAGGGCGGCGAGCACCGCCACCAGGGCCCAGAGGACGATGTCGCCGAGGACGGGACTGGTGCGGTCGGCCAGGTCCACGACCTGGGCCACCTGGTTGACCACGAACACCGTGAACACCACCAGCACGAGCACGGCGCCGAGCAGGGCGAGCCTCCTGGCGCCCCTCCACAGGTCGCTCCGTCCCGCCGTGCCTTCGATCACACGGTCCGTCATGTCGCCTCCCATCGATGATGAGCGCATGGTCGCACGAGCGCGCCGCCAGCAGAACCCGGGACCGGGGGGCTACCCTGCCGCCCAATCGAGGGGAGGTACCTGATGAGAGCGCGCATCCTGATGTGTGCACTGGCGCTGGTCGCCGCAGGCTGCGGAGGCGACGGAGCGGACACGACCGAGGCTCCGTCGACCACGGGGGCGGCGGCCACGACGGCGGCACCGACGACCACGGAGGCCGCCACCACGACGACCGCCGCCGCCACGACCACCACCGAGGACCCGATGGCGGCCGTCGCCGCCGAGGTCGCCCCGTTCGAGGGCGGCTACACCGGCACGTGGAACAACACCACCTTCGGCAGCGAAGGCGAGTTCATCGCCGAGGTGTCGTACGACGCCGCCGCGATGGAGGTCGCTTTCACCGTGGACCTGGGCGGGTTCGTGTTCGGGGCGTCCGACCCGGAGCCGGAGACGTTCGTGGTGCCGCTCGCCGACCTGGCGGCGGCCGCTGCATCCGGGTCGATGACCATCATGTCGTCCACGTTCGGCGAGATGCAGGTGACGGTGGGCGACGGCGGCCTGGAGATGTACAGCGACACGGTGCCGGACCCCGGCATCGCCACCATCTCGGTGACCGGGTCGTTCACCCCCGACGGCTTCGAACTCGACTACGTGATCGAGTTCACCGGCAGCGGCGGGGCCGAGGGCACGGTCACGGTCCAGAAGGCCGGCTAGGCAGGGTGCCTGCGGCGGCCGGCGGGGGATCGCCGGCCGCCCCGGGCGCCGCCGGCGCACCGCCTACACTCGCCGCCATGCCGGATCCCGTCACGACCATCTCCGCCTACGGGGCGCGGGCCCGCGAGGCCTCACGCGCCCTGGCGGGTGCCACGGCCGCCGCCAAGTCGGCGGCGCTCGAGGCGATGGCGGCGGCCGTGGACGGGGCACGGGCGGCGCTGCTGGAGGCGAACGCGCACGACATGGAGCAGGCCGCAGCGGAGGGCGTCTCCGGCGCCCTGGCCGACCGTCAACTGCTGACGGACGAGCGCATCGACGGCATCGTCGGCGGGCTGCGCAAGGTGGCGGCCCTGCCGGACCCCGTGGGAGCCGAGACCGGCGGCTGGCGGCTCCCCAACGGCATCCGGCTCCAGCGGATGCGGGTGCCGCTGGGCGTGGTCGCCGTCATCTACGAGGCCCGGCCCAATGTGACGGCCGATGCCGCCGGGCTCTGCGTGAAGTCGGGCAACGCCGCCCTGCTGCGGGGCTCGTCCTACACGCTGCGGTCGAACCTGGCGGTCGGCGCCGCGCTGCGAGCCGGCCTGGAGGAGGCGGGCCTGCCCGCCGACGCCGTCCAGGTGATCGAGGACGTCACCCGGGAGGGGGCGACGGCGCTGCTGACGGCCACCGAGTGGGTGGATCTGCTGGTGCCGCGGGGCGGCCCGGGGCTGATCCGGGCGGTCGCCGAGGACGCCACCGTCCCGGTGGTCATCGACGGAGCGGGCAACTGCCACGTCTACGTGGACGCCGCCGCCGACCTCGACGACGCCGAGGCCATCACCATCAACGCCAAGGTGCAGCGCCCGGGCGTGTGCAACGCCGCCGAGAAGCTGCTGGTGGACCGCAGCGTGGCGGACGAGTTCCTGCCCCGCATCGCCGCCGCCCTCGCCGGGCACGGCGTGGAGGTGCGGGGCGACGACGCGGCCAGGGCCATCGTGCCCGGCCTGGCCCCGGTGGCCGACGAGGAGTGGGACCGCGAGTACCTCGACCTGGTGATGGCGGTGAAGGTGGTGGATGGGGTCGGCGGGGCGATCGAGCACATCCGGCGCCACGGCACCGGCCACACCGAGGCCATCGTCACCAACGACTACGCGGCGGCGCAGCGGTTCGTGGCCGGGGTGGATGCGGCGGCCACCATGGTGAACGCCTCCACCCGGTTCACCGACGGCGAGGAGTTCGGGTTCGGCGCCGAGATCGGCATCAGCACGCAGAAGCTGCACGTGCGCGGCCCGATGGGCCTGGAGGCACTGACCACCGAGCGCTATGTGCTCTGGGGTGACGGCCACGTCCGCTGAGCCTCAGCACTCAAGCCCGGGCGCCCCGGTGTCGATGGGTTCAGGCCCGCAGGAGAGAGGTTCTCAGTGCCCGGTCGCGTGCTCGTCGTGGAGGATTCCGCCGTCATCCAGAGGCTGATCGCGGTGTGCCTGCGTCCCACCGGCGCCCACGTCGATGTCCGGTCCGACGGGCCGAGCGGCCTCGAGGCGGCGCTCACCGACCTGCCGGACCTGCTGATCCTGGACGTGGGGCTCCCCAAGATGGACGGCTGGCAGGTGCTCGAGCGTATCCGGGGCGACCTGCGGACCCGTCACCTCAAGGTCATCGTGCTGACGGCTCACGCCCAGGAGGAGACCCGGCAACGGGCCGACCGGGGCGGCGCCGACGCCTTCGTCACCAAGCCCTTCCGCCCCGACGAGTTGCGCAAGGTGGCAGAAGGCCTGCTCGCCGTGGCCGCCGACCGGCGCTCCTGACCCGGCGGGGCCTGGCCCCCGTCGCACCCCTCCGATACCGTGCCGGGTGCGGCTCCATCGGCACCGACCATGCTGCCGTTCGCCGTACCGACCCTCGCCCTGCTCCTCTGCGCCGGCGCTGTCGCCCCGGTCGCAGGGGACGTCGTGCGTCCCTTCGCCCCGGGGGGCCCCTACGCCGGCCACTGGGGCGTCGATCTCGCCGCCGCGCCGGGGACGCCGGTGCGGGCGGCGCGGGCGGGCACCGTGACCTTCGCCGGCCCGGTGGCCGGCCGGCTCAGCGTGACCGTGCACCACGGCGGTGGAGTGCGCTCGTCGTACTCGTACCTGTCCTCGGTGGCGGTGGCTGCAGGCCAACGCGTGGAGACGGGCGGCGTCGTCGGCACCTCGGGCGTCGACCACGGGGTGGCGGCGGTGCACGTGTCGCTGCGGGTGGGCGAGCGGTACGCGGACCCGCTGCCGTGGCTGCGGTGCGCCGGATGGGTGCCGGGCGACGGGGTGTGGCTGGCCCCGCTGGGAGGCGGTCCGGCTCTATGCTCCGGACCGTGCGACGCGGCATCCTCGGAGGCACCTTCGACCCGCCCCATGTGGCCCATCTCCTCGCCGGCGAGGCCGCCTACCGCGAGCTGGGCCTCGACGTGGTCACGTTCCTCCCGGCGGGGGCGCCGTGGCAGAAGGCCGGCACCGGGGTGTCGGCGCCCGCGCACCGCTGGGCGATGACCCGGCTGGCCACCGAGGGCGTGCCCTACTTCGAGGCCGACGGCCGCGAGGTGGAGCGCGACGGCTGGACCTACACGGCCGACACGCTGGAGACCTTCCCCGCCGACGAGCGCCTGGTGCTCATCGTGGGGGCGGACGCCGCCGCCGGCATCCCCACCTGGCACCGCTTCGAGGACGTGCTGGCGCGGGTCGAGGTGGCCGTGATGCCCCGCCCCGGCGTCGAGCCCGGCCGGGTGGGGGAGGCGATCGGCGCCCACCACGTGCTCGACACCCCCGACCTGCCGATCAGCGGCACGATGATCCGCCACCGGCGGCGGGAGGGGGCGGCCATCCGGTTCCTGGTGCCGGAGCCGGTGTACGCCTACGTCGAGGCCAACGGCCTGTATGCCCCCTGAGGCGCCCCGGCCGGGCCGCATCGACCTGGCGGACCCGGGGCACCGTCCCCGCCGTCCCACCGCCCGACGCCGTCTGCTGGCGGCCGGCCTGGCCGTGGCGCTCGCCGGTGCCGCCTTCGGCGCCTACCTGGCCAGGGGGCCGATCGGCCGGGGGGCGTCGGCGGCCGCAGAGGCGGTGTGGGGGGCCTGGGAGGACTGGTCGTCGGAGTTGCAGGATCGTGCCGACGCGGTGCCGGAGACCACCACCACGACGACGGCTCCGCCGCCCGCCCCGGTGCCGTCACGGTCTGCGCTGGCCGTGCTGGGGAGCGGCGAGGGCGATGCCGCCTTCGCCCTCCTCCACCAGCCCCCGGACGGCCCGGCGGCGATGGTGCTGATCCCTCAGACCCTCCTGGTGCAGGTGCCCGGGTACGGGGAGTTCTCCATGGCCCAGGCGCTCGGCTTCGGGGGGCCATCCCTGGCCCGTCTGGCGCTGGCCAACGAGACGGGCATCCGCATCGACGACGTGGTGCCGGTGCCGGCCGGCGGCACCGCTGCGGTGGCGGAGAGCCTGGTGGTGGACGTGCCGGTGGAGCTGTACGTGGAGGGCGGCGAGGGCTCGAGGCGGCTGATCGCCCCCGGGCCCCAGGAGCTCTCGACCGACCTGGTCGAACTGCTGCTGTCCGAGCCGGGGGAGGGCAACCAGTTCGACTGGCTGCAGCGCCAGGAGGCGGTGTGGGACGGCCTGCTGACGGTGGTGGACGCCGACCCTTCGGCGGCTGCGGCACTGGTGGCAGGGGCCGGCGACCCCGACGGCGCCGCCGCGCTGCTGCGGGCCGTGGCCGCGGAGGGGCGCATCGACGTGCCGCCGGTGGACCGGGTGGCCGTCGGCGCGGGAAGGGACGCCCTGGTGCTCGCCACCGACCGCATCGACGACTACCTCGCCGGCGACCTGGGCCATCTGCTGCTGCGGGAGGGGCGCCGCCCCCGGGTGGAGGTCCTCAACGGCAACGGGGTGGCCGGCTCGGGGGCGGCGGTGGCCGAGCGGCTGGTGGCGGGAGGGTTCTACGTGTTCCGCTCGGGCAACGCCGACCGGTTCGACCACGAGACCAGCCTGGTCATCGCCCAGGGCGAGCACGCCGCCGCCGGCGCCCGTGAGGCGGCCGACCTGCTGGGCATCGCCGAGGTGGTGCAGGAGGCGCGGGCCCCTTCGGGAGTCGTGGACGTCAGTATCATCGTGGGAACCGACCTGGCCTCGAAGGAGGGATGAGCCCCATCTCGTTGCATCCGGACACCATCGCCACCGCCTCGGCGGCCGCCGCCGCGATCGACGACAAGAAGGGTCTGGATGTGGTCCTCCTGGACGTCTCCGGGCTCCTCGTCATCACCGACGTGTTCGTCATCGCCTCCGGCACGTCGCGCCGTCACGTCACCACCCTCGCCGAGGAGACCGAGGCCGCCCTGAAGAAGAGCGGTGTCCGGCCGATCCGGCGGGAGGGCCTGACGGACGGCACCTGGGTGCTGCTCGACTACGGGGACGTGGTCGTGCACGTGTTCGACGCCGACACCAGGGCCTACTACGACCTGGAGCGCCTGTGGGGCGACGCCCCGCGTCTCGAGGCGCCGCAGGCCGCGTCGCCCGGCGCCTAGGCCGCCGGCAGCGCCCCGCACCGATCAGCAGTCGTAGTCGCCCGCCCCGTAGATGGTGGCGTCGTCGGCGGGACTGGTGAGCAGCTGGATCGACGAGGCGGTGGGCTGCAGTTCGCCGAGGCCCGGCACGTACAGGAAGTCTGTTTCGGTGTACTCCCACATGGTCGGGTCGTCGGGGTCCACCGCCGCCGAGGTGACGGTGATGCCGTCGGGGCGGCAGGTGAAGCCGTCGAGGTGGGTGACGGTGCCGCCCACCGGCAGCGCGGTCTCGAACCCGGTGTTGGCGTCCATGATGTGGACGATGCCGCAGCCCTGGAAGGCGAACAGGCCGTAGACCTCCACCGAGGCGCCTGCGTCGATCTGAGCGACCATCACCTGCTCGGCGACGCCCAGGTCCACGACGTCGATCGCCCTGGCGACCATGCCGGTGAGCGGGATCTCGGTGGACCAGCCGTAGTGGGTCTCCACGTTGAGCCACCAGGCGCCGGCGTCGCGGTAGACCACCATGGTGTCGGCGCCGCCGTCGCCGTCCAGGTCGCCGAAGGCGGCGGTCTGGTCGGTGGCGCCGCCGGCGACCGGGGTGGACGGGAGCCCGGAGCAGGCACCGGCCGGGGCCGTGGTCGTGGTGGTGGTCGACGGGGGCGCCGTGCTCGAGGTGGTGGTGGCGGGGGGAGCGGTGGTGGTGGTCGCCGGCGGTGCCGTGGTGGTGGGGGCGGCCGTGGTCGGCGGCGTGGTGGTGGTGGCGAGCGTGGTGGACGTCGACGCGGCGACGGTGGTGCCGGGCTCGTCGTCGCCGCCGGTCGCGAGGACCACCACGAGGGCGACCAACAGCACGACGATGGTGGTGGCGATGGCGATGAGGATGCGGGTGTAGCGGGCGTCCACGGCAACGTCCTTCCTGGGAGATCGTCGGCGTCAGGGTAGGCGCGAGGCGCGCCGGTAGGGTGCGCCGGGGGCGGCGGGGACCGGGTGGATCAGCCGCCGGCCGCTGCGGCGGCGGCGATGCGGCGCTGGCGCAGCCGGGCGTAGGCCTTGGCGGTCTCCTTGCGGGTGAGCGCCAGGAGCACCAGTGCCCACACCCCGGCGAGCAGCAGGTGCCAGAAGAGGGGCGCACCCCACCGGTTGGCGTCCTGGGCCCAATGGACCACGACCACCGCCAGGACGACGCCGGCGTAGGCGATGCCGGCGATGCGCGCCCACGCCATCACCCGCCAGATGCCGAACGCGAGCACCAGGCCGACGGCGCCGAGCAGCCAGGTGCCGATCTCGGAGAGGCCGTCGACGCGGCTGTGGAGCGCGAGGACGGCGATGATGGAGAACGCGGCGATCCAGAAGGCGGTGCCGGCGATGCCGTCGGGCCGGGTCGGGATGGGGGTGAGCTGCGGGTCGTAGAGGGCGATCACGACGCCCCAGACGGCGATGAGCCCGAACAGGAAGATGAAGGAGAAGTGGATGGACTGCCCGGCCGTCTCGCCCTCCAGCAGGATCTGGGTGGGGTTGGAGGGGTTGTAGGTGAGGTTGACCTTCGTGCCCCGCCGGGTGTCCTCATCGCCGAACGACGACTTGATGTCGTAGGCGTTGTCGGTGGGATCCCGGAAACGGAGGGTGCTGCCGACGACGACGCCGTCGTCCTTGTCGACGTCCACCACGACGGCTTCCGTCGAGACCCAGTTGGCGGTGCCCTCGCTGGTCACCACCAGGAAGATGGCGATCGCCGTCAGGACGATCCCGATGCCTGCGAGCACCCACCCGAGACGGCGCGTCGTTGGTTCCTGGTTCATCGCGGTCCTCCTGCGGCCATTGTCGGCTTCACCCTAGGCGATTCCGAAGGGTCGCTGGAACGTCGAATAGCGGTAGAGCTGAGGGGATGTGAGCCGTCGCAGTGAGAGCCACGGTCTCATGGGTTTGGTGTCGGGGTCCCCGCAGGTGGCC
>JAHLKU010000031.1 GCA_020444505.1 Actinomycetota bacterium | reverse complement strand
GATGCGCACGATCGGCCCGGGTGCCGGCGGGCGTAGGCTGGCGGCCATGTCGATCCTCGAGATGGCCGCCCTCGTCGGCGCCGGGATCGCCGGCGGGTTCATCAACACGGTGGCCGGCGGCGGCTCGGTGATCACCATCCCGGTGCTGGTGGAGGTGATCGGCGCCGGGCTCACCAACGGGACGCTGCGCGTGGCCATCCTGTTGCAGAACATCAGCGGGGTGAGCGGCTACGCCCGCGGCGGCGCCATCCCGTGGCCGGTGGTGGGCCGATTGGCGGCCCCCACCGTGGCGGGCGCAGCAGCGGGCGCCTGGTTGGCCACGCATTTGTCCGCGGGCGACCTGAAGAAGGTGTTCGCGGTGGCCGTCGTGTTGGTGGCCGTCTCGGTGCTCGCCAAGCCGAAGGGATGGGAGCCGGCGCCCGAGCCCCGGCTCCGCCAGCCGTGGACCAGCGTGGCGTTGTTCGGGGTCGGCTTCTACGGCGGGTTCGTCCAGGCCGGCGTGGGGTTCCTGTTCCTGGCGGCCCTGGTGCCGGGGCTGGGCCTGGGCCTGGTGAAGGGCAACGGCGCCAAGGTGGCGCTGATCCTCTGCTACCTGCCGGTGGCGCTGCTGTTGTTCATCCAGGCCGACCAGGTCCACTGGGGCGCCGGGGCCCTGGTGGGGGCCGGGAGCATGGCCGGAGCGTTCGCGGCCTCGACGCTGGCGGTCAAGAAGGGGGCCGGATGGATTCGCTGGGTGCTGGTGGTGGCCGCCGTCGCCGCCGCGCTCCGCATGCTGCTGGGGTAGGGGCGGCCGTCAGGCGGTGAACTCCCGCACCTTGCCGGGCAGCAACCCGGCGAGCGCATCGACGATCGCCCGCACGTACGTGCCGGCGGGGCCCATGCTGATGGCGGCCACCGGGAGCACGGCGCTGCCGCCGATCCCGAGCCAGAAGAGGGTGGAGCGGGGCTTGCCCCGCACCCACTTCGGGTCGGCCTCCTGCCAGGCGACGGCGTCGAGCGTGTCGAGGGGGATCTGGAACAGCACGTCCCTGGGCTTGCCGAGCCCCGAGATGGACCACACCACGATGCGGGTGCCGGTGACGGCGAGCAGGGCGCCATTGGCAGGGACGGCTCGCTCGTCGCGGGGCCGGTTCGCCATGGCGGGCACCGGTGCGGACGCGTCCTCCTCCCGGCCCCGGGACTCCCGCCGCCTGTCCACCGCGGCGCCGACCAGGCCGCCGACCAGGCCGCCGGCGACGGCGCCGGCGGTGGTGGCGGAGTCGGCGACGGCGAACGGGGAGGGGAACACGTTGGAAGCCGCCAGCACGGCCTCGCCGGGGGCGAGCATGCCCTCGGCGGCCCTGGCGGCGCGCTTGGTGAAGTCGACCATGGCGGGGGAAGGTAGCAGCAGGCGGTCAGGAGGCCCTGATCCACAGGGCGACCGCCCGCCACCCGACCAGGAACAGGCCCAGGAAGGCGGTGCCGGCCACCAGGAACCCTGCGGCGATGCCGTCCCCGAACGCGAATCGGCGCAGCAGCATCCCGCCGGCCGCGGTGACCAGCCACACCCCGATGCCGGTCGGCCACGACAGCGGCGCCCGCCACGCCCGGGTGGCCGCCCAGGCGGCGGCGAGGGCGATGAGGAACGGGGCGGCCGTCCCGGCGACGCCGGTGACGGACGCTGGCTCCTCGTGGGACAGCCTCCCCACGGCGGCGAAGACGGCCACGGCGGCCGCGTCGAGGCCCAGGTACCAGTGCATCCCGGGGAGCCTAGGGCCCGCCGCAGCGGCGTCGGCGCGAGAATCGCCCCCATGGCCGTGTCGCTCACCGGGAGGCTCGCAGCGTTCCCCGGACGGCTCCGCACCGGGGCCGGCCGTCTGGCGCGCTCGACGTGGGCCCATGTCCGTGGCGTGTCGGTGTGGGGATGGGCGATGGCCGCCGTCGTCGCCGCCTACGCCTGGTACTTCACCTGGCTGTCGCTGGACCTGCACCACGGGTTGGGCACGTCCACCTTCGACTACGGCCTCTACGACCAGGGCGTGTGGCTGCTGTCGCGGTTCAAGGCCCCGTTCGTCACCCTGATGGGCCGCAACCTGTTCGGCGATCACACCTCGTTCATCCTGGTGTTCCTGGTGCCCCTGTACTGGGTGATGCCGGGGGCGGGGGTGCTGCTGGGGACCCAGTCGCTGGCCGCCGCCCTGGGGGCGGTGCCGGTGTACCTGCTGGCGCGGGCGCGCCTGGGCAGCGGGGCGGTGGCGGTGCTGCTGGGCTCGCTGTTCCTGCTGCACCCGGCCCTGCAGTGGACCAACCTGGAGGACTTCCATCCCGACACGTACCTGGTTCCGCTGGTGGGTTTCGCCGTGTGGGCGGCCCTGGAGCGTCGCTGGCGGACGTATGCGGTGTGCGTCGCCCTGGCGCTGCTGGTGAAGGAGGACGTGGCACTGGTGACGGTGCCGCTCGGCCTGTGGGTGGCGTGGCGCCGCGACCGCACCATCGGCCTGGTGACGGTGGGGGCATCGATCGCCTGGGGGCTCTTCGCCATGCTGGCCGTGATCGGCGGGCTCAGCGGCCGCCTGGTCCCCAACGCGTGGCGGATCCCCTTCGGCGGGGTACGGGGCCTGGTCGCCGAGACGCTGGCCCGGCCCGGGAACGTGATCGACTACCTGCGCTCGGATGGGCGCCCGTTCTATCTGTGGCAGATGGGTGCCCCGTTCGCCTGGGTGTTCGCCAGGGCGCCGGAGGTGGCGGCCATCTCGGCGCTGGTGGTGGCCACCAACGTGCTGAGCAACTTCGGCTACCAGCACCGCATCGACTTCCACTACTCGGCGGTGGCGCTGCCGGCGCTGGCCCTGGGGACGGTGGCGGCCCTCGCGGGGACGACGGGTCGCCGCCGCCGCACGGCGGTCGCAGCGGTCGCGGCGGCCGCGCTGTGGTCGGCGTACCTGTGGGGCCCGCTGCCGCCGGCGCGGACCCCGGTCGCCTACTGGGCGCCCGATCACCCGGTGGCGGTGTCGGCCCGCGAACTGATCGCAGAGGTGCCGGACGGTGCCGTGGTCAGCGCCCACTGGGCGGTGACGCCTCACCTGGCGAGGCGCGAGCAGATCTACTCGTGGCCGAACCCGTTCGCGCGATCGATGTACGGCACCGACATCTCGCTGGAGGGCAGCCCGCTGCCGGCCGCAGACGACGTGGCGTACGTGCTGCTGCGCCTGCCGCTGCAGGGCGACGACATGGCGGTGTGGTCCGGCATCGCCGATCGCTTCTCGCTGGTGCGCGCCAACACCGACTGGGCCCTCTTCGCCCGGACCGGCGGCTGACCGCCCGCCGGGCCTACCCCGTGGCGATCGGCAGCAGCGGCTCACCGACGGGCGGCACCGCGTCGCCGTTCCACGCGTACGGCGGGCTCATGCCCCAGTCGCCGAGGTGGCGGAACGCGGTCACCCGGTAGCGGGCCACCGACGGGTCCCCGATCTCGGAGACCGGCACCACCAGCAGCATGCCGTAGTCGACGATGACCACCCTGGCGGCGCTCGGCACGGTGGCGAACCCGGCCGAGGGGTCGATCACCCCCAGCATCCAGCCGTTCTCGGGGGAGTACTCGACGTCGTACCAGAGGTCGGTGCCGTCGAAGGTGTCGTTGGGGAAGGCGGCCGATGCCTGGTAGTCGTTGGCCGGGTCGCCGTCGGTGTCGAAGACGAAGCCGTACTGGAAGTAGGCGGCGGGGTCTGCTGCCGGCACCAGGCCCCCGAGCGCCATCGCCACCACCAGCACCTGCCCCTCGGGGAACGGCAGTTCGCCGCAGACGGTGGTGCCGCGCTCGCCGGCGCCGCACGGGTAGTCGGTGTTGCCGAATGCCTGGACCGTCCCCTCGGGCGGTGCCTCGCCGGTGGCCGACGCCGTGCCGATGATGTCGGTGGCGCCCTGCGAGGTGGTGGACTGCTGCCCGTCGGAGTGGAGGCTCTGGTTGCACACCCGCTCCTCCAGCGCCCCGACCATGTCCTGCTCGTGCTGGTGGCGGAACGACCGTTGCCAGGCCGACCAGTCCATCGGGCCCTCCTGCAGCATCGGGTCGAACGTCTGCAGGGGCGGAGGGGCGCCGGCCCCGTCCGCGGTGTAGCCGAGGGAGGCGGCCAGGTCGGCGTACTGCTCGATCAGCGCAGCGATGTCGCCGGCGACGAGCAGGGCGATGGCCTCGCGGTCGATCGGCACGTCCACCGCCTCCACCCACCCGCAGGTGATCTCCCCGGGGCCGGGCGTCTCCAGGACGGTGGTGGTCGTCGAACTCGACGTCGTGGTGGTGGGCTCGGCGGCGACGCACTCCATGGGCACCGACACCGACACCGACCACTCGTTGGCGGCCACGCCGGGCAGGCCCTCGGTGATCTCGCGCGCCCACCACACCATCCCCGACACCACTCCGCCGCCCAGTTCGGCGGTGACGTCCACGCCGTAGGAGCCGTCGCCGTCGTCGGCGCAGGTCCAGCGGGGGACCGGCGAGTCCAGGGTGCGCTCGGACTCCGGCTCGAGGACGAAGCCGGGGTGGCCGTCCGAGCCGTACACCTCGACCGGGGCGTCGGCGGTGAAGGAGATGCCCTTCACCTGGAGGTTCAGCACGTTGACGGTGAACCTGCCTCCCGCGCCGCCGCTGGCCACGACGGTCTCGGCCTCCCAGACGTCGCCCACGTTCTTGCGGCGGGGTTGGACGTCCTCCAGCTTCACGATCAGCTTGCCGCTGTGGCCGACCAGGTAGGAGAAGTGGTCGAGGGTGCCGGTGGCCACCGCCACGCCGCGCTCCAGGTCCACGTCCACCGACCCGCCGAGGAGGGTCGCCTCGGCCAGGTCGCCGGACAACAGCGCCACCATCGGCGCAGCCACCGAGCCGTCGGCCTCTGCCACGAAGGGGACCTCCAGCGTGAACCCGACGGGAGCGTCGAACTGCAAGCCGTCCGGCTCCAGCCGGTACAGGGCCCACGGGGTCTCGGCGAACACGTCGGGCGGGTCGGAGACCGCGGTGATCTCGATCGCCACCGGCTCGACGAGGGCTCCCGCCGGGACGACGAGGGTGAGGCCGCCGTCGGCCGAGGAGACGGTGCCCCCGTCGGGGCCGATCTCACCGGCACCCGGGCCGTCACCTCCCCCGCAGGATGCCGTGACGACGGCGAAGGCCAGGAACAGCGCGAGGATGCGTGAGCGGATCACCGGTGCCCCCCAGGATCGGCGTGCCCCAAGCGTACGCGGCCGCCGGCGGCCACGGGTGCGACGTCCCGGCGATACCATGCCGTCCCGGCCCCGAGGAGCACCCATGAGCGACCACCGACCGCCGATCCTGCTGATCACCGTGCTGGCGCTGGTGGTGGCGGCATGCGGGTCGGATGCGCCGGCGGCGGGGGAGTCGAGCACCGTGGCAACGGCCCCGACGGGGGTCATCTCGACGGGCGACCCGGTGCTGGAGGCGATGCTGGTGCGGGTGCCGGGCTTCGGGGGCCCGTGGACGGTGCAGACCGACAGCGGCAGCAGCGTGAACGCCCTCGATCTGGTCTGCGGCGCCGAGATGCCGGCCGATCGGCCGGAGTCGGAGCGTCACGCGGGGCGGGTGTTCCTGGGCGGCGAGCCGTTCCCGGTGCTGCTGCAGGCGATCGATGGCTTCGCCACCGCCGCGGACGCCGCCGCCGTCGTGGAACTGCACCGGGCCGCCGCCGAGTCGTGCACGTCGTGGACGCAGCCCCAGAGCGGCGACGTGGACGTGGAGTTCACGGTGCGGATGCTCGACCTGGCCCTGCCGGAGGGGGGTCTCGCCATCGAGGTGGCCGCCCCCGGCAACCCGACGCTGTCGGCGTCGCAGTTGGTGATGTTCACCGACGGATCCGACCTGTGGTTCCTCGGCTACGTGGATCTGGAACCCGACGACGCGGTGCTGGCGCAGTTCCTCGCAGAGGTGCTGGGCACCTAGCTGCGCCGCCCGTCCCGGCAGAATCCGGGCGGTCCCGGTACCCTCGCCGCCATGCGGAGATTCCTCGTGCTCGGTGTGGCCCTCTCGCTCCTGGCCGCGGCCTGCGGCGGCGACGACGGGGCAGCGTCCTCCATCCCGTCCACCACGGCCGCCACGGCAGGCCCGTCCACCACGGCCTCCACGGTCGCGCCGGCGACCACGGCGGCGGCCGGCTTCTCGGTGTCCAGCGACGACGGGCGGGTGGCCATCGACGTCCCGGCGGATGCCATCGGCACCGATCCCGGCATCACGGTGAGCGCGCTGGCACCGGCCGACGCACCCGACGACCTCGCCGCGCTCGACCCGCCGGCGTGGGCCTACGCCCTGGAGCCGGGCGCCCTGGAGTTCGACGCCCCGGTGGCCGTGACGGTGACGATCCCCGTCGAGGAACTGGCGGGGACGGTGCCGGACGGCGCCACCCCGGCGGTGATCCTGATCACCACGGCGAGCGGCGGCGACGGGTGGGAGCCGCTCGGCGGCCAGGTGATCCGCCGCGACGGCGGCACCGTCACCGTCACCGGGACCACCGACCACTTCTCCCGCCTCGCCGCGGTGCCGACGCAGGTGTCCGTGGAGGCCCGATTCCTGGACGTGTCGCAGGATGCGGTGGCGACCCTCGGCTTCGATTGGGTGGGCATGGGAGGCATCACCCTGAGCCCGCCGGGGACCGGGTCGGTGTCGTTCCTGCCGCAGGGCACCGACGCCGAGGCCCTGGCGGCCACCGTCGGCGACGGCGGGGCGACGGTGCCGTGCCCGCCGATGGTCACCAGCCTGCTCGGCGACCTGCGCCTGGAGGCGCTGCTGCCGGCTCTCGAAGCCGCCGGCGGGGACACCGGGGCGGTGGCGCTGCCGCAGATCACCGGCATCGACACGGTCCGGACCACCTTCGAGGTCGGACTGGAGCTGGTGTGCAGGCCCACGATCACGGCCGAGGGCGGGGTGCAGATCGACATCGCCGTGGACCACCCCGACGGGGAGGAGATCATCCCGGGCGAGGCCTGGGGCGACGGGCTGTCGGGGATGCTCGTGGTGATGTCCGCCGTGTTCCCCGGCGTGGTCGTCGGGCTGATCTGCGACGTGGACAACGACGGCAGGATCGGCCCCGCCGACCTGATGTACCCGCCGGTGCCGGCCACCACGGGGGACGGCACCACCACGGCGGTCCTGCCGCTGTACGGGTACGGCGACTACTTCGTGTACGTGCTGGACGGCCCGGCGCCGCGCGAGCTGCAGACCGCGGTCCAGGTGCGCGACGGGGCGGCGGTGGTGCTCGGCGGCCTGAGCGCAGCACAGACCGCGGTCCCGATGCTCGGCGACGTCCCCCTCATCGGGCGGGTGTTCGGCGAGGAGTCCCGCCAATCCGAGAAGGCCGAGCTCGTCGTCCTGCTGACCCCGAGGATCCTGGAGACCGACGACTAGGCCCCGTCCGGGGACCGGGGTCGCCCCCGGCTAGGGGACGAACGTGAAGTCCATCAGGTCGCAGGCGACCGGGTGGTCCGGGCCGGTCCCGTGGAACGACTGGATGCGCACCGCGAACTGCGTGGCGCCCGGGTCGAAGCCGTGGGAGAAGTCCACCGACGCGTCGTCCACCAGGATGCCGTTCGGCGTCACCTCACCGGTCTCCGGGTCCATCATGCCGATGGTCGGCACGCCCTCGTGGACCTGGGCGATCATGGCCACGGGGTCCCCGACGTCCGGGGAGACGCCGATGATGATCGCGCCGCTCCAGTCGCCGGTCGCCGGGTCGAGCACGGCCGCAGGCGAACCGTTGGTGGCCACCCGGAAGGTGAAGGCGGACCCGTCGCGGAGGACATCCACCGACTCCACGTCCAGCGGCGAGGCGAGCATCTCCTGGGTGCTGCAATCGAAGGCGTCCTGCGGCGGATCGTCGAACATGCCGACCCGCTCGCCGTCCTGCTGGGGGGCGGCGGTGGTCGTGGTCGAGGACGTGCTCGACCCCACGGCGGTCGTGGACGTGGAGGTGCTCGACGAGGCCGCCGGCGGGGCGGCCTCACCGGGCGACGGCGCGGTGCCGCCGTCGCCGCCGCCGAACAGGAAGAACGCCGCCACGCCGAGCGCCAGGGCCCCGGCGCCGCCGACCGCCTTCTGCTTCCCGCTCCACTTGTCGAAGAACTCCTTGACCCGGGCCGGGGCGCCGGGGCGCAGCACCGGCTCCTCGGGCGGGGCGGTCGCGGCCGCGACGGCCACGGGCGCCGGCGCCGTCACGGCCGTGTCCCCGGCTTCGTCCGCCGGCACCGGGATCGGCTGCTTGGTGGCGTGGAACACGCCGTCCTCGACTGCGAGGTCGGCGATCTGCTTCCCGTTGGCCTCCAGGTCGGCGTTCAGGTCGTCCACCCACTTCTCGATGTCGCCGGTCGGCACCAGGGGACTGGGCGAGGCGATCGACAGCTTCCCGTCGGCGACGGTGGCGGTCAGGGTCACCGAGAGGAAACCCCAGGCGACGGTGATGTCGACGCCGCCTCCCTCGGCGTCGCCGAACGACACCGACGGTGACGGCAGGTCGTCGGGGACCAGGCGGCCCTTGGGCTTCGGGACCCAGTCGAGGTCGCCGGGCGCGAGCGTGGCGGTGTCCGCCGTGCAGCGGACGAAGTCGCGCAGCGGCTCCGGGATGCCCCTGGGCAGGCTGGCGCGAGGACGACGATCCGGCATCTGAGACCCCCTCCGATGGTCCGGCAAGGGGGACACCATACCGGAGGGCCCGGCCCGGCGCCGGGCGGGTTCGGCGTGCGGCCGTCCGTGCCCGTCCTCCGGCCCGTAGGCTCGGACCGGAGCAGGAGGTGCCCATGGATCGGCAGGCGTTCGCGGAGTTCCTCTCGCAGCGGGGCTTCGCCCCGGGCGATCCGGAGGGCGTCCTGGATGGTGTGGAGCGCTTCGCGGCACGCTGCGGAGAGGACCCGCCCGCCCCGGTGGTCCCGGCGTTCGCGGCGCAGATGATCCACGAGGGCGCCAACACGCCCGACCTCTTCTGGGCTCTGGCCCTCTACGGGCGGTTCGTCGGCGACCACGACCTGACGGCAGCGGTGCTGTCCTTCGTGGACGGCGGGGAGGCCCTCGGCAACCTGCATGCCCGGATGGGTGACGCCCTCGGCGAGGAGGAGCGGGATCGGGTGTTCGCCGGCATCGACCTGCCGCCGCTGGGCACGCCGGCCACCGAACTGCCCCGGTACGCCCGCGACGTGCTGGAGCGGCTCGCCGCCGAGGCGGACCCGGCCGTCACCGGGGAGGTGCTGGCCGCCTGCCTCCGTGATCTCGACCCGGCGTGGTACGCCGAGGCCAGGGCCCACTTCGAGGAGCACGGCGACGTCGACCTCTTGCTGCAGTGGCGCCGCGATCGACTGATGGAGACCCTGGAGGCATGCCACCGGGAGGGCCGGCCCTGGTACGTGCAGGACATCACCGCCGAGGTCCTCGACTTCGTCCGCGCCCATCCCGAGGTCAGCACCGGCGTCCGCGAGGGAGCCACGATCGTCGAGACGAAGATCCCGCACATGACCCGGGAGTGGCTCGCCGCCACCGACGAACGGGAGCGCCGCTACCACTACTGCCACTGCCCGTGGGTGAAGGAGTCGCTGCGCGGCGGCGACGTCGAGGTGCCTGCGGTGTTCTGTGCGTGCAGCGGGGGGTTCCACAAGCGGTTCTGGGAGGTGGTGCTCGGCCGGCCGCTCCACGCCGAGGTCCGCGAGTCGGTGCTCGCCGGTGACGACCGCTGCACCCTGGTCGTCCACCTGCCTCCGGAGGTGGTCCCGGACTGATCCCCGCGGGATGCGGCTACGGCGACATGACGGTCTGGGGTGTCAGGTTCCAGTGGCGCATGACGGCGAGGCCGTCGTCGGTCCGGACCAGCCACATGACGGTGAACGCGGTGATGTGCCACTCCCGGCCCAGGTAGGTGAAGTGCCACGACGAGGGATAGGAGACGTAGATGTCGCCCCCTTCGTTGGTGATCATCTGCGGCTCGCCCCGGGAGTCGAATCCGAAGCCGATGGTCCCGATCCAGCGGACGAACCCGCCGATGGGGTTTCGGTACGCCATCGCATTGAACGGCCCGTCCTCGGGGGTGTAGACGTCTCTCCCCGGTGGCGTGTCGCTGATCCACTGGCCGTCGGAGTGGTACATGCCGAGCACCGCCTCGACGTCGTAGGCCTCGAATGCCTCGTGATAGGCGTCGAGGAACTCGATGACCTCGTCCGTCGCCGCCAACCCTTCGTCGAGGACGGCAGCAGCGTCCACGCCGGCGAGCGCTTCCTCGAGGTCGCTCACCTCTCCGGCGAGTGCATCCCGCTCCGCAGTCACCGCCCGCAACTCGCCCTCCAGTGCCCCGTACTCGTCCGTCGTGGTCGGATCGGTGGTGCACCCACCGATCGAGCCACCCAGCAGGAGGATCACCGGGATCAGGCGGAGTGTCGTCGTGGCTCTCATCGCAACACCTCCCTGTGGTCGGAGCGTCGTCATCCGGCCGGGTCGACGGCCGGGGTGACGGCGGGCACGAGCCGATGCCACCCGCCGTCGTCGAGGTCGATCGCCCACACACCGTCGGTGGTGCTCGTCCACCAGGCTCCCGAGAGGCCGTGGATCAGCACGAGGCGGTGTGCGATCGGGTCGAAGACCATGGCGTCATACGCAGCGAACCCCTCGACGGGTTGGACGCAGTGGTCCCAACGGAGCGTGGTCCGGCCGAACCGGCACACGCCCGCTCCCTCCGTCAGGATCACCGCGGTGTCGGTGCCGGTGGCGTAGACGTAGGCGCCGAACCCGCCGACGATCCGGGGCCCCGGCTCCGGGAGCAGGGTCACCTCACCGGTCCTGGGGTCGAGCAGCCCGCCGGTGGGGCCGGGGAAGCGGCTCGTGTCCCGCTGGGAGACGTCGTACCCCTGCAGCACCAGCCGGTCGATCCCGGCGGCGTAGCCCACCAGGCTGGCTCCGGTGGGCCGGCTCTGGCTCCCCACGAGCGTCCACCGGTCGCTGTCGACGTCGTAGGCGGCGATGGCGACCGCGTCGTCCCGGTAGAGCTGCACGACGACCAGCCCGGACACCGGGTCGTACACCGCCCCGCCGTCCCCCCGGAACCCCGCCGGCCGGTCGCGACGCGTCCAGGTGTCGGTGGTCGCGTCGTACACCCCCACGGTCCCGGTCGCGAAGGAGATGGTGCGGTCCGAGTCGACGTCGTAGACGAGGTTGCCGGGGAGGGACGGGTCGCCGCCCGGGTCCATCCGCTGCCACGTGTTGGCACAGACGTCGAACGTCCAGGTCTGGGCCGGCACCTGCTCCCATGCCCCATCCATCTCGGCGATCACGTAGACGATTCGGCCGGCGTGCAGGTCGAATGCGGCGGTCTGGTTGCTCCGCGCACCCGACGGCGGGCGATCCTGGTCGGCCGGGCCGGCGGCGTCCGGGTCGGATCCCGCCGGGCACTCGGCGGCCGCAGGCGGCGTGCCCGCCACGGTGGTGGCGAGAACCGGGTCCCAGTCGGCCGGGGCCGGGATCGCCGACACGGTGCCGCGGTCCCCTCCGGCGGCCCACAACCACAGGGCGCCGCCGAGCAGCGATACCCCGGCGAACGCCGCCATTGCCGCGGCCCATGCCGGACGCCTCCCCGGCGCCGCCTCCTCCAGGGGCCGCACCACGACCGCGCCCGGCCGCTCGAAGCGCGCGCCTTCGAGCGACGGGGCGGGGAGGCCGGCCGCGAGGTCGGACCAGTAGTCCCGCAACTGGTGCGCGACGTCACGCATCGGCGATCACCCCCAGTGCCGCCCGCAGCCGCCCGAGGCCGCGTTCGGCGTGCTTGTGGACGCTGCCCCGGTCGATACCGAGCAGGTCGGCCACCTCCGCGGTCGTCCACCCGGCGCCGTGCACCAGCACCGTGGCCACCCGCTGGCGTTCGGAGAGCCCGGCCAGTGCCACGGGCAGGCCGGGCTCGACCCGGGGCTCGGACAGATGGACCGGCTCGGGGGCCGGGAAGCGGGTGGCCGTGCGGCGGCGGAACTGGCGGCGCCCCCAGTTGCGGCCCACGGTGAACAGGTACCCCATGGGGTTGTCCATCGCGCCGACCCGATCCCGATGCTCCCACCCGTAGGCCAGCGCCTCCGATGCGGCCTCCACGCCGAGCTCGGGGCCGAGCGCGGCGACCAGTGCATGCTGCAGGCGCCTGCCCCGCTCCTCCACCAACCTGGAGAACGTCTCGCCGGCGGCCTCGACCGATGCCATGGCACTCCCCGTCACACCCAGTAAAGGCCGTGGAACAGGCCGATGTGGACACCCGGCACCGGATTCGCCGGGGTGCGACCGCCGCTCCCCGGGCGAGGCACCCCTCGCCGGGACCCTCCCGCTTTGCGATAACGGCCGGGTTCCCGGCATAATGGGCGGCCCGCAGGTTCCGTCTGAGGAGTCCCTTCCATGGAGCAGATCACGCTGCGCGCCGAGACCGGCCGCGAGACAGGCAGTGCGCCGTCGCGCCGGCTGCGGCGCGAGGGCGGCGTTCCCGCCGTCGTCTACGGGCGGGGGATCGACCCGATCACCATCGCCGTCGACCGCCGCGAGCTGTACGCGGCCCTCACCACCGAGGCCGGCCTCAACGCCCTCATCAACCTCGAGGTCGGCAAGGAACAGCACCTCGCCGTCGCCCGGGAGATCCAGCGCCATCCGGTGCGCGGTGAGGTCACCCACCTCGACTTCGTCAAGATCTCGCTCGACGAGGCCATCGAGGCCGAGGTCGCCATCGAGTTCATCGGCACGCCCATCGGCGTGCGCGAGGAGGGCGGCATCGTCGACACCGTCAACACGTCGGTGATCGTCAACGCCCTGCCGATGGCGATCCCGTCGTCCATCCCGGCGATGATCGAGGACCTCAACATCGGCGACACCTACACCGTCGGGATGCTCGAAGCCGTCGAGGGCGTCGAGATCGTCTCCGACCCCGACATGCCGCTCGCCACCATCGTCATCCCGGCCGCCCTGCTGGTCGAGGAGCCGGAGGCCGAGGAGCTCGAGGGCGAGCTGGCCGAGGGCGAAGAGGGCGAAGCCGCCGAGGGCGCCGAAGAGGCCGCGGACGCCGAGGCGTCCGGCGAAGGCGAGGACGAGGCCTGAGCACCCGCCTGCTCGTCGTCGGCCTCCGCAATCCGGGGCCCGGCTACGAGGGCACCCGCCACAACGTGGGCGGCGACGCCGTCGCCAAGGCGGCCGAGCGCGCCGGCGCCACCTTCAAGAAGGCGCCCCGCTGCATCGTGGCCGAGGTGTCCACCGCCACCTTCGGTGGGCACCAGGCCGCTCTGGCGCTCCCGATGACGTTCATGAACGAGTCGGGCCGTCCCGTCCAGTCGCTTCACAAGTACTTCAAGCCCGACGTGCTGCTCGTCGTGCACGACGACATCGACCTGCCGTTCGGCAAGCTGCGATGCCACGAGGGACGCGGCACGGGCGGCCACAACGGCGTGGCCTCCATCGTCCGCAGCCTCGGCGGCGACGCCGGGTTCTGGCGCCTCAAGATCGGCGTGGGGCGGCCCCCCGGCCGCATGGACCCGGCCGACTTCGTGCTGCGCCGCTTCACCAAGGAGGAGCAGCCCGACATCGACCTGGTGGTGGTGGAGGCGGCCGACGTGGTGGGGACGTTCGTGGCCGAGGGCCCCGACGCCGCCCGCCAGCAGGCCGGCGAGGTGTACGGCCGCCTGTTCGGCGCCGGCGGGTAGGCCGCATCGCCGGCCGCCCGGTGTGCGATCCTGAGCGGTGCCCGCCGCGAGGAGGACCGATGCCGCAGTACGTGGGAGCGATCGACCAGGGGACCACCAGCACCCGCTTCGTGGTCCTCGACGGGCAGGGGCGCCTGGTCGCCATGGACCAGCAGGAGCACCGCCAGATCTACCCGAAGCCGGGGTGGGTGGAGCACGACGCCTCCGAGATCTGGGAGCGCACCGGGGCGGTCGTCGAGGGCGCCCTCGCCGCCGCCGGCATCACCGCCGCCGACCTGGCCGCGGTCGGCATCACCAACCAGCGGGAGACCACCGTCCTGTGGGACCGGGAGACCGGCGCCCCGGCCGCCAATGCGATCGTCTGGCAGGACACCCGCACCGACGCGCTGTGCCGCCGCCTCGGCGGCGACGAGGGACCCGACCGGTTCCGCCCCGTCACCGGCCTGCCGCTCGCCACCTACTTCGCCGGTCCCAAGGCCCGCTGGATGCTCGACCACGACGATGGCCTCCGCCGCCGCGCCGAGGCCGGCGAGGTGGCATTCGGCACCATCGACTCGTGGCTGCTCTGGAACCTCACCGGCCGCCACCTCACCGACGTCACCAACGCCTCCCGCACCCTCCTGATGGACCTCGAGACGCTCGACTGGGCGCCGGAGATCGTCGACGAGATCGGCCTGCCGGCGTCGATGCTGCCGGAGATCGCCCCGTCGGTGGCCGTGTACGGCGAGGGGCGCGGGGTGCTGGCCGGGGTGCCGATCGCCGGCGACCTCGGCGACCAGCAGGCGTCGGTGTTCGGCCAGGCGTGCCATGCCCCCGGCGACGCCAAGAACACCTACGGCACCGGGTGCTTCATGCTGCTCAACACCGGCGAGCGCCCCGTGCCCAGCACTCACGGCCTGCTCACCACCGTCGCGTATCAGATCGAGGGCCGCCCTGCGGTGTACGCCCTGGAGGGCTCGGTGGCCATCGCCGGGGCCGGGGTGCAGTGGCTGCGGGACAACCTGGGCCTCATCGCCGACGCCGCCGAGGTGGAGGCGCTCGCCGCCTCGGTGGACGACAACGGCGGCGTCTACTTCGTGCCGGCGTTCTCCGGCCTGTTCGCCCCGTACTGGCGGTCCGACGCCCGGGGCGTCGTCGCCGGGCTCACCCGGTACGCCACCGCCGGGCACCTCGCCAGGGCGACGCTGGAGGCCACCGCCTACCAGACCCGCGACGTCCTCGAGGCCATGGAGGCCGATGCCGGGGTCCCCCTCGGGTCGCTGAAGGTGGACGGCGGCATGGTCGCCAACCGGTTGCTGATGCAGTTCCAGGCCGACCTGCTGGGGGTGCCGGTGGTGCGTCCCCGCATCGCCGAGACCACCGCCCTCGGCGCCGCCTACGCCGCCGGGCTGGCGGTGGGGTTCTTCGACTCGCTGGAACAGGTGGCGGCCCTCTGGCAGGAGGAGCGGCGCTGGGAGCCGGCGATGGAAGCCTCCGAGCGCGACCGGCTGCTGGCCGGGTGGGCGAAGGCGGTGGAGCGCACCCTGGGCTGGGTGGACGACACCGCCTGATCCGGCGGCGGCCCGGTACTATCGACGGCGACCTCCCGAGGAGGGGCCGCCATCTCCATTCCCGACCGCATCGCCTACACGCGGATGATCCTGGTGCCGCCGATCGTGGCCCTGGTGCTGGCCGCCGAGCACATCGATCACGCCTACGCGATGGCGGCGATCCTGATGGCCGGTGCCGCCTTCACGGATTGGCTCGACGGGTACCTGGCCCGGCGGTGGGAGATCACCACCATCCTCGGCGGCTTCCTCGACACCATCGCCGACAAGCTGCTGGTGGCCGGGACGCTGTTCGCCCTCGTCGAGGTGGGCAGGGCGTGGGCGTGGGCCGCCTTCGTCATCGTGGGGCGGGAGATCGCCATCAGCGGGCTGCGGGGCATCGCCGCCATGGACGGCGTCCGGGTGCCGCCGTCCATCTGGGGCAAATGGAAGGCCACCATCCAGTACGTGGCCATCTTCATGGCGCTGCTGCGCACCGCCGACGAGTACGGCGGCCTCTACCCGGACCAGTGGATGATGCTCGTCGCCGTCGGCTTCACGCTGCTCTCCGGCGTCCAGTACTTCATCGGCTTCGCCCAGGTGCTGCGGGCCGACAAGGCCGGTGCCTCCTCCTGACACGCTCCTCACCGGGGCCACCGGGTTCATCGGGGGCGCCCTCCTCCGCAGGCTGACCGCCGGCGGGCGCCGCGTCACCGCCCTGGTGCGATCCGGGGAGGCCGCGACGGCCGTGGCGGCTTCCGGGGCCGCTGCGGCGATCGGCGATGTGCGCGACCCGGTGTCGTTGCGGGCGGCGATGGACGGGTGCGAGGTGGTGTACCACGCCGCCGGGGTGAACGCCTTCTGCCTCCGCGACCCCTCCGAGATGCTGGGGGTGAACGTGGAGGGGTCCGTCGAGGTGATCCGGGCTGCCGCGGACACCGGCGTGCGGCGGGTGGTGTACACCTCGTCGGCCGCCGCCATCGGCGAGGCGGCCGGGACGGTCGGTTCTGAGGCGAGCCCGCACCGCGGCGGGTACCACACTGCGTACGAGCGGTCCAAGCACGAGGCCGAGGTGGCGGTGCTGGCCGAGGCCGGGCGCCTCGGGGTGGACGTGGTGGCGGTGAGCCCCTCGTCGGTGCAGGGGCCCGGCCGCACCGGGGGGACCGCCCGCATCCTCATCGGGTACCTCACCGGGCGGCTCCGCTTCGCCGTCGACACCACGCTGTCGATCGTCTACATCGACGACTGCGTCGAAGGCCACCTGCTTGCCGAGGATCGGGGGGTGGCGGGGGAGCGCTACCTGCTGAACGGCGCCGTGCTGCGGGTGGCCGAGGCCATCGACCTGCTGGCCGGCGTCACCGGCGTCCGTCACCGGGTCCGCTACCTGCCCGGCTGGGTCGCCCTCGCCGGCGGCCACGCCGTCGGCGGCCTGTACCGCCTGCTCCGCCGCGGCCGCGCCCCCTT
The DNA here is from genome assembly GCA_020444505.1 of Actinomycetota bacterium. Lineage (GTDB taxonomy): Bacteria > Actinomycetota > Acidimicrobiia > Spongiisociales > UBA11373 > JAHJML01. Next base: position 9,124 of record JAHLKU010000031.1, on the reverse strand, counting down.
CTGCGCCGAGATGGCCCGCGCCCTGGTGCACGGCCACACCTACGACGGGTCGAAGGCCGCCAGGGACCTGGGGCTCACCTACACCGACCCCGGCGAAGCCCTCGCCCGCACCGCCGCCTGGCTGGAGGAGACGGGGCTGCTCGACTGAAGCCCTCCGCCTCTCAGGGACGGCACTTCTCCCGGCCGGCGGTGGCGAGGCTCGGCAGCGGTACGATCACCAGTCGAATGCCTTCGCCGCTCGCCGACCTGGTCGCCGGCCTGCGGGAGCGCCCGACGCCTGACACCCCGGGTCGACTGGTGGTCCCGCCCGGCCTGCGCGCCCTCTTCCTGGCGAGCCTGGACCGGCCGGTGCTGGCGGTGGTGCCCGGCGAACGTGACGCCGAGGAACTGGTGGACGACCTGCGCCTGTTCGCCGGGGCAGAGCACCTGCCGGCGTGGGAGACCCTGCCCTTCGAGCACGTGTCTCCGAACGTGGCGACGATGGCGGCGCGGGCCAGGGCCCGTCACCTGCTCGGCTCCAGCGTCGTCGTCGCCTCGGTTCGGGCTGCCGTGCAGCGGGTCAGCCCCTCGCCGGTGGAGCCGATCGTGGTCGAGTCCGGCGACGAGGTGGACCTCGCCGACCTCACCCGCCGTCTCTCCGCCGCCGGGTACCACCGCACCGACCGGGTGGAGAGCCGGGGAGAGATGGCGGTGCGGGGCGGGCTGATCGACGTCTACCCGGCGCAAGGCGACGCCCCTGTCCGGCTGGACTTCTGGGGCGACACGGTGGAGGGGATCCGGGAGTTCTCGGTGGCGTCGCAGCGCTCGGTTGGCGACGCCACTCGCCTGGTGGCCTACGCGGCCCGTGAGGTGCGGGCCGGCGAGGCGGTGCGGGGGCGGGCGAGGGATCTCGCCGGCGAGGAGCCGTGGGCGATGGCCACCTGGGACCGGTTCGCCGCGGGCGAGACGTTCGCCGGCATGGAGTCGTGGCTGCCGTGGCTGTCGCCCGAGGCATCGGTGCTGGGGTCGGGCGCTCCGGTGGTGGTGTTCGACCCGGTGCGCTGCGCCGACCGGGCCGCCGACCTGGCGCGGGAGGAGGCCGAACTGGCCGAGGTCCTCGCCGGCACCTGGGGCAAGGGTGCGTCCGATCACCCGCCCCTCTACCTGCCGCTCGACGTGCCGGGCGACGCCGTGGAGTGCCCGCCGGCGGCGGCCGGGCCCGGCGACGAGGCCCTGGCGGTCGGCGGCCTCGACGCCACGCCCGGCGACCCCGAGTCGGTGGCGGCCGGGCTGCAGCGGCTGCTGCGCAAGGGGCTGCGGGTGGTGGTGGCCATGGACGGTTCGCTCGCCGCCGATCGGGTGGCCCGGGTGCTGGCAGAGCAGGGCCTCGACCTGCCCAGGGCCCGGGAGGCCGGGGGCTCGGGGGTCATCGACACCGGCATCCACAAGGGGTTCGTGGCGCCCGGGTTCGGGATCGCGGTGCTGGGGGAGCAGGAGATCGCCGGGCGGCGCCGCGCCCATCGCCGGGCCGCGCCCCGCCGCAGGACCGAGGCGGCCGCCGCCTACGGCGACCTGAGCCCCGGCGACTACGTGGTGCACCGCCACCACGGCATCGGGCGTTTCGAGGGCATGGTCACCCAGACGCTCGCAGGCATCGAACGCGACTACCTGCTGGTCGCCTACCAGGGCGACGACCGCCTCTACGTCCCCACCGACCAGCTGGACGCCATCCGCACCTACACCGGCGGCGAGGCGCCCCGTCTGTCCCGCATGGGCGGCGCCGACTGGACCCGCACCCGCAGCCGGGTGCGCAAGGAGGTGGCGGCGGTCGCCGAGGAGGTGGTCGCGCTGCACCGCAGCCGCCTGGCGGTGGAGGGGCACGCCTTCGCCGGCGACACGCCGTGGCAGCGCGAGCTGGAGCAGGCGTTCCCGTTCGAGGAGACCCCCGACCAGCTGGGGGCGATCGCCGACGTGAAGGGCGACATGGAGGCCGCCGACCCCATGGACCGCCTGGTGTTCGGCGACGTCGGCTTCGGCAAGACCGAGGTGGCGGTGCGGGCGGCGTTCAAGGCGGTGCAGGACGGGCGCCAGGTCGCGGTGCTGGTGCCGACCACGCTGCTGGCTCAGCAGCACTACCAGACGTTCTCGGAGCGCTTCGACCCCTTCCCGATCCGGGTGGAGATGCTGAGCCGGTTCCTCACCACCAAGCAGCAGCGGGCCGTCGTCGCCGGCGTCGCCGACGGCTCGGTGGACGTGGTCGTCGGCACCCACCGTCTGCTCAGCGAGGACCTGGTGTTCAAGGATCTCGGCCTGCTGGTCGTGGACGAGGAGCAGCGGTTCGGCGTCACCGCCAAGGACCGCATCAAGGCGATCAGGTCGTCGGTGGACGTGCTGACCCTCACCGCCACGCCGATCCCCCGCACGCTCGAGATGGCGCTCACCGGCATCCGCAAGGTGAGCCGCATCGCCACGCCGCCCGAGGACCGCCACCCCATCCTCACCTTCGTCGGCCCCTACGACGAGCGGGCGGTGTCGGCCGCCATCCGCCGCGAGATGCTGCGCGAGGGACAGGTGTTCTACGTGCACAACCGCATCCAGTCCATCGACCACGCCGTCGCCCGGCTGCGGGAACTGGTGCCGGAGGCGCGCTGTGCCGTCGCCCACGGGCGCATGAACGAGGGTCAGTTGGAGCAGGTGATGCTCGACTTCTGGAACGGCGAGCACGACGTGCTGGTGGCCACCACGATCATCGAGTCGGGGCTCGACCTGCCGCAGGTGAACACCCTCATCGTGGAGCGGGCCGACCTGCTCGGGCTCGCCCAGCTGTATCAGTTGCGGGGGCGCGTGGGCCGCAGCACGCAGCGGGCGTACGCCTACCTGTTCCACCCCGAGGAGGCGCGCCTCACCGACGACGCCTACCGCCGGCTGGAGGCGATCGGCGAGTTCGGCGATCTCGGCTCGGGGTTCCAACTGGCGATGAGGGACCTGGAGATCCGGGGCGCCGGCAGCATCCTCGGCAACGTGCAGTCGGGGCACATCAGCGCCGTCGGGTTCGACCTGTACTGCGAACTGGTCGCCGAGGCCGTGGAGCAGCTCGAGACCGGGCGGGAGCCGGATCCGGCGCCGGCGGAGGTCCGCATCGACCTGCCGGTGGACGGGCACCTGCCCGACGACTACGTGGCCGACCAGGCGGCCCGGCTGGAGGCCTACCGGCGCCTCGCCGCCGCCGCCACCGACGGGGCGGTGGACGACGTGGTCGCCGAGTGGCAGGACCGCTTCGGCCCCCTGCCCCCCAACGCGGAGGCGCTCATCGAGATCGCCCGCATCCGGGGGGAGGCGCTCCGGCTGGGGATCACCGAGATCGTCGGGATGCGGCGCGAGGTGAAGATCGCCCCGGTCACCCTCAGCCAGAGCCAGGAGGTGCGCTTGCAGCGTCTGGCCAGGGGGGCGGTGGTGCGGCAGGGGACCATGTTCATCCCGACGCCCCCCGGCCCGCCGGCGGCGGCGATCCTGGAGTTCCTCCGTACAATGTGGCCACCCGCTTCTCAGGAGTGATCCCCGTGCGCAGACTCGTCATCCCCGCGGTCGCCTTCGCCCTGCTGGCCGCCGCCTGCTCCGGGCCCGGCGCCGAGGAGGTCGCCCGGGTCAACGACGTCGTCATCACCGTCGACGACGTGTCGGCGCTCTACGACGCCACTGAGATCCCCATCGACGGCAACTACCGCCTGGCGGTGTTCCGCCTCATCGCCATCGAGGTGCTGGAGGACGCAGCGCAAGCCGATTTCGGGCTCACCGTGGACGACGCCGAGGTCGAGGCCACCTACGAGCAGTTCGCCGCCGAGGTGGCGGAGTTCGGCAGCAACATCCCCGACGAGTTCGACGAGGACGCGGTGCTGCGCTTCGACGCCAGGCTCACCGTCCTGCGGGACGCGGTCATCGACGCGCTGGTCACCGATCCCGACCTGATCGCCGGGCTCCAGACGACCCTCGCCGAGGACCCGGCCGCCCTCACCACCGTCTGCGCCCGCCACATCCTCGTCGACACCGAGGAGGGCATCACCGCCGCCAGGGACCGGGTGGAGGCCGGCGAGGACTTCGGCACCGTCGCCGACGAGGTGTCGCTGGACGAGTCGCCCGGCGGCGACCTGGGCTGCAACCCTCCGGGCCTGTTCGTGCAGGAGTTCGCCGATGCCACCATGGAAGCCGAGGTCGGGACGCTCTACGGGCCGTTCCAGACCGGCTACGGGTACCACCTCCTGATCGTGGACGATCGCACCACGCCGACGGCCGACGATCTCGCGGCCGACCCCGGCGCATACGTGGACGCCGACACGCTGCAGCAGCTGTGGGTCGAGTGGCTGGACTCGTCGCTCGCCGCCGAGGACATCACCGTGAACCCGGACTACGGCGTGTGGGACGAGGCCACCCAGCGGATCGTCGCCCCCGCGGCGGAGGGATGACCGGGCCCATCACCGTCGTCGGCCTCGGGCCGGCGGGCCTCGATCGGGTGGCCGCGCCCGCCGTCGCGGTGCTCACCGACGAGGCGACGGCGGTCCTGGTGCGCACGCTGCGCCACCCCGCCGCCGCAGAGTTGGCAGCACGGCGCGAGGTGGCGACCGCCGACGACCTCTACGACACCGCATCCGGGTACGACGAGGTGTACGGCGGCATCGTGGCCAGGGTGCTGGACATGGCCGCGGCCGGCCCGGTCGCCTACGCCGTGCCGGGCAGTGCCGTGGTCGGGGAGCGGGCGGCGGCCATGCTGCGCGACGAGGCGGCGGCGAGGGGCATCCCGCTCACGCTGCACGCCGGGGAGTCGTTCATCGACGCAGCCCTCGAGGCGCTGGGGGTGGATCCCCTCGCCGACGGCCTCCAGGTGCTCGACGGGCGGGACCTGCCCGATCCGCTGCTGCTGCACCTGCCGACGCTGATCTCCCAGGTGGACACCGGCCTGGTGCTCATGGACGTGCGGGAGCGGCTCGGGCGCCTGCTCCCCGACGAGACCGCCGTGACCGTCCTCGATTCCCTGGGCGGCTCCGGGCAGCGCGTGGAGGAGACCACCCTCGCCGACCTGCGGCCGGAGCGGGCAGGCGACCGGGTGACCCTGTTCCTGGCGGTGGAGGCGCCGGGCTGGCCCGGGCTGATCCGGACGAACGCCCGGCTCCGCCGGGAGTGCCCGTGGGACAGGGAGCAGACCCACCACACCCTGGCCAAGCACCTGCTGGAGGAGGCCTACGAGGTGCTCGACGCCCTGGAGGCGCTGCCGCCGGAGGCGCCCGGCGGCGATCCCGACTACGCCGGGTACACCGAGGTCGAGGAGGAACTCGGCGACCTGCTGCTGCAGGTGGTGTTCCACGCCACGCTGGCCGAGGAGGCCCGGGCGTTCGGCATCGAAGAGGTGGCCGAGGCGATCCGGCGCAAGCTGATCCGCCGCCACCCCCACGTGTTCGGCGACGTGGACGCCGCCACCGCCGAGCGGGTGGTGGCCAACTGGGAGGCGCTGAAGCAGGAGGAGAAGCAGCGCGAGTCGGTGCTCGACGGGGTGTCCCGCTCGATGCCGGCGCTCGCCCGCAGCCACGAACTGCAGAGCCGCGCGGCCGCCGTCGGGTTCGACTGGCCGTCCATCGACGGCGTCGTCGCCAAGGTGCGCGAGGAGCTCGGCGAGCTGCTCGACGACCTCGACGACCCCGCCCGCGCCGCCCACGAGCTCGGCGACCTGCTGTTCTCGGTGGTCAACCTGGCACGCCACCTGGCGGTGGACCCCGAGCAGGCGATGCGCGCCGCCGCCGATCGCTTCGACCGGAGATTTCGATCCGTCGAAGCCGGCGGTAGCCTTTCGGGGCTGACCCTCGAGGAGATGGACCGGCGCTGGGAGGCCGCGAAGGCCAACGAGCGCGACTGAAAACGCCTCTCGCTCGCAGGGTCGCGTGATAGGTTGACGCGGCACAAGGAGGGCCCGTGACCACGATTCATTCGATCCGGGCCCGCGAGGTCCTCGACTCCCGGGGCAACCCGACCGTGGAGGCCGACGTCACCCTCGCTGGCGGGGCGTTCGGCCGGGCGCTGGTCCCCTCGGGAGCATCGACGGGGGCGCTCGAGGCCATCGAGCTTCGAGACGGCGGCGACCGCTACGGCGGCAAGGGCGTGTCGCGGGCCGTCGACCACGTGAACACCACCATCGCCGACGCGCTCGTCGGCGTCGACGCCACCGAGCAAGAGGCGATCGATCGCATCATGCTCGACCTGGATGCCACCCCCAACAAGGCGAACCTGGGCGCCAATGCGATCCTCGCCGTGTCGCTGGCCGCCGCCCGCGCCGCCGCGGCCGGGGTGGGCCTGCCGCTGTACCGCTACCTCGGCGGGCCGTCGGCACGGGTGCTGCCGGTGCCGATGCTCAACGTCCTCAACGGCGGCGTCCACGCCGCCAACGACGTGGACATCCAGGAGTTCATGCTGGTCCCCGCCGGGTTCCCGTCCTTCTCGGACGCCCTGCGGGCCGGTGTGGAGATCTACCACTCGTTGAAGAAGGTGCTGGGCGGGCGCGGCCTGTCCACCAACGTCGGCGACGAGGGCGGGTTCGCCCCCAACCTGGCGGCCAACCGCGACGCCCTCGAGGTGCTGGTGGAGGCCACCGAGGCCGCCGGGTACACGCCCGGCGAGCAGGTGTCCTTCGCCCTCGACGTGGCGGCATCCGAGATCTACCGCGAAGGCCGCTACCAACTGGAGGGCAAGGCGCTCTCGGCGGAGGACTTCGTGTCCTACCTGGAGGGCCTGGTCTCCGACTTCCCGCTCGTCTCCATCGAGGACGGCCTCGCCGAGGACGACTGGGACGGGTGGAAGGTGCTCACCGACCGCCTCGGGGCCCGGATCCAGCTGGTGGGCGACGACACGTTCGTCACCAACGAGGACCTGCTCCGCAAGGGCATCGACCTGGGGGTCGCCAACTCCATCCTCATCAAGGTGAACCAGATCGGCTCGCTGTCCGAGACGCTGCACACCATGGCCCTGGCCGAGGCATCGGCGTACGGGCGGGTGGTGAGCCATCGCTCGGGCGAGACCGAGGACTCGTTCATCAGCCATCTGGCCGTCGCCACCAACGCCGGCCAGATCAAGACCGGCGCCCCCGCTCGCGGGGAGCGCACCGCCAAGTACAACCAGCTGCTCCGCATCGAGGAGCGGCTGGGCGAGCAGGCCCGCTATGCGGGATGGGGAGTGTACGGAAAGGCCTGATGGGCACGCGCACCGGATCGGGGTTCTCGTCGCTGCTGCTGGTGGTGCTGCTGCTGGCGGTGGTGCTGGTGCTGGGCGGCATCTTCCCGTTCCGCCAGCTCATCGCCGCCAACCGCGAGGTCGACGACGCCGAGCAGCGGCTCGAGCTGATCCAGGAGGAGACGGCGGCGCTGGCAGACAGGGTCGCCGCCCTCCAGACCCCCGAAGAGGTGGAGCGCCTCGCCCGGGAGCAGTTCGGGCTGGTGATGCCGGGCGAGGTCGGCTACGTGGTCGTGACGCCGCCGTGGGAGGAGGACCAGCCGTCCTCCCCGGTCGAGCCGGCTGCCCGGGAACCCGAGGAGCGGGCGTGGTGGCAGTCGGTCTGGGACTTCCTGACCGGCCGGGACCTGGCCGGGGATGGATGACGGCCGGGTCGTAGCCGCCCAACTCGGGCGCCGGCTGCGCGCCGACGCCGACGTCGCCGTCCGCTGCCCCCTGGGCCTGCCGGTCGTGACCCGGGTCGCACCGGTGCTCGACGACGGCACCCCCTTCCCCACCAGGTACTGGCTGTGCTGCCCGCTCGCCGCCCGCCGGGTGGGCCGGGTCGAGTCCGGCGGCGGGGTGCAGGCGCTGCAGCGTCATGCCGCAGCGACCCCCGGGTTCGCCGCCCGCCTGGCGGCAGCACACCGCCGCTACGCCGCCGAGCGCGACGCCGCCGTCCCCCCGGGCGCCGCCCTGGCCCCCGACGGCGGAGTGGGAGGATCGGCGCCCGGCGCCGGCATCAAGTGCCTGCACGCCCACTACGCCGATCACGCCGCCGGCAACGAGAACCCGGTCGGAGAGGCGGTCGCCCCGTTCGTGGAACCGCTCGACTGCACCGTCCCCTGCGTCGCCGAGGTGGAGGGCGAGGCCGTTCGCAACCCGGCATGGCGGGAGCCGAAGTGAGGGTCGCGGCCATCGACATCGGCACCAACTCGACGCGCCTCCTGCTCGCCGACGTGGCCGACGGGCGGGTGGCCGAGATCGAGCGCAGGGTGACCGTCACCGGCCTCGGACGGGGCGTGGACGCCGCCGGGGTGCTCTCCGAGGAGGGGATCGCCGCCACGGTGGAGGTGCTGGGGGAGTACGGCGAGGCGATCGAAGCCGCAGGCGCCTGGCGGCGCCGGGCCTGCGCCACCTCGGCCACCAGGGACGCCGCCAACGCCGGGGCCTTCCTCGGCCGGGCGGCGGCGGCGCTCGGCTTCCGTCCCGACGTCATCGAGGGGGCCACCGAGGCCCGCCTCGGCTTCGCCGGCGCCGTCCTCGGCGTGGCCGGCCGTCCGGCGCCGTACCTGATGATCGACCCCGGCGGCGGCAGCACCGAGTTCGTGTACGGCACCGACCGCCCCGAGTCGGTCCACAGCGTGGACATCGGCTCGGTCCGGCTCACCGAGCGGGCCCTCCCCGACCGCCCCGCCGACCAGGCGGCGATCCTCGCCGCCGCCGGGGCCGCAGGCGCCCTGTTCGGTGCGGTGGCGCTGCCCGGGGAGCCGGCGACGGTCATCGGGGTCGGCGGCACCTACACCAGCCTGGCTGCCATCGCCCTCGGCCTCCCCGCCTACGACCGGGCCGCGGTCCACGGCACCGTCCTGACGCTCGACGCACTCGGCAGGCTGGTGGAGACGCTCGCCGGGCTCACCGTGGCCGAGACCGCCGCCATCCCCTCGCTCGACCCGGCCCGGGCCCCCGTCATCCTGGGCGGCGCCGTCGTCGCCGAAGCCGCCCTCCGCCGCAGCGGCCGGAGCGAGATCACCGTGTCGGAGACCGACATCCTGGACGGCATCGCCCTCTCCCTGGCGGGGTGAGGAGGGCCGCCGCGGCCCCGACCCGCCACAATGGGGGCCGGCCCGGGTGGCGAAACCGGTAGACGCGGCGGACTTAAACTCCGCTGTCCCTC
>JAHLKU010000030.1 GCA_020444505.1 Actinomycetota bacterium | reverse complement strand
CCGGAGCGTGGCTCAGCCGAAGCGGGCGATCACCTGCTCGCCGAAGATCCGCACGCCGTCCACCCCCAGGTTGCCCACCACCACCCGGTCCACGCCCAGGGCGGCGAGCGCCTCGATCCGGGCGGGGTCCGGCGCGGCACCCACGGTGACCTCCAGGGCTGCGGGGTCCCGACCGGCCCGCTCGGCCGACTCCCTGGCGTGGGCGACCAACCCTGCCACCACCTCGGGGTCGCGGTGGTTGGGGAAGAAGCCGTCGCCGAGTTCCCCCGCCCGGCGGGCCGCCCGCCTGCTGTGGCCGCCGACCACGATGGGGATGGGCCGCTGCACCGGCCTCGGCAGGCTGTGGACCCGCTCGAACGACACGAACTCGCCCCGGTACGTGGCCGGGCCCTCCGCCCACAGCGCCCGCAGCGCCCGCACGTAGTCGTCGGTGCGGGCGCCCCGGTCCTCGAAGGGGACGCCCAGCGCGGCGAACTCCTCGGCCAGCCACCCGGCGCCGATGCCGAGCCGCACCCTCCCGCCGGACAGCACGTCGAGCGAGGCAGCCTCCTTCGCAAGGATCAGCGGGTTGCGCTGCGGCAGGACGACGATGCCGGTGCCCAGCAGGAGCCGCTCGGTGTGGGCGGCCACGTACGCCAGCCACACCAGCGGGTCGGGCAGGTCGAAGTCCTCCACCCCTCCCGCCATCTTGCCGGAGCGGCTGTACGGGTAGGCCGACTCGTACCCGGCGGGCACCACCACGTGCTCCACCGTCCACACCGAGTCGAACCCGGCGGACTCCAGCGCCACCGCCAGTTCCGCCGCCCCCGGCCCGGCGACCGCGGCGCCGGTGTTGGCGAACGACATGCCGAACTTCATCGGGCGACCCTACCGCTCATCGCCGCCACAGGTGGCGGGTGAACAGCAGCAGCACCGGGAACACCTCGAGCCTGCCCAGGATCATCAGGAACGACAGCAGCCACTTGCCGGGGGCGGTCACCGCCGCGTAGGTGCCGGCCGGCCCGAGGTCGCCGAGGGCGGGCCCGATGTTGCCGAGCGCGGAGGCCACCGCCGACGCCGAGGTCACCAGGTCGGTGCCGGCCCCGAACACGGCCTCGGCCAGCGCCAGCAGGAACGTCCCTGCGACGAACGCCATCATGTAGAAGAGGAAGAACGACTGCACGCTGTCCACCAGCCCGGGAGGCAGGGCACGTCCGCCGTAGCGGGGGCTGAGCACGGCGTCGGGGTACAGCAGGCGGCGCAGGTCGGCGCCGGAGGACCGCAGCAGGATGCCGAAGCGGAACGTCTTCACCCCGCCCGACGTGGAGCCGGCCATCGCCCCGAAGAACATCATCCCCACCACCAGGATCTGCAGCCACTCCACCCACCGCGCCCAGTCCTGGGTGACGAAGCCGGTGGTGGTGACCAGCGCCACCGCGGCGAACACGCCGTCCCGCACGGTCCCCGCCACACCGGCGCCTGCACTCCACAGCCCGGCCACCACGATCACCGCTCCCACCAGCACGATCGCGGCGTAGGTGCGGAACTCGGTGCTGCGGAGGTACGCCCCGGGGTCACGCAGCGCCCGGAAGTGGAGAGCGAACGAGATGCCGGTGAGGAACATCACGACGATGACCACCCACTGCGTGTACGCGGAGAACGCCCCCATCGATCCCGGCTCGGTGGAGAACCCTCCCGAGGCGGCCGTGGTGAGCCCGTGGAACACGGCCTCGAAAGGCGACATGTCGCCGGCGGCGAGGAAGGCGATGGCCACCACCGTCAGCGCCACGTACAGCAGCCACAGCCGCTTGGCGGTCTCCCGGAAGCGGGGCGTCAGCCGGGACGGCTCCGGCCCCGGGGCCTCCGCCCTCGCCAGCTGCACCCCGCCTGCGCCGAGCCACGGGAGGATCGCCACCGACAGCACGATGATCCCCATGCCGCCCAGCCACTGCGTCATGGCGCGCCACAACAGCACCCCGTGGGACAGCGCCCCGGGGTCGCCGACCACGGTGGACCCGGTGGTGGTGAAGCCCGCCACCGTCTCGAACAAGGCGTCGCTGGGGTCGGAGATCGCCCCCGTCAGCAGGTAGGGCAGCGCCCCGAACAGGGCGATCACGAAGTAGGTGAGCCCGGCGGCGGCGAAGGCTTCCTTGGTGGTCATCTCTCCCCGCTCGCCGGCGAGGCGCCAGCCCACGGCGCCCACGACGGCGGTGACGGCGGCGGCGGCGAGGAGGGCGCGCGCGTCGTGCCACTCGCCGTAGAGGGCGGCCGTGGCCGCCGCCGGCAGCATCAGCACCCCCACCGACACCACGACGGCGCCCAGCAGCGAGGCGAGCCTCCTGGCCATGCCGCGCCGCCGCCGGGAGTAGCCGGGGATGCGGGGGAAGACGGAAGAGGTCACCCGATGAACATCCGCTCGACGTCCTCGAGGGCCGAGGGGGACGCCAGCACCACCAGGTGGTCGCCGCCCCGGATGACGGTGTCGCCGGTGGGGAGGAACGCCTCGGTGCCGCGCACGAACCCGCCCACCACCGCCGCAGCCGGCACCGCGAGGTCGCGCAGCGCCATCCCGACCGCCCTGGCGCCGGGAGCCACCTCGATCTCCAGCGCCTCGGCGCGGGTGTCCTTGAACGTGGCCACCGACAGGATGCGGTCCCGTCGCACGAACCGGAGGATGGCGTTGGCTGCGGCCACCCGGGACGACACGACGGCGTCGATGCCGACGTCCTTGAGGAGCCCGGCGACGGCGAACCGGCCGAACCGGGCGATGGTGCAGGGAGCGCCGACGGCCCTGGCCACCATGCAGCCCATCAGGTTCACCTCGTCCCAGCCGCTGAGCGCCACCACCACGTCGCCCTCACCCAGCTCCAGGCGGTCCAGCAGTTCGGGCTCGGTGGGGTCGCCGCCGATGACCATCAGGTCGGTGGCCCCGGCGATCTCCGCCGCCCGCACCGGGTCGGCCTCCACCAGCACCACCTCGTAGCCGTCCTCCACCAGGTGATCTGCCGTCAGCTGGGCGATCTGGGTGCCGCCCAGCACCACCACCCTCCGGGCGGGACGGCGTCTCAGGCCGACCAGTTCGACGGCGAACGGCACGTCCTCCTTGCGCACCATCAGCAGCACGTGGTCGCCCACCTCCACCGTGGTGGTGCCCCGGCCGGCCACCATCCGCCCTTCGCGGACCACACCGGCCAGCACCCAGCGGCCCCGTGACGACTCGCGCATCTCGGCGACGGTGCGCCCCGTGAAGGCGGCGCCGGGCCGTGCCCTGGCGCCGACCAGCACCAGGCTGCCGCCGGCGAACTCCACCAGGTCGGACACCCCGGGGTGGCGCACCAGCGAGCGGACCTCGCGTGCCACCGACACCCTGGCGTCGATGACCACGTCCACCCCGAGGCCGGGCCCCACCTCCCGCAGGTCGGGGTCCTCCACCCTGGCGACGGTGCGCTTGGCTCCCATCGCCTTGGCGCTGTGGCAGGCCATGACGTTGGCGCCGTCGGCGTCGGTGACGGCCAGGACGAGGCCGGCCCTGTCGGCGCCGGCGCGCCGGAGGGTGGCGGGGCTGGCGCCGTTGCCGTGGACGGCCAGACAGTCGAGGCGGTCCTGGACGGCGGCCGCCTTGGCCGCATCGGCCTCGACCACGACGACGTCCTGGCCCTCGGCGATCAGCCGCTCGGCCAGGTAGAGCCCGTCGTGCCCTGCCCCGACGATGACCACGCGCATCACGGCGAGTCGCTCCCGCTCGGCTGCCGCCAGCGTAGACGCCCGGCCCGTGCCGCCACGCGGCCATCGGGCCGTTGTCCTCTAGCCGCGGCGGCCCGGCGCCCGGATGCTGGCCGGTGGAACAACGGGAGGATGGACGTGGGCGCCTACCACGAGATGTACCGGCGGTCGATGGACGATCCGGAAGGGTTCTGGGGCGAGGCGGCGGCCGCCGTCGACTTCACCGAGCCCTGGACGCGGGTGCTGGACGACTCCGACCCGCCGTTCTACCGGTGGTTCCCCGGCGCCCGGCTCAACACCTGCTTCAACGCCCTCGACCGGCACGTGGAAGCCGGCAACGGCGACCGTACGGCACTGGTGTACGACAGCCCGGTCACCGGGACCGTGCGCACCTTCACCTACGCCGAGCTGACCGACGAGGTGGCCCGCTTCGCCGGGGCGCTGCGCGCCCAGGGCGTGGAGCAGGGCGACCGGGTGGTGGTGTACATGCCGATGGTGCCGGAGGCGGCGATCGCCATGCTGGCGTGCGCCCGCATCGGGGCGGTCCACTCGGTGGTATTCGGCGGGTTCGCCCCCAAGGAACTCGCCACCCGCATCGACGACGCCCGGCCCCGGGTGATCGTCTCCGCCTCGTGCGGCATCGAGCCGAACCGCATCGTCGAGTACAAGCCGCTGCTGGACGCCGCGATCGAGATGGCCTCGCACACACCGGAGCACTGCATCGTCCTCGCCCGCCCGCAGGCAGAGGCGACGCTGGTGGAGGGGCGCGATGTGTGGTGGGACGACGCCGTCGCCGGGGCCGAGCCCGCCGCCTGTGTGGACGTGGCCGCCACCGACCCGCTCTACATCCTGTACACCTCCGGCACCACGGGCGTGCCGAAGGGCGTGGTGAGGGATCACGGCGGGCACGCCGTCGCCCTCACCTGGAGCATGCGGCACATCTATGGCGTGCAGCCCGGCGAGGTGTTCTGGGCGGCGAGCGACGTCGGCTGGGTGGTAGGCCACTCCTACATCGTCTACGCCCCACTGCTGCACGGCTGCACCACGGTGCTCTACGAGGGCAAGCCGGTCGGGACGCCGGACGCCGGGGCGTTCTGGCGGGTGATCGCCGACCACGGCGTGGACGTGCTGTTCACCGCCCCCACCGCCTTCCGGGCGATCCGTCAGCGGGACCCGGAGGCCGCGTTGCTGAAGGACTACGACCTCGGCGGCTTCCGGACGCTGTTCCTGGCCGGCGAGCGCCTCGACCCCGAGACGCTCCACTGGGCCGAGGAGCACCTGGGAGTGCCGGTGATCGACCACTGGTGGCAGACCGAGACCGGGTGGCCGATCACCGCCGACCTGATGGGGGTGGAGCCGTTGCCGGTGAAGCCGGGGTCGGCAGGGGTGCCGGTGCCCGGCTACGCCGTCAAGGTGGTGGACCCGGCCAACGAGGAGCTGGGCACCGACGAGATCGGCACCGTGGTGATCGACCTGCCGCTGCCGCCCGGCACCCTCCCCACCCTGTGGGAGAACGACGCCGGGTTCACCGCCTCGTACCTGGACGAGTACCCGGGCCGGTACCTGACCGGCGACGCCGGGTTCATCGACGAGGACGGCTACCTGTGGATCATGAGCCGGATCGACGACATCATCAACGTCGCCGGGCACCGGCTGTCCACCGGGGCGATGGAGGAGGTGGTGGCCGAGCACCCCGACGTCGCGGAAAGCGCCGTCGTCGGCGTCGCCGACCGCCTGAAGGGCCAGGTGCCGGTGGGCTTCGTGGTCCTGAAGGCCGGCGTGGAGCGCGACGAGGAGGAGCTCGTCGCCGAGCTGGTGGCGATGGTGCGGGAGCGGATCGGCCCGGTGGCCGCCTTCAAGACGGCCATGGTGGTGGACCGCCTCCCCAAGACCCGCTCCGGCAAGGTGCTGCGGGGCACGATGCGCAAGATCGCCGACGGCGAGGACTGGAAGATGCCGGCCACCATCGACGACCCCGCCATCCTCGACGAGATCGGCTCGGCCCTCACCGACCACGGCCTCGGCACCTAGGGACGCCCCGCGCGAAGGAGGGGCCCGGCAGGGCCCCTCCTCCACCCGTGCGGGGGGACGGGTGCTACAGGTCGAGCGTGGCGCCGTCGGCTTCGCCCTCGGGGCCGCCGGGGCCGCCGGGACGGTGGCCGGGCCGGCCGCCGGGCCCTTCGCCCTCGGGCCGCTCGGGCGGGCCCTCGTTGACGAACGTGGTGATCCGCTCCTCGGCCTCGGCCAGCTTCTCGTCGGCCTCGTCCTGGGTGAGCTTGCCGTCCTCGACGGCCTGCGCCAGGCGCTCCTCGGCCTGGGCGACCATGGCGGCGATGACCTCATCGGCCTGACCGCCTGCGATCTCGGCGAGCGTGGAGCCGTCCCTCAGCTGGGAGGCGAGCTCCTCGACATCCATGCCGAGCACCTCGGCGGCGGTGTCGAGGCCGGCGATGCCGCGCCTGGGGCCGGGCCGGTGCTTGCCGAACCCGTCGGCCAGTTGGTCGGCGACGGCCTGGGCCTGATCCTGGGTGATCGTGCCGTCCTCGACGAGCGGGGCGAGCCGCTCCAGGATGCCGTCGACGGCCCGGGAGACGTCCTCGGCCGCCGGCGCATCGTCGGTGGCGGTCTCGTCGCTCTGGGCCAGGGCGATGCCCGACATCGTGAGCGCGGCGACCACCAGGACGGTGAAGCCGATCTTCAGGGTCTGCTTCATGTGTGACACCCTCCTGTGTCGGTGTGGTCCGGGGGACCTTGTCGACCTCCACGATCGGGCACCGCTGTTCGACAGGTGTAAGGACGAGGACAAGACCCGCGACGGGATCGGGCCGCCCGCGGGCGCGGTGTGCCGTCGCTAGCGTCGGCGGCATGGGTGAGATCCTCTGGTCTCCCGAACCGGCCGATGTCGAGGCCACCGCACTCTGGCGGTTCATGCGGTCGCTCCCCCATCCGTTCGACGACTACCACGACCTGTGGGAGTGGTCGGTCACCGAGCGGGGCGACTTCTGGCAGGCGATGTGGGACTTCGCCGGCGTGATCGCCTCCCGTCCCGCCGACGCAGCGGTCGGCCGCGAGGGGATGCCGGGCACCGAGTGGTTCCCCGGCGCACGGCTCAACTACGCCGAGAACCTGCTGCGACGCGACGACGACTCCCCGGCGATCATCGCCGCCGCCGAGGGCCGCCCCACCGCCACCATCACCTGGCGGGACCTGCGCCGCAGGGTGGCCGGGGCCCGGGAGGGGCTGCTCGCCGCCGGGGTCGAAGCCGGCGACCGGGTGGCGGCGCTGATCCCGAACTGCCCGGAGGCGATCGTCGGCATGCTGGCGGCGGCATCGATCGGGGCGATCTGGTCGTCGTGCTCGCCGGACTTCGGGGCGATGGGCGTGGTGGACCGCTTCGGCCAGATCGCGCCGAAGGTGCTGATCACCGCCGACGGCTACCGCTACCACGGCAAGGTGATCCCCCTCGGCGCCACCATCTCCTCGGTGCTGGATGCGATCCCGTCGCCCGACCTGGTGGTCGTGGTGGACTTCATCGGCGAGGAGCCCGGCCTGGACCGCGACTGGATGCCGTGGGAGGAGTTCGAAGCGGGCGACGCCGGGCGCCTCGAGTTCGCCCAACTGCCCTTCGATCACCCGCTCTACATCATGTACTCATCGGGCACCACTGGCCCGCCCAAGAGCATCGTCCACGCCGCCGGCGGGGTGCTGCTGAAGCACCTCTGCGAGCAGAAGGTGATCTCGGAGGTGCGGCCCGGCGACCGGGTGTTCTGGTTCACCACCTGCGGGTGGATGATGTGGAACTGGCTGACCGGCAACCTGGCGTCGGAGGCCACGGTGGTGCTGTACGACGGCAGCCCGGCACAGCCGGACCTGGGGGCGCTGTGGCGCCTGGCGGGCGAGCACCGGGTCACGCACTTCGGCACCAGCCCCAAATTCCTGCTCACCTGCGCCAACCAGGGGGTGGAACCGGCGCAGATCGCCGACCTGGCGGCGCTGCGCTGGGTGGGGTCCACGGGGGCGCCGTTGAACCCCGAGCAGTTCGACTGGGTGTACGGGCACGTGAGCGGCGACGTCAACGTGTCCTCGATCACCGGCGGCACCGACCTCCTCGGCGTGTTCGCCGGCGGCGTGTCGATCCTGCCGGTGCGGCGCGGCGAGATCACGGCCCGCTGGCTCGGCATGGCGGTCGACGCCTTCGACGAGCAGGGCGAGTCGCTGGTGGGGGCACAGGGTGAACTGGTGTGCACCGCCCCGTGGCCGACGCTGCCGGTGGGGTTCTGGGGCGACCCGGACGGGTCGCGCTACCGGGCCGCCTACTTCGAGATGTTCCCCGGCGTGTGGGCGCACGGCGACTACGCCGAGATCACGCCGCACGGCGGCGTGATCGTCACGGGCCGCAGCGACACCACCCTCAACCCCGGCGGGGTGCGGATCGGCACCGCAGAGATCTACCGGGCCATCGAGCGGTTGCCCGAAGTGGAGGACGCCATCGTGGTCGGCCGCGACGTCGGCGACGACCAGGAGGTCGTCCTGTTCGTCGTGCCCGCCGCCGGGGTCGGCCTCGACGAGGCACTCGAGGCCCGCATCCGTGCCGCGATCCGCTCCAACGCCACGCCCCGCCACGTCCCGAAACAGATCGTGGCGGTCTCGGCGGTCCCCTACACGATCAGCGGCAAGAAGGTCGAGAAGGCGGTCCACAAGGTGCTGGCCGGCGAGACGGTGCGCAACCGGGACGCGCTGGCCAACCCGGAGTCGCTCGAGGAGTACGAGGCGGCGCGGGCCACGCTGTAGGCGCCGGTCGGCCTCCGACGCTCGCCCGGAGCCTCCGCACTTGCCTCCCCCGGCCGCGCCCCCAGTCGGACGGCGCCGGCGGGACGGCCACCTGCCGTGGGCGGGGCGGCCGGACGGCACCGCCATGGGACTGCGGCACGGGCGTCAGTCCTCCTCGACCGGCACCATCAGGGGGAAGTCGTAGTCGCCGTAGCTGCGGGGGTCGGCGACGTCCGTGTTCTCGGCGAAGGCCTCCATGAAGGCGTCGAAGCGGTAGGCGAGCGTCATGTCCTCCGCGTCGTAGGTGCCCTCCAGCAGCCGGATCGGGGTGCTCGCCAGGAACACCTGGCCGTCCAGGAACACCCGGCCCCGCTCATCGGGCCCCGCCGGCGGGGTGTGCGTCCCCACCAGCGGGACCTCCGATTCGGTGCCGGGGCCCGTGCACTCCCCCAACGTGAACGTGCCGTCGGTGTGCTTCAGGAAGCCCGTGAACCCGGGGGCGATGTAGTACATGGTCCCGGTGGCGGTCCCGTCGGGATGCAGCGTCACCTCGACGAACTGGTCACCCTGGGTGCAACTCCCCGACGTGAACGAGAACGAGATGGTGAGCGTCCCCGGGCCGGCGAACGTCATCGGCAGCGGGAACGGCGGGATGGTGGTGGTCGTGGTGGCGATGGTGGTGGCCGCCGCCGGGAGCGACGTCGTGGTGGCCGGCCCTCCCGGCTCCGGCGGCCCGGCGGTGGTCGACGTCGCCGCCGCCAGGGACGGGTCGATCAGCCCCTCCCTGCACGGCTTGGTGGACCCGAACCCGCCGATCAGGCTCCGCTCCGGTGCGACGACCGTGCCGTCCTGCGCCTGCAGGAACCAGCACCCCACCGGCCCGGTGCCGGTGCCGACGCTGTCGAGCCGCACCTCGCCGGCCACGATCCCCAGCAGGATCTGGTCGGCCGAGTACCCCTGGTCGGCGAGGGTGGCGATGACCCCGGTGGCGAAGCCCGCCCAGGTCAGCTCGGGCGACGGCTGGGTGGCCACCGACGGCGCCGACGGGGTGGCCCTGCCGTCGAGGATGGCCTCGAACTCGGTGGCGACGCCCCACGTCCACTGATCGCTGGTGATGGGGGCGATCGGCCCGTCGGCGGCGTGCCACGCCGCGAGCACCGCCTGCACGCCCGGGGAGGCAGCGGCGTCGGGCAGGTCGGAGAACACCCCGGCGGCAGGGAGGACCGGGGTGGCCCCGGCGATGGTCCCGTCTGCCAGCAGGGTCCCCGCCGACGCGCCGCCCGTGATCTGGGCGGCGTCGTACCCACGGTCGAGGGCGTAGGCGGTCGCCAGCAGGCCGGGCTCGTCGCCGAGGCGGCCGGCGATGGCATCCACCACACCGAGGACGTCGGCCTCCAGCGGCTCGACGACCACGGACTCACCGGCCGCCGGCTCCGGGGAGCCGCCGCTCACCGCCAGCACGATCCCCACCACCGCCCCGGCCAGCACCGCGGCCGCGGCCGCCCGGCCCCAGAGCGGGATGCGGGATGCCGGTCCCGGCTCGGGCTCGGGCTCGGCCTCGGGCGGGGCCGGCCCCGGAGAGGTCAACGGGCGGCCGCACTCCGTGCAGAACCGACCCGTCCCCGATACCGTCGCTCCGCATGCCGTGCAGGGGTCGGCCATCGGCCACCTCCAACCGCCGCTACGCCGCCGAGGCTACCGGGGTGCGCCCGGAGGTGGGCGCCGGGCCGCGCTCCTCCCGGATCCGGGCAGCGTCACATGTCGGCGATGGTCATGTGGGCGGCGTTGATGAGCGGGTGGACGGTCGGGGCCGGCGTGAGCAGCGGATGCGTGGCGATCTGCAGCATGTCCAGCTCGGCGACCGTGATCTTCATCTGGATGCCGACGGCGATCACGTTGATCAACTCGCCGACCGATGGGCCGCCCATCGCCTGGCCGCCCAGCAGGGTGCCGCTGCTCTTGTCGAACACCAGGCGGACCTGCATCTCGGTGGCGCCCTCCAGGCTGCCGGGATGGCGGTCGGGGGCGGCGGCCTGGCGGCACACGTACGAGAAGCCCTCCGCCTGGGCGGTACGGCAGGTGAGCCCGGCGCTGGCGAACGCCACGCCGCCGAGCTGGGTGGAGAACGCGGCGATCGTGCCGGCGATCTGGCGGACCACCTTGATCTCGTACAGGTTGTACGCGGCGATGCGGGCCTCGGCGGTGGCCGTCGAGGCGAGCCACACCGGGGCCTCCCGACGGGTGAAGAAGTCACGCTTCAGGGCGCAGTCGCCCACCGCCAGCACATCGGGCACGCTGGTGCGCATGTAGTCGTCCACCCAGATCGAGCCGCGATCGGTGATGCGCAGCCCGGCCTGCTCGGCCAGTTCGATGCTGGGCCTTCCGCCCACCCCGAGCACCACCATGTCGGCGGGCAGTTCGGTCCCGTCCGACAGCACCACCGACTCGACGGCGTCGGTACCGGTGATGCGGGAGGCGAGCGTGTCGGTGTGGACGATCACGCCGGCCTTCTCCAGCACGATGCGGATCTGGTCGCAGAACTCGTCGTCGAAGGCGGTCTGCAGCAGGTGCGGGAGCATCTCGACGATGTGCACCTCGGCGTCGCCGCCGGCCAGTTCGTCGGCGAACTCGGCGCCGATGAACCCACCGCCCAGGATGACGACGTGCTTGGCCGCCAGGGCCTTCTCCCGCAGTTCGGCCATGGCGTGCATGCTCTTGTGGATCGAGTACACGCCGGGCAGGTCCACGCCGTCGATGGGCGGCTTGGCGGGGACGGTCCCGGTGGCCAGCACCAGCCGGGCGTAGGGGAGGGTGGCGCCGTCGGCCAGTTCGATCGTGTGGGCGTCGGGGTCGATGCCGACCACCGTGCCGACGACCACCTCGACGCCGGCCTTCTCCAGCGGCAGGTCGCCCATGCGGTTCTGCGCGGGCTCGTCCATGGAACGCACCATGTAGGGGATGGCGCACGGGATGACCCCGTCGCCGATCTCCTTGACGAGCGTGACCGGGCGCTCCGGGTGGACGGTGCGCGCCGTCACGGCGGTGATGATCCCTGCAGGGCCTCCACCGATGATCACGGTGCCCTGTTCCATTGCTCGATCCTCCTCGTTTCGGACGGCGCCGGAAGGCTGTCGCCGGCGCTCACCCGTCATTGCACCTCCGCGGCGTCACGGGTGCATCACGCCACTTTCAACGGGAGTTCAACGACGGGGCGCGACCCGTCACCCGGCCGGCCCGGACGCGAGGGAGGGGCGCCCGGGGGCGCCCCTCCCTGGTTCGGGTCGGTCTTCCCTACGCGGCCCTGAACACGAACCCGTAGCGGTTGTCGTACGCGTCGCGCTTGACCACCTCGATCGCGCCGACGACGTCCATCCCGAGCTTGGGGTCGTCGATCTGGATCTGGCCGGTCACGCGCAGCCCGTTCTCCAACTCCACGATCCCCAGGCCGAGCCGAGCCACCTCGAACTCGGCAGGGAGGTTGTGGATGAAGGTGAACGTCAGCAGCTTGCCCGCATGGGGCAACGGCACCGTGTCGAACTCGAAGTACCCGTTGGCCCGGCAGTTCTTGCAGACCATCCGGAACGGGTAATGGAGGGTGCCGCACTTCTGGCACTTGTAGCCGAAGATCTCGCGCTCCATCAGCCCTCCCTCGTGTAGGTCGACACGATCACGTTGTTGCCGAACCCGCCGAAGTTGCAGGCGAGGCCGTTCTTGGCCCCCTTCACCTGCCGCTCGCCGGCGTCGCCGCGCAACTGCATGACGATCTCGTGCACCTGGGCGACGCCGGTGGCGCCCACCGGATGGCCCTTGCCCTTCAGGCCGCCGGAGGGGTTGATGGGCATCTTGCCCCCGATCTCCGTCTCGCCCTTCTCCAGGGCGATGTGGCCCTTGCCCTTCTCGAAGAAGCCGACCTCCTCGCTCTCGACGATCTCGAGGATCGTGAAGGCGTCGTGGAGCTCGGCGACGTCGATGTCCTTGGGCTTGATGCCGGCCATGGCGTAGGCCTGCTCGGCCGCCCGCCGCACCGCCATCAGGTCGGTGGGTTCCTCGCGCTCGTGCACGGCCAGCGTGTCGGTGGCCTGGCCGATGCCGCTGATGCGGATCATCGGCCGCCCGGAGGCCTCGGCGACCTCCTTGCTGGCCAGGATCAACGCGGCGCCGCCGTCGGAGACGGGGCAGCAGTCGAAGAACCGGATCGGCTCCGCCACCCAGGGGTTGTTCGTCATCGCCTCGGGCGAGTCGAGGATTCCCTCCAGCGAGATCGGCTGGTGCAGGTGAGCGTCCTTGTTGAGCATCGCGTTGTTCTGGTTCTTGACCCCCACCATGGCGAGGTGGCGCTCGGTGACGCCGTACTTCTCCATGTACAGGCGGGTGAACATCGCGGCGTGGCCCGGCAGGGTGACGCCGTAGATGTACTCGGCCATCGGGTGGGTCAGCGTGGCGACGAAGTCGGTGGCCTCGAGGCTGTTCACCTCGCGCATCCGCTCCGCTCCGGCGACCAGCACGGTGTCGTGCATGCCGGAGGCCACCGCCATGAACCCCTCCTTGATCGCCGAGGCGCCGGAGGCGGGCCCGTTCTCCACCCGCACCGCCCCCGCGGGGGTGAGGCTGAGGGTGTCGGCCACGGCGCTGGCGAGCGCCGACTGGCTGTTGATGCGGGCCGAGCCCATGTTGGCCACGACCAGGTAGTCCACGTCCGTCAGGCCGGCGTCCTTGAGGGCGCCCATCGACGCATAGGCGGCGATCTCCGACAGCGGGTATTCCAGCCGCGTGAACGTCGTGATGCCGATGCCGATGATGTAGACCTCACGCATCGTCGGCGCTCCGGTCCTGGGCCCAGCGCTGCAGGATCAGCGCCGTGCCGGTCAGGTCGTACTTCGCCCGGGTCGCCGCCAGCAGGTCCGCCGGTGGCGTCGGGGGGTCCGACGGCGGCAGGATCGCCTCGTGGGCCTTGGCCAGCAGGTCCTCGGGGACCGGCCGCCTGCCCACCACCAGCTTGCTGCGCGCCCGGTCGAAGAGCTCTTTGGTGAGCGCATACGACGGGACGCCGCCCAGCTCGTGCGGCGTGTCGAACCGCTCTTCCAACTGGTACTCGATCATCCAGCGCCGGAATCCGATCGGGGACTCCGCCACCACCAGGACCTCGTCCTGGCCCAGGATGTCGATGTGGTATTCCATCTTGGCGGCGAAGGCGTGGGCGCCGATGCGCAGGCCCCGCCGCATGGCGAGGGTGTGCAACGACATGCCCTGCTTGCCGGTGACGCTGCGGCCGTTGACGATGGCCGCCAACTCGCCGTCGATCTGCGCCACCAGGACGTACTCGTCCTGCATCCGGTAGTGGTACCAACCGAGCAACTCGGCGTACACCCGGGCCGCCACCAGGTCGTAGTAATCCCTCTCCACGAAGACGAGGGGGGCCACGTGCTTCAGCAGCGTCGGCACCTCGTCCCGGGTCGCCTGGCGGATCACCAGGGTCTCCCCGCTCGCCAAGGTCATGTACTTGGCGGGATACGGCGGATAGGGATGGTCTACTGGCCGGAGGATCTTCTCCAAGTCGACCGCCATCCGGTCTGCTCCTCTCTGTTCGTTGTCGGGTTCAGTCGTCCATCCCCGCCACAGCGAGTGCGACCCGCTCGGCGGTGATCGGCATCTCCTTCAGCCGCACCCCGAGGGCGTCGGCGACGGCGTCGCCGATCACCGGGGCGGCTGCGATCATCGTGTGCTCTCCCACGCCCCTGGCCCCGAACGGGCCGTCGGGCTGGGGGGTCTCGATGATGATGGGGATGATCTGGTCCGGGACGTCCTTCGACGTCGGGATCTTGTAGTCGGTGAAGGTGGGGTTGAGCAGCCTGCCCTGGGCGTCGAAGCGCATGTCCTCGTAGAGGACGGTCGCCAGGCCCTGCAGCAGGCCCCCGGTGATCTGGCCCTCGATGAGGACCGGGTTGATCGCCCGCCCCACGTCGGCGGCCAGCGCCGCCTTCTTCACGTGGATCTTGCCGGTGTCGCGGTCCACCTCGATCACCACGCCGGCCGCCCCCACCGTGTAGTGGACGTTGGGGTGCCCGCCCTGGCTGGTCTCGGGGTCGCTCAGCGCCGAGGTGAACTCCGGCATGAACTTGCCGGACGCCACGATCGGGCCGCCCCGGTAGGTGCCGTCGGGCATCATGATGCCGCCGACCACGAACTCGGCGAGCGGCAGCTCGAAGTCCGGGTCGGTGTCGCACTTGACCTTCTCGTCCTCCAGGTAGAGCGAGCCCTCCTCGTAGCCGCGGGCGTCGTGCACCACCTTGTAGATCTTCTCCCGCGCCTCGAGGGCGGCGGCCGCCACGGCGTTGCCGCACGACCAGGTGACGTGGGACGCCACCGTCTGCCACTCGTAGGGGTTCCGATCGGTGTCGGGGGTCTCCACCCGGATCTTCTCCGGAGGCACCGCCAGGATCTCCGACGCCACCTGGGCCATCACGGTCAGATAGCCCTGGCCCAGCTCCATGCCGGACACGGTGATGTTCATGGACCCGTCCTCGTTGAACTTGAGGAACGAGGCCGACGAGGCGTTCGGCGGCATGGCCGGCGCCTTCCAGAACAGGCACAGGCCCTTGCCGATGGCCTTCGTCGGGTCGTCGGAGGTCTCCTCGACGCCCCAGTCGATGGCCGCCGCGGTCTTGTCGATCGCCTCGATCAGCCCGCTCGGGTTCATCGCCTCGCCGTAGGCGAGCGTGTCGCCTTCGACGATCGCGTTCTTCTTGCGGAACTCCACCGGGTCCATGCCCAGTTCCTGCGCCATGCGGGTGATGTGCGACTCCAGACCGAAGTGGAACTCGGAGTACCCGAACCCGCGATACGGCCCGCCGGGAGGCAGGTTGGTGTACACGCACAGTGAGTCGATCTTCACCGCCGGCACCCGGTACGGCCCGGTGGCCGACAGCCCTGCGGCGTTCACCACGTTGGCGCCGTACTCCACGTACGCCCCGGCGTCCCAGTACAGGTCGTGCTCGAGGGCGGTGATGGTGCCGTCCTTCTTGGCGCCCAGCCTGATGCGGGCCCGCACGCCCTGGCGCTGGTAGGTGTTCGTGAACTCCTGCTCACGGGTCCACCGCACCTTGACGGGCCGCCCCGGGACGACGGTGGCCAGCGCGGCGCCGATGATCTCCATCGACACGCCCGCCTTGCCGCCGAACCCGCCACCCACGTACGGCGTCACCACCCGGATGTCCTTGTGGGACAGGCCGAGCGGGGCGAGCGCCTGGGCGAACACGTCGCGCTGGGTGTACGGAGACTGCGATGCCGTCCACAGCGTCAGGCGGTGTGCCTTGTCGAGGCGGGCCACCACCACGTGCGGCTCGATCGCGCAGTGCGCGTAGCGGGGCACCGTGTACTCGTCCTCGAGGATCACGTCCGCTTCGGCGAACCCGGCCTCCAGGTCGCCCCGGCGGGTCTTGCGCCAGTGGGCGATGTTGGTGCCGGCCTTGGGGAAGAACCACGGCACATGCTCGTAGTCCTCCAGGTCGGGGTGGATGAGCACGGCGTCGTCGGCCAGCGCCTTCATCGGGTCGAGCAGCGGCTCCATCACCTCGTAGTCCACCTCCACCAGCGAGGCGGCCTTCTTGGCGGTGCGGGCGTCGCGGGCGATGACCGCGGCCACCTGCTCCCCCGCGAAGCGGACCACGTCCTGCGCGAAGACGTAGCGGTCCTTCATGTACATCCCGAACGTGTACGGGAAGTCCTTGCCGGTGACCACCTTCACCACACCCGGCAGCGCCTCCGCCTTGGAGGCGTCGATGCCCTTGATGCGGGCGTAGCCGTACGGGCTCTCGACGACGGCGGCGTGCAGCAGCGCCGGGCCGAAGTCCATGTCGTCCACGTACTCAGCGGCGCCGGTCAGCTTGTCGAGGCCGTCGATGCGGGGGGTGCCCTTGCCGATGACGCCGAGCGTCTCCATGGCGTTGGCCTCGTCGGCCTTGCCCACGTAGGTGTCCGTCATGGTCCCCTCCTAACCCCGGTCCCCGGGCCCGATGCGGGCCGCTTCCAGCACTGCGTCCACGATCGGGTCGTACCCGGTGCAACGGCACAGGTTCCCCGAGATCGCCTCCTTGACCTCGTCGGCCGACGGGTCGGGGCGCTCCTGCAGCAACTCGTGCACCGACAGCACGATGCCGGGTGCGCAGAACCCGCACTGGAACGACGACAACTCGACCATCTTCTCCTGCAGGACGGTGAGCCCGTCGTGGCTGATGCCCTCCAGCGTGGTGATCTCGTGGCCCTCGGCCTCGACGGCCAGCACCAGGCAGGCCCGGACCGACTTGCCGTCGTACAGCACGGTGCACGACCCGCAGTCGCCCCGCTCGCAGCCGATCTTGGGGCTCTTGACCCCCACCTTCTCGCGGAGCACCTCGAGGAGGGTCTCCCCGGGGGCCACATCGACCGCCCAGGCCTCCCCGTTCACGTTCATCTCGATGGTGTGCTTCACAGTCATCCCCTCCTAGATCACCTGCTCGCCGTACGGCGGGCCGCCGCCGTCCAACCGGGCGGCCGCCGCCGCCAGGCTGCGGCGCAGCATCACCCGGCTCATGTGGGTGCGGTACTCCTTGGAGGCCCGCACGTCGTCGATGGGCGAGATCGCCTCGTCCACCAGGGCGTCCAGTGCGGCGGGGTCGGCGTCCCCGGGGCCGCCCCCGGCGAGCCGCTCCTCGATCGCCGGTGCCCGGAACGGCACCGGCCCCACCGCCCCGAAGGCGACGCGGTAGTCGTTGCCGGGCAGCGCCAGCACGGCCACGCCCACCTGGGCGAGGTCCTCGCCCCGGTAGCGGGACAGCTTGGCGTAGCACCCGCCGTGGGCGCCGGGCAGCGGGATCGTGATCCCGGTGACCAACTCGCCCTCAGCGAGGGCCTGCGTGCGCGGGCCCAGGAACCACTCGAGCACCGGGATGCTCCGCTCGCCACCGGGCCCGGCCACCTCGACGGCGGCCTCGTACACCAGCAGCGGAGGCCCGGCGTCGCACGACGGCACCGCCGAGCAGATGTTGCCGACCACCGTGGCGCGGTTGCGCACCCCGACCGAGGCCACCGTGTGCGACGCCTCCACCAGCGCCGGGACGTGCTCGGCGGCGACCGGCGAGGCGATCAGGTCGCTGAACGTCACCAGCGGGCCGATGCGCAGCACGCCGTCGGCCACGTCGATGGCGTCGAAGCCTGCGATGTCCTTGATGTCGACCACCGTCTCGGGCGTGATGGCGTCGTCCCGCAGCCACGGCACCACGTCGGTGCCGCCTGCCAGGACCATCGCACCGCGATGGTCGGCGAGCATCGCCAGGGCATCCGGCACCGTGGCCGGCCGCAGGTAGGCGAAGTCGTGGGCGATCGTCATCGATCCACCTCCGTCGTTCGGGCGTCAAGCACGTGCCACCTCCTCGGCGAGAGCCTGCACCGCCTGGGTGAAGCAGGCTACGGGAGCTTCGACGATCCCGGCGCCGACCATGCCGACGCCGGGCTCCTTCCCGGCGATGCCGGTGTTGATGACCGGGAGCACCCCGGTGCGCACCACCCGGGCGGCATCGATGCCGGTGGGGGTGCCGCGGGACTCCAGGATCGGGACCTTGTAGTCGGGGTGCTCGGCGAGCGTGATCTCGTACATCGCCAGGGTCCGCTGCACCGCACCGGAGGCGGTGCCGCCGACGAACCCGACGATGGCCGGCGAGGCCGCCATGGCGAACCCGCCGAGGCCGACGGTCTCGGTGATGGCGCTGTCGCCGATGTCGGCGTTGGCGTCCTCGGCGGTGAAGGCGCCCAGGTACAGGCCGTCCACCACGGGGGCGGGGGCGGTGAACCAGGCGTCGCCGGTGCCGGAGAGCCGGATGCCGAACTCGGTGCCGTTGCGGGCCATGGCGGTCACCATGCTGGAGCCGGGGACCCCGGACGCCGCATCGACGCCGATCTTGCCGGCCGCCATCACCAGGTTGAGCATGAAGTGGTCGTTCCCCTCGACGAAGCGGAACACCTCGTCGCGGTGCGGGCCCTCGCCGCCGATGAGCGGCGGCGCCAACTGGCGCAGCAGCAGCGACGTGGCGGCCCGGTTGCGGTTGTGGCCGTCGTCGCCCATCTGCAGGGCCTGGCCGATGATCGACCGGAGGTCGATCGGGCCGCCCCGGGCCAGGACGTCGGCCAGCACCGGCCCCAGCACCGTCTCGATCCACTTCAGCCGCTCGATCACCTCGGGGGCGAAGGCGCCGTAGCGCAGCACCTTGCCGAGCCCCTCGTTGAGCGTGGCGTAGGACACCCCGTCGCCGGCGGCGTCTTCGATCACCGACACCGGCATCGACGGCGAGATCACCCCGGCCATGGGGCCGACCGCCCGGTGGTGGTGGCAGGGCGACAGTTCGATCTCGGGGCCGAGGGCGATGGCCTCCTCGGGCGTGGCTGCGAGGCCCTCGTAGAGCATCGCTCCGACGAGGGCGCCCCGCATGGGGCCGCTGCAGTCGTCCCACTGCAGCGGCGGGCCGGCGTGGAGGAACGTCCGCTCCCCCATCTCCATGACCTCGCGCGCCACGGCCATGCCGGTCCAGTGCGGGTGGGTGCCGACCAGGCGCCCCACCGCCTCCTCGTTGGCTGCCCGCAGGTCCACCGCCGCAGTGATCGCAGCCAGCGCGTCCTCGGTGCCCTCGAGCGGCGGGTGCCACTCGGTCCGGGTGACGGCGGCCCCCTGGGCCTCGACGCCCTCAGCGAGCAGGTCGATGCCGGCGGTGGCCACCCTCGGCTCGCCGGTCAGCAGGCGTTCCAGGCGGCTCATGCCGCACCTCCTTCCGCCAGGGCATGGGCGTGACGGGCTGCGGCGGCGTTGGAGAGGAACACCGCCGCCCCCGCCTCGTTGAGCAGTTCGGCCTGCAGATCGCGGCCCTGCGGGTCGCCTGCGGCGCCGCACAGCGACACCACCACCGCCAGGCCGGCCTCCGTGGCCTTCTCGATCACCGGGGCCAGTTCGGACGCCGGATCGGCGTGGGAGCCGTAGCCCAGCACCACGTCCAGCAGCGCCACCCCGAACGACGGGTCGGCGGCGGTGGCCCCCAGGTGCTCCAACCGGAGCCGCTGGTCGATCATCGGGTGCGGCCTGCCCCGGGTGTACTCGTCGTCGCCGAAGTCGATCATCTCCAGTCCGGCGGCGGCCTCGGCCCCCATCAGGCCGGCCAGCACCATGCGGGCTTCGTCCCGCAGGGTGCCGCCGCTGAACAGGCCCTTGACGGTGCCGGGGCGGTGCCCGGCGTCGGGCGCCTCCCACGACCGGGCGGGTGCCGCCTCACGGCCCAGGGCGGCGAGGGCGGCGGCGGCTCCGTCCTCCAGGGTCTCCTCGCCGATCAGGCACATCACCGTCGGGGTGGTGCACGCCGCGGCCGCCTCCCGCACCCTGGCGGCGATCTCGGGGGCCGGCGGCTTGGAGACGATGACGATCACCTCGGTGGCCGGGTCCTCGTCGAGCGCGGCGAGGCCCTGCAGCGTGGCGAGCGCTCCCACGTCGGTGGAGAGGTCGCGGCTGCCGGTGCCGAGGGCGTGGCTGATGCCCACCCCGGCGTCGTCCAGCAGGCAGGAGATGTGCTGCGTGCCGGTGCCGGAGGCGCCGACGATGCCGACCGGGCCCGGCTTGACGGCGTTGGCGAAGCCGAGGCCGACGCCGCCGACGATGGCGGTGCCGCAGTCCGGGCCCATCACCAGCAGGTCCAGTTCCACCCCGAGCCGCTTGAGGGCGACCTCCTGGCCCACCGGGACGTTGTCGCTGAAGATCATCACATTGAGCCCGGAGCGCAGGGCGTCGGCCGCCTCCACGAAGGCGTGCGGGCCCGGCACCGAGATCAGCCCCAGGTTGAGGTCTGCGCCCCTGGCGGCGCTGCTCAGCAGGTGGGGCGGCGGAGCGGCCGTCATGCCGCCGTCCGATGCCGGGGCGGCCACCAGGGCGGCGTCCAGCGCCGCCAGCGCCCCCGCCACCACGTCGCCACCGGCCACCCGCAGGGCGATGAGCATGTCGTCCGGCGTGGTGTCACCCGGCACGTCGAAGTGCAGGTCCTCCAGCAAGCCCAGGTTGAGGTCGGTGGCCATGGCGATCAGCGCCACCTCCACCCCCGGCACCTTCTGCACCGCGGCGCTCGCCTGCATCAAGCGCACCGAGTCGTGGTAGGTGCGGCGCCGCACCTCGACGTGATCCATCACGCGCTCCTCTCGACGACCGCACCCGCCCCGGCCACCACACCCGCCGCCAGGGCGGGGCCGGAGGAGTGCCCGACTGCCTGCAATACGCGGGCCGCGGCGACCGGGTCGCCCCTCCCGCACAGGGCCGCCAGCAGCGCGGCGGCCGGTTCGGCGACCTCTCCCCGGAACGCATGCCGGAGGAGGGCGGCCGAGAACGAGGTGGTGGCGCCGGCGGCATGGTCCATCAGAGGACCTTCGAGCCGCCCCACCGCGGCAGCAATGCCGCCGGCGCCGGAACTGCGGGCCACGAGGAGGGCGGCGGCCACCGTCCCGGCGACGAGGTCGTCGCCGGCGGGGGTGAGCCCGTCCCCGGACCCGATCGATCTCGAGGCCGCCTCGAAGGCGGCCCCGTCGTCGTGTCGTGCGATCGCCGCGGCGAGTCCGTGGTCCGCCCTGGGCTCGACCTCACCGGCCAGCAGCGCCAGGCGGCCCGCCACGTACCCGGCGCTGCATCGGGGCAGCGCCGGGCGGGGATCGAACCAGCGGGCCGCCCGCAGACGGACCGTCTCGAACAGGAGGGCCCCGCCGCCGGCAGTCGCCGGGTCGTCGGGGGCGATCGAGGCGAAGGCGGCCGCCGCCTCGGAGGAGGCGGCGGCCACGCCGTTGGGCAGGCGGACCGCGCCTGGCGCGGTGGCGACCAGCACGGTGCCTCCGATGTCCACCCAGACCGCGGGTCCCGAGGCACCGAGGACGGTCCCGCGCTGCGGGGCGCCCTCGACGATGGTGGCGAGCGCGACGCTCACCGCCGCCGGCATCACCGGCGGGGCGAGCACCGCTGCCCCCTCGGTCCCCGTGCGCACGTCAGCCGACGTCGACGATCGCCGCCACCGGGCCGCCGCCCGAGGGGCCCTGGTGCAGCGCCGCCACGGAGACGAACACGGCCGTGTCGCCGACCGCAGCCGCCACGACGCCGCCGACGGCGCCCTTGATGTGGCGGTGGTGGTGGACGTCGGAGTCGTCCAGCGACACCTGGCGCCGGCCCCGCACCTTGGCGGTGGGGTCGGCCTCGCACTTCAGGAACACGTTGATGAGCTTGCCGCCCAGGTCTTCGGCGCGGGCACGCTCGGGCAGGTCGAGACCGGCCGAGCGGATCGCCTCGTACACGCCCTCGAAGTCGAGGGCGTCGTCCATGACGCTGTGGCCGATGCGCAGGTCGCCGCCGGCGCCCGGGGCGTTGCCGACGAGCACGATCTGCGCCCGATCCAGTTCGACGCCGGACGAGCACGACGCCACCGACGAGAACAGCGAGGTGTCGTGGCCGATGGCCTCGGCGGTGGGCATGCCGATCTCGCCGAGTGCGACGGCGATGCCGAGCGCCGTGGTGCCGTTGGACAGGTTCATCGACTCGAGCGGTTCCTCGGTCCAGACGGTCTCGCCGCGCGATCGGGCGTCGTTGATGGTCTCCATCGTGAGCAGCGGCGTCTTGGTCTGGACGTAGTGGACCTCGGCCGGGTCGGTGATGCCGGCCTCCGCCATCGCCTTCTTGACCCCGGCGGCCACCTTCTCGACCATCGCCGGCCGGCCGATGTCCTCGGGCAGGATCTGCTCGCTCATGGCGAACCCCACCGCGAGACGGCTCTCGGACTCCGGGCCGGTCTCGTCGTTGCGGGCGAACACCGTGGCGTGCGGCGTCAGGACACCGTCCGTGCCGCCGGACCACACCATCGGGATCTCGGCGATCTCCTCCACGGGGCGAGAGCCCCTGTCGAGCAGCACCTTGCGGAAGGCCTGGTCGGCCAGGATCCGGGTGAAGTCGTTCACCCCGCCGTTGCCCTCGGTCTTGCCGACGACGGCGATCACCTGATCGGCGTCGAATACGCCCTCGTCGATGAGCTTTGCCATGCCGGAGGCGTCGGAGACGCTCTCCAGGACGACTTTGCGAGCCACGATGGCCATGTGTGCACCCTTTCGGTCGGACGTCCTACAACAGGACCGCCCCCGGCGAACGCCGGGAGCGGTTCACGGAGCGAGCATCACCGATCCGGTGGTGGAGGGGTAGCGCCGGATGGCCTACGACCCGGATCGGCAGGTGGTGGGGACCGGGACGTGCGGACACGGGGACGCCACCTCCGAGCGTCTCCCGTCGAGATGTCGCCATTGCGCTCCATCCTCGTGCACGCCGTGCGGTGCGCCACCGCAGCGACCGGCGCCGCAGCGCGGCGGCCGGCCGTCCCTCAACCTACCCGACCCGCACCGCGTCTGCATTGGGCTAAGTTGACATCCTGATGACCACTTCATTGTCAGATTCTCACGACACCGATACCATCACGCTGGGGGAGGTCCTGGAGGCGCCCCACTTCGACGGCACCCAGGTGCTCGCCGGCGCCGGCGGCCTCGACCGGATCGTCGCCTCGGTGAACATCATGGAGAACCCCGACATCATCCCGTGGGTGAAGCCGGGTGAGTTGCTGCTGACCGTGGGGTACTCCCTGCTCGGGGGCGGCATCGACGTCACCGCCCTGGTCGAGCGCCTCGACGAACGGGGTCTCGCCGGATTCGGGGTCAAACTCGGCCCCTACATCGCCGAGATCGGGGCGGACGCCCTCGCCGTCGCCGACCGCCTCGGCTTCCCGGTGCTCGCCCTGCCGGCCGCCGTGTCGTTCGACGACCTGATCGCCGACGTCCACGGCGCCCGGGACTCGCTGCTCCTCGGCGGCCTGTACCAGCGGCGCGACCGTGAGCAGGAGTTGATGGGCTACGCCCTGGAGGGCGCCGGGCTCCCCGAGCTGGCGGAGCGCCTCGCCGTGCTGGTGGACGCGGAGGTCCTGGTGCTGGGCCCCGCCGAGGAGACCATCGCCCACCACCACGGCGCCGCCGGCGATCCCCCTCCCCGCGACCCCTCCGACGCCGCCGGGTCCGACGCCGCCGTCGGCGCCCCCATCGTGTTCGGCTCCACCTACGTGGGTCGGCTCTACGTGTTCCCCTCCGGCGGGTCTGATGCCCGGTCCTTTCCCGGGTTGGTGCCCACCTGCGCCAAGATCATGGGCCTGGCCGCCTCCCGCCAGATCGCCGTCGCGTCGGTCGACGCCCAGTTCCGCGCCGAGTTCCTGGAGCGGGTGTTGCTGGACCGTCTCGACCGGGGGGAGGTGGACCGCCGCTGCAGGGCACTGGAGTGGACCGTGTCGTACCCGGCGGTGGTGGTCAGCCTCACCCCGGCGACGCTCGACACCACTCCCCGCCTGGAGCGCGCCGAGGACACGCTCGACTGGGCGCTGCGGGCCCACGGGCTCCACGCCCCGCACGCCATCATCGCCGGCGACGTGGTCGGCATCGTCGGTGGCCCCGACCCGGAGCGCACCGCGGCCGGGGCGGCCGAGGAGGTGATCGCCAGGTCGGTCACCGGCAACTGGTCTGCGGGGGTCTCGGGGCCGGCCGAGGACCCGTCCGGCCTCGCCGCGGCATGGGACCAGGCACGGCTCGCCGCCGGCGTGGCCCGCAGGCTGCACGGCGTGGGAGCGACCGGGGTGTTCTCGGATCTGGGCGTGTACCGCCTGCTCAGCGAGATCGACGGCGCCCGCCTGCAGCAGTTCGCCGCCGACGTGCTGGGCCCGCTGCTGGGCGACGACCCGGCGATGGCAGAGTTGCGGCGCACCCTGGAGGTGCTGCTGGAGTCGAATCTGAACGTGGCCAGGACCGCCCGCGAGTTGCACTACCACTACAACTCGATCCGCTACCGGGTGGCGCAACTGGAGGCCCTGGTGGGGCCGTTCACATCGAACCCGGTCCGCCGGCTCGAACTGCAGGTGGCGCTGCTGATCCGGGACACCCTCGCCGGGGCGCCCCCCGGCCGCTACCCGTCGAGCAACGCCCGGTAGGCCTCGCCGAACTCCACGTAGTGGTCGACCCCCTCATCGGCCCGGGCCCGCTCCTCGTCGGTCAGTTCCCGCAGGGGCTTGGCGGGGATGCCGACGGCGATGGTCCACGGCGGGATGCTGCGTCCCTCCGCCAGCACCGCCCCGGCGGCCAGCCACGCCCCCTCACCGAGACGGGACCCGTTGAGGGCCCTCGCCCCGATCCCCACCAGGGCGTGGTCCTCCACCACGGCGCCGTGCACCACCGCAGCGTGGCCCACGGTCACCCGGCGGCCGACCAGCGTCGGGAACCCGGTATCGCAGTGGAACACGCAGTTGTCCTGCACGTTGGTCTCGTCGCCGATCTCGATGCGGTCCAGTTCGGCGCGCACCACCACCCCGAACATCAGCGCCGCCCGCTCCCCCACGGTGACGTCCCCGAAGATGCGGACGCCGGGGGCGACGAAGGCGGATGGGGCGATGCGGGGGGTCGAGAGCTCCATGCCGCCGATCCTAGGGACGGACGGGCACCGCTAGTCCCGGATGAGTGACCGGACCTCCCGGACCAGGGCCTGCTGTTCGTGGGCGATGCCCTCCGAGAGGCGCCCGGCCAGCACCGGCAGCCGCCACGCCGCCACGTCGGTGCGCGTGCGCCCGGCGGCGGGGAGGATGGTCCCCAGGTAGGCGGTTCGAGCGGCCTCGGCGAGCATCCGCGCCGCCCGGCGCCCCATCCCGGCGGGGGGAATCACCTCGGGCGACAGCAGCCACAGCGTCCGGGCGATGTCGGCCGCCGGGTCGCCGCAGGTGGCGTCGATCCAATCGATCACGACGGCGTCCTCGCCGTCCACGAACACGTTGTTGGTGTGGAAGTCACCGTGCAGCACCTTGCACCCGTCGGGCAGCCCGGTGAGGGCGTCGCGCGCCGCCGCCTTCTCCCGGGACGACAGGCCCTCGGCACGGACGATCTTCCACGCCAGGCTCTCCTTCAGGTCCGGGAGCTCTGCACAGCCGCAGTCGAGGATGCGGGCGTGGATCTCGCCGAGCATGCGCCCCCAGCGCCGGATGCGCTGCGGCGAGCGCTTGATGCGTGCCAGCATCTTGCGGCCCGGTGCCCGGTCGAAGACGTACCCGACCCGGTCGCCCACCTCCATGACGCCGTGGACGCCGGGAGCCGGAGCACCGGCGGCGTGGACGGCGGCAGTCTTGTCGGCTTCGATGTCGAGCCAGCCCGGGGGGAGCCCCTCCTTGAGGAGCTTGAGCACGCGACCGTCTCCGAGGTCGTAGACCTCGGCGGTCCGTCCCTCCCCGATCGGATCGCCGAGCGGTTGCATTGCCACAAGCGTAGGGATCGG
>JAHLKU010000029.1 GCA_020444505.1 Actinomycetota bacterium | reverse complement strand
CTCAGGCCGGGGGCATCGCGGCGCGGGTGTCCCTGATCCGCCAGTAGCGCCGCATCCACCAGGGCCGGGTGTCGCGCACCCTCCCAGCCGCCTCCACCCCGGCGGTCCATGCGGCGGTGAGCCGGTCGGCCTCGGCGAACGCCTCCGCCGGCGGCGGGGGGTCGGCGAGCCAGGCGGCCTCCACCCGGTCGCGCTCGGCGGTGAAGCCGGCGAGGCGCCGCGGGTCCCGCATCACCCGCCTGGCGAGCCGCTCGTGGCGCCACCACACGGTGCGCTCGTCGAAGGTCTCGCCGGGCGCCGGGCCCAGGTCCACCGGCGTGTCCACGGCCACGGGTTTGTAGAGGCCCAGGCAGGGCGACGAGGTCGCCGTCACCCAGTGCCGTCCCGCCGGGAGGTCGGCCACCCACGACGCCGCCGACAGCGACCCGGCCACCAGGCCGCCGCCGTGCATGCACGGCATCTGGAGGGTGCCGCGCAGCAGGCCGTAGCGGGGCCAGGCCGCGCCGCCGTGGCTGCGCAGCGTCGCCATCAGCGGCGCCGGGCCGCCCGTGCCGGTGCGCGAGGTGATGGCGGTGCGGACGTCGCAGGCCGCCACCCGGCTCCGCAGCCGGTCGCGGTGTGCCTCGGCGAAGCCGGGGATGGTGAGCCCGTTGGAGATGGACCGTACCCCGTGGCGGACCTCCTCGACGGCGTGCAGGCGCCCCGCCGTCTCCAGCACGAACGCCCGGGCCGGGTCGGCCACCAGGTAGGAGTTGTGGTAGGTGAACGAGCGGTGCTCGTGCCCGCAGCCGCCGCCCTGGCCGTGGCGCTCCATCAGCGAGACGATCACCTCCACGGCGTCCTCGGCGGTGGCGGCACGCTCCAGGGCCAGGCGGAGCAGATCCATGCCGGTGAGCCCCTCGCCGGCGTACGGCTGGTCGGTGAACACCGCCTCGTTGCCGATCGTCACCCCGTGCTGGTTGGTGCCGATCTCGGCGCCCCACATCCAGAAGGGCCGGCTGATCAGCACGTCCCAGGTGCGGGCGGCCTGGGGGATCTCCAGGGTGGTGGCCTGCACCGTGGCCCCCGGGGCGTGCTCGGCGCCGGCGTGCCACTCCAGCGCCTGGCCCTCGTTGGGGTCGCGGTCGGAGTTCTTGGCGAAGCGGACCCCGTGGTCGCCGACGACGACGATGGTGTCGCACATGCGCCGAATCTACCGGCCCGGGGGCGTCCCTAGGGGGTGAGCCGCTCCTGGGGGAGGGGGAACCAGCGGAGGTGCTCGAAATCGGGCCCGACGTCGAGGTCCGGCAGTTCGCCGGTGGCGGGCTCGGCGGCGGCGAAGATCTCCCGGGCCTGCTGCAGGTAGTCGGCCAGGTGCTCGACGCCGCCGGTGGTGCGCTCCCGGGGCCACTGCATGCCGTCGGGGCCGTAGCGGATGTCGAACAGGCTCAGCCGCGGCTCGGCCGGACCGTCGCGGTGGTGCCACAGGCCGGTGACCGGGTCGAAGTCGTACTGGGGCAGCAGGCGCCACCCCTCGGCGGCCACCAGGTGGACGGCATCCAGGACGAAGCGAAACACCTCCTCGGAGATGAAGTAGTTGAAGTTCACCCGCACCCACCCCGGCTTGATGCCCTCGCAGCCGCCGGTGATCTCGCGTTCGAACTCCATCGACTGCTCCAGGTCGATGCCGAGCAGGCGGTGGCCGTAGGGCCCGGCGCACGAGCAGCCGCCCCGGCTCTGGATGCCGAACAGGTCGTTGAGCAGGGCCACCACGTAGTTGTGGTGCAGGTGGCGACTGCCGTGGCGGATGACGAACGACACGATGGACAGCCGCTCGGCGTCGTGGTTGCCGAGCACGTCGATGTTGGGATCCGCCGACCACGACTCGATGGCCCGGCGGATGAATCCCTCCTCGAGTCGGCGGATGGTGTCGGTGCCCACCGCCGCCTTCAACTGGAACACGAGGCCGGCGCGGATCGACTCGACGATCGCCGGGGTCCCGCCCTCCTCGCGGTGCTCGATGTCGGCCAGGTAGCGGTGCTCGAACGGGTTCACGTAGGCGACGGTGCCGCCGCCGGGCACCGCAGGCACGTCGTTGGTGAACAGGTCGCGGCGGGCCACCAGCACGCCGGGCGTGCCGGGCCCTCCGATGAGCTTGTGCGGCGATATGAACACGGCGTCCTTGTACGACAGCGGGTCGCCGGGGTCCACCGGGCCCATCTCGATGCCGACGTAGGGGGCGGCGGCGGCGAAGTCGTAGAACGACAGGGCGCCGTGGCGGTGCAGCATGGACGAGACGGCTGCGGTGTCGGTGATGATGCCGGTGACGTTGGAGGCGGCGGAGAAGGACCCGATCTTGAGGGGGCGGGAGGCGTAGGCGGCGAGCACCTCGGCGAGGTGATCCAGGTCGATGTGGCCGTCGCCGTCCTCGGAGATCGTCACCACGTCGGCGACCGATTCCCGCCAGGGCAGTTCGTTGGAGTGGTGCTCGTAGGGGCCGATGAACACCACCGGGCGCTCGCCGGGCGGGATCCGCTCGGTCAGGCCGTAGGCCCGGTCCAGCCCGCCGGGCACCCGCAGGCCCAGGACCCGCACCAGGTGGTCGATGGCCCCGGTGGACCCCGACCCGCAGAACAGGACGGCGTGCTCGGCGGTGGCGCCGACGCAGGAGGCGATGATCCGGCGGGCCTCCTCGCGGAACCGGGTGGTCTGCAGGCCGGTGCCCGACGACTCCGTGTGGGTGTTGGCGTAGAGGGGCAGGACGGCGTCGCGGATGTAGTCCTCGACGAACGACAGCGACCGTCCCGAGGCGGTGTAGTCGGCGTAGGTGACCCGGCGCGGGCCGAACGGCCCGTCCACGATCTCGTCCTCCCCGATGACGGAGGAGCGGATCAGGTCGATGAGGCCGTCGGTCATGGGGGCGATGCTATCGGCGCCACCCCCGGCCCCGCTAGACGAGGATCAGCAGGGCGAGGCCGGCGCCGGCCACGCACAGCGCCACGATGGTGCGCTGCAGCACCGGGTTGGGGCCGTGCAGCCGCTCCCAGGCGAAGGCGATCACCACCCCGGCGACGAGGCCGCCGACGTGGGCCTGCCAGGCGATGCGGGGCAGGGCCAGCGGTAGCAGCAGGTTGATGCCCAGCAGCAGCAGCAACTGGGTGAACACCGCCGAGCCCATGGGGGTGTGGCGGCGGCGGTAGGTGGCCAGCAGCAGGGCGCCGAACAGGCCGAAGATGGCTCCGGAGGCGCCGATGGCCCACGCCCGCCCTCCGATGGCCTGGTAGAGGCCGGACCCCATGAGGGCGGCCGCCAGGTACAGCGCCCCGAACGGCGCGGTGCCCCAGCGCCGCTCCAGGGAGGGGCCGAACAGCCACAGCGCCCACATGTTGAACCCCACGTGGAGCAGATCGGCGTGCAGGAAGGCGGCGGTGATGCCCCGCCACCACTCGCCCTGCTCCACCAGGAACGGCGAGTGGGCGAAGCGGTCGAGGATCTGGCTGCCGGCGTCGGGGACGAACTCGGTGATGGCGAACAGCACCAGGTTGATGACGATCAGCGCCAGGGTGAGCGGGGTCGAACGGCGGTCGGCGTGGGCGATCGACGCCGCCCGCACCACTCGGGTCCGCTGCGCCGGTCCTGCGCACTCCGGGCACTTCTGGCCGACGGCGGCGTCGATGCTGCACTCGGCGCAGATCGGACGCCCGCACTGGGAGCAGGCGAGGCGGGTGACGCGGTCCGGATGCCGGTAACAGACGGTGGGCTGGGAGGTCACGGCGGCTCAGGCTACCGGGGCATGGTCGATAGCCAGCCGGGCGGCACCCGGTACCAGTACCGGTAGCGGGTCTCGAACCCGGCTCCCCGGTACAGGCGCTCGGCCGGTTCGTTGCCCTCCAGCACCTGCAGGTAGGCGACGGCGGCGCCGCGCCGGGCCATCCACTCCAGCAGGGCCGCCAGCACCGACCCGGCCATGCCGCGTCTCCGGTGCCCGGGGGCGGTGGCCATCTCGAACAGGCCCGCCTCCCTGCCCTCGGCGACGGCGAGCCCCACCGAGGCGATCGCCCCGCCCTCCCGGAGGGCGGCGTAGGCGGCGGGGAGGCGGATGCGTCCCAGCACCTCGCCCAGCAGGCGGCGCCGCTCCGGCCCGTACCCCGACATCCCGGCGAAGGCGTCCATCCACTCCTCCGACGCGGCGGCGGCGAGATCCACGGGGTGGGTCGGGTCGGGGAGGGTGCCGTCGAGGCTCGCCGTCATGATCTGCACCAGGGCGTCCCGGGCGTAGCCCCGCCCGGCCAGGTGCTCGTCGAGGCCGGGTGCGGAGGCGTCGGTGAGCTTGAAGATGGCGGGGCGGCCCCGCCGGGCGTACCACTGCTCGATCCGGCGCACGACGTCGGGGAGGTCGGCGGCCTCCCACACGCTGGCCGAGTTGATCCTGCGGTGCATGCCGTCGGCAAAGCGGGCCTCCCACCCCGGGCCCGGCCACACCTCGGCCGCCGGCCAGGCCCGGTCGGCAACGCCCTCGAGGCGGCGGATGTCGTCGCGGCGCATGCGGCGAGTCTGCCACCGGCCCCGGGAGGTTGCCGGGCGGACGGCGCACGCCTACCCTGTGTGGGGTAGCGGCTACGGAGCGTGGTCCCAACACCGTCGCTCCGGCCGGGCTGGGAGGGGAAGACGGAGGCCCATGGCCCTGCCCGTCCAGACCCGACCGGCCGCCAGGCCCGCCACCCCCGGGGTCGCCGCGCTCGTCGCCAGGGACGCCCCCGAGGTCCTGGTCGTGGCCGCCGACACCCTGGTGGCCGAGGCGCTCGCCCTGGCGATCTCGTCGTGCGGTCTCGGGGCCAGGGTCGCCGCCGACCTCCCCCTGTGGGCCCGGGAGGGGCCGGGCGGTGCGGCGGTGGTGCTGGCGGGGGGCCCTTCGGCGGCGGCCCGGGAGGTGGCGGCGCTGGTGGGGGAGGGCCGCCGCGTGGCGGTGGTCGCCGACCACGCCGACCCCGGCATCCCCGCGCTGGCGGCCGCCGGGGCCGAGGCGGTGGTCCCCGCTGCCTCCGACCTGAACTCCCTGGTCACGGTGCTGTCGGCCCTGTCGCGCCCCGGCCCGGTGGTGTCGCCGGTGCCGCTCGGCGCCCGCGTGCCGGGCCGTGCCGGGGCGGCCGCCCCGACGGCCCTGCTCGAGGCGTTGACACCGCGGGAGGGAGAGATCCTGTCGCTGCTGGCCTCCGGGCGCCGGGCGGCGGCCATCGCCCGCCTCGGTTTCGTGTCGCTGCACACCGTCCGCACCCAGATCCGCTCGATCCTGCGGAAACTGGGCGTCCACTCCCAACTGGAGGCCGTGGCCATCGCCCATCGGGCCGGCTGGCCGGCCTCCCGTCGGGTTCACTGACCTCCCCGCGTCAAGTCCCCCATGCGGCCACGCTGCGCGCGTGAATACCCACATTTGGCGATTGATTCGACCACAGAGAGTGGTCACAATGCGCTTCACGTGACCAGTCCGGGACACACAGAAGGACTAGTCACCGGCCCTCGGAGAGGAGGTTCGTAGATGAGGGACTGGATGTACGCCCTGTTCCACAGGGACGACGGGGCGACCATGGTCGAGTACGGCCTGATGGTCGCGCTCATCGCCATCGTTGCGCTGCTGGCGGTGACGGCGCTCGGCGGCAGTGTCCGCGACGTCTTCACCAGCATCGGCGGCGCCCTGACGCCGTGACATGACGGCGTCGTATGCGGGCACCGGACCGGGGCGGGACCGTTTCCGCCCCGGTCCGCCCGCCCTCCCCGGGGTGCGCCACCAGGAGCGCGGTGCGGCGGTGGTGGAGTTCGCCCTCGTCCTCACCGTGCTGATCCTGCTGGTGTTCGGCATCGCCGAGTTCGGCCGCGCCTACCACGCCAGCATCCAACTGACCCATGCCACCCGGGAGGGCGTCCGCGAACTCGCCGTGACCGGCGACCAGGCGGCTGCAGTGGTCGCCACCCGCGGCGCCGCAGGCAGCCTCGATCCGGCGCTGCTCGACGTCACCACCAGCGAGTGCACCCCCGGCCTCGAGACCACCGTG
This sequence comes from Actinomycetota bacterium, assembly GCA_020444505.1. Taxonomy (GTDB): domain Bacteria; phylum Actinomycetota; class Acidimicrobiia; order Spongiisociales; family UBA11373; genus JAHJML01. The sequence continues at coordinate 20,667 of JAHLKU010000029.1, read as the reverse complement.
CACGCCACCTACCCCTTCACCTATTCCATCCCGATGTTCGGCTCGGCCACCCTCACCCTCGACTCCCAGGCGGTGATGCGATGCGGCGGCTGAACGGCGACCGCGGCGCCACCGCCGTCATCACGGCCATGGTCCTCGCCGCCCTGCTCGGGATGGTCGGCCTGGCCGTGGACGCCGGCGCCCTGTACCTGGAGCGCCGCGAGCTCGCCAACGCCGCCGACGCCGCAGCGCTCGCGGTGGCCCAGGACTGCGCCCTCGGCACCGCCTCCTGCGACACCGCGACTGCCACGGCCACCGCCGCCTCCTTCGCAGACCAGAACTCCCGCGACGGCACCTCTGCGATCACCGGCCTGGTCCTCGAGCCGGGGCTGCGGCGGGTCACCGTCACCACCGGCACCCGCAACCCCGACGGCACCACCAAGGTCGACCCGTTCTTCGCCCAGGTGGTCGGGTGGGACGGCATGACCGTCCAGGCCTCGGCGACGGCCGAGTGGGGCTACCCGAGCAGCGTCCGCACGCTGCTGCCCCTGGTCATCTCCGAGTGCGAGTTCCCCCCGGGGACGGCGGTCCCCACCGCCGACCGGGTGCTCTACTTCCACGACGGCAACAACGCCGAGCCGTGCAACGCGGTGGCCGGCATGGACGCCGACGGCGACGGCAAGCTCTCAGGAGGGTTCGGCTGGCTGCTGTCGCCCGGTGGATGCGACGCGATGCACACCGCCGACCGCTGGGAGGCCGCCGACCCCGGGTCGTCGCCCCCCGACCAGTGCGTCCCCGAGGAGATCCTGTCGCTGGTCGGCGACGAGATCCCGCTGCCCATCTTCGACGACATCGAGGGTGTCGGCGACGGCGGCCGCTACCACCTGGCCGGGTTCGGCCTCTTCCACGTCACCGGCTTCAACTTCGGCGGCCAGTACATGGCGCCCACCCGCAAGACCGCCCCCTGCTCCGGTGACGAACGGTGCATCAGCGGGTACTTCACCTCGGGCGTCGTCTTCGACGGCGAGACCGGCGGGGACGACTGGGGGTTCGTGATCGTGAAGCTGACCGGATAGGAGGTCCGTCGTGCGCAGGATCATCGGCATCGTGGCTTCGGTGGCCCTCCTCGCCGTGGGGGCGCTGTTGCTGATCGGCTACGTCAGGGGCGCCGAGGAGCGCGCCCTGGCCGGCGAGGAGGTCGTCGACGTGCTGGTCGTCGACCGGGAGGTCGCCGCCGGGGCGACCGTGGACGAGATCTCCGGCGCCGTCCGCATCGAGCAGGTGCCGGCCAAGGTGCGGGTGGACGGCGCCCTCGGCGACCTCTCCGGGATGCAGGGGATGGTGGCCGCCGTGGACCTGCTGCCGGGGGAGCAGGTGACGGCCACCCGGCTCGCCTCGCCGGAGGCGTTGATGGTGCACCAGGCCGTCGAGGCCCCCGCGGGGACCGTGCGGGTGACCGTGTCGCTGTCGCCCGAGCGGGCCCTCGGCGGCCAGGTGGTGCCGGGCGACCTGGTGGGGGTGATGGCGTCGTTCGACCCCTTCGACGTCACCACCGTGGAGCCCGGCGAGGTGATCGAAGGCGAGGGCGGCGAGGTGATCTACGTGGGCAGCACCGCCGAGGGCGAGCCCACCGGCCTCAAGACCCCCAACTCCACCCACCTCATCCTGCTGGGGGTGCTCGTCACCAACGTCCAGGTGGAGGAACTGCCCACGGCGCCCGAGGGGGCCACCGGCGACCTGCCCGACCTCGCCCCCACCGGCAACCTGCTGGTGACGCTCGCCCTGACGCCGGCCGATGCCGAGAAGGTGGTGTTCACCGGCGAGCACGGGTTCGTGTGGCTGGTCGGCGACGACGGCAGCGCCGTGGACGACGACACGGTCATCCAGACCAGGGAGACGGTGTACCGATGAGGCCGATCGTGCTGGTGGGGTGCCCCTCCGAGTTCGCAGAGCGCCTCGTGGCGGCGGCCGGCGACGCGCTCCGCCCCCGGCTGCGCCGCTGGTCCGAGCCCCTGGCCCGTTCCGGCACGGCCTCCGGCCTGCTCACCTTCGACCCCGCCGTGGTGGTGCTCGGCGGCGACATCGGCTACGACGAGGCGCTGGAACTGGCCGGGCGCCTCGACCGGGCCCGGCGCGACGTCGAGATCGTGCTGGTTGCCGAGCCGCGGGCCGCCACCCTCGATGCCGCCATGGCCGCCGGGGTGCGGGCGGTGCTGCCGCCCGACGCCGAGGGGGCGGCGCTCCGCACCGTCCTGGCACGAACGGCCGAGACGGCCGACCGGGCGGCGACGTCCCGTCCGGCCGCCCGGCCGCAGGAGCAGCCGGCCGCCGCCCCGGCCGGCAGGATCGTCACCGTCACCTCCCCCAAGGGCGGGGCGGGCAAGACGGTGGTGGCGTCGAACCTGGCCGCCGGCCTGGCGGCGGTGGCGCCACGCCGGGTCGCGATCGTCGACCTCGACCTGCAGTTCGGCGACATCGCCTTCGCCCTGTCGCTGCAGCCGCACCACACCATCGCCGATCTTGCCGGCTCGGCCGAGGTGGACGCCACCACGCTGAAGGTGTTCCTCACCTCGCACGAGGCCGGCCTGTACGCGCTGTGCGCCCCGGAAGACCCGGCGGGCGCCGACGAGGTGGACCCGGCGGTGACGCCCGAGATCCTCAAGCAACTGGCCTCCCAGTTCGAGTACGTGGTGGTGGACACCGGCGCCGGGTTCACCGAGCACACGCTGGCGGCGCTCGACGTGTCCACCGACGCGGTGCTGATCGCCGACGCCGACGTGCCCAGCATCCGGCACCTCGCCAAGGCGGCGGCCACCCTCGACCGGCTGGGGATGGGCGCCATGCGCCGCCACTTCGTCCTCAACCGGGCCGACGCCCGCATCGGCATCCGCATCGCCGACGTGCTGGAGAGCGTGGGGCTCGAGATGGACCTCGAGATCCCCACCTCGCGCGACGTGGCCATCTCCCTGAGCCGGGGCGAGCCCATCGTGCTCAGCAACGCCAAGGCGGCCATGACCCGGCGGATCACCGAACTGGTCGAGCGGCTCGGCGGCGCCCGGGCGGGCGGCGCCCGGGCGGAGAGGAGCGCCTGATGCGATTGGGCGACAGGATCAAGGCGGCCGACACGGGCCGCCCCCGCGACGACGGCGGCCGGGCCCGCCCGGCCGCCGACCCCCTGGCCGAGTTCAAGGAACGGGCCCGGGAGGCGCTGTTCGCCCATCTCGACGAGCAGGGGTTCGACCCCGCGGTGGCGGAGGCCGACCTGCGCAGGACGGTGATGGCCGAACTGACGCAGCTGATGGCCGAGGGCGACGCCCCGCTCACCGCCCCCGAGCGCGACCGCCTGGCCTCCGAGATCAGCGAGGACATCCTCGGGTACGGGCCGATCGAACGCTTCCTCGCCGACGACTCGGTCACCGAGGTGATGGTGAACGCCACCGACCCGATCTTCATCGAGCGGGACGGGCGCATCGTCCAGACCGAGTCGGCGTTCCGCTCGGCGGCGCACGTGCGCCATGTGATCGAGCGGATCGTGTCACGGGTGGGCCGCCGCATCGACGAGGCATCGCCGATGGTCGACGCGAGGCTCCCCGACGGGTCCCGGGTGAACGCAGTGATCCCTCCGCTGGCGGTCGACGGTCCATCGCTGACCATCCGCAAGTTCGCCCGGGACCCGTTCCGCACCGACGACCTGGTGACCATGGGCACGCTCACCACCCCCATGGCCCGCCTGCTGGAGTCGTGCGTCAAGGGCAGGCTCAACCTGCTGATCTCCGGCGGCACCGGCACCGGCAAGACGACCCTGCTGAACGTGGTGTCGTCGTTCATCCCCGACGACCAGCGCATCGTGACCATCGAGGACGCGGTGGAGCTGCAACTCGACCAGCGCCACGTGGTCCGTCTGGAGGCGCGGCCCCCCAACGTGGAGGGCAAGGGCGAGGTGACCATCCGCGACCTGGTGCGCAACGCCCTGCGCATGCGGCCCGACCGCATCGTGGTGGGGGAGGTGCGCGGGCCGGAGGCGCTCGACATGCTGCAGGCGATGAACACGGGCCACGACGGCTCGCTGTCCACCCTGCACGCCAACTCGCCCCGCGACGCCCTCAGCCGCCTGGAGACGATGGTGATGATGGCCGGCATCGAGATCCCCATCTCCGCGGTGCGGGACTACCTCGCGTCGGCGCTGAGCGTGATCGTCCACCTGAGCAGGATGAGCGACGGCAGCAGGCGGGTCACCCGCGTGTCGGAGATCGTCGGCATGGAGGGCGAGGTGGTCACCATGCAGGACCTCTTCACCTTCCGTCAGCGCGGCGTGGACGAGGCGGGCCGGGTGGTGGGCGCCGTGGTGCCCACCGGCATCCGCCCCAAGTTCGCCGACCAGTTGGCCGCGGTGGGCCATCCGCTGCCCGCCGACCTGTTCACCGCCGCCGACGGGCGGGCGGCATGAGGCGGACGGCCGCCCTCGCCCTTGCCCTCGCCCTGGCGGCGGCGGCGCCTGCGGCTGCGGCGGAGGCGCTGGAGATCGTCGAGGTCGACACCTCCGGCTACCCCCAGGTGTCGGTGACGGTGGCGGTGCCGGCGTCGCTGCAGGGGCTCGACCTGACGGCGGACGCCTTCACCGTGGTGGAGGACGGCTACGCCGTCGACGCCGGGGTCTGGGCGTGGGTGGACGATCCGCTCGCCGTGGTGCTGGTGCTCGACACGTCCGGCAGCATGGCGGGCGGGGCCATCGCCGACGCCAGGGACGCCGCATCGGCCTTCGTCGCCGTGCTGCCGCCCGACGCCGCCGTGGCGGTGGTCTCCTCGGGTGGCGCCGCCGCCGTCCGGTCGCCGCTCGACGGGGGACGCGACGGCGCCCGCGCGGCCATCTCCGCCCTCACCGCCGGCGGCGAGACGGCGCTGTACGACGCCGTCGGTGCCGGCGCCGCCCTGCTCGACGGCGTGGAGGCCAACCCGGTGGTGGTGGTGCTGTCGGACGGCGGCGACACGGTCAGCGCCTCCACGGAGGCGGACGCCGTCGCTGCGCTGGAGTCGTCGGGGGCGGAGGTGTTCGTCATCGGCCTGCAGACCGACGAGACCGACGGGGCCGCCCTGGCGGCGCTGGCCGGAGCCGGCGGCGGGCGCGTCGTGTCCATCGACGAGGCCTCGCTGCTCGGCGAGGCGTTCGGCGGCATCGCGGGCGACCTCGCCGGCCGCTACCGCCTCGCCTACCGCAGCAGGGCGCACGGCGAGGTGGACCTGGTGGTCGCGGTCCGCACCGGCGACCTGTCCGCAGCCGCATCGGCGGCCCTGGACCTCCCCGCCGCGCCCCTCCCGGCGGGCGGGCCCACCGAGGAGCGCACGACCTCGGCGGTCGGGGTCGGCGAGGCCGTGCCGGCCATCGCCCCGGCGCCCTCGCTGCTCGCCCAACCGTGGGCCCGCCCGGCCGGGGTGGGGGCCGCCGTCGCCGGTGCCGCCGCCCTGCTGGCGCTGGTCGCCTCGGGCGGGGGCCGCACGCGCCGGCCGGTGGAGCGGCAGGGCACCCGGCGGGGGCGGCTGCTGCGGCTGCTGACCCGGCGGGCCGAGGACGTCACCGAGAAGGTGCTCCAGTCCCGCACGCCGGGCCGCCTGGAGCGCGACCTGGACCGTGCCGGGGTGGCGCTGCGCCCCACCGAGTTCGTGCTGCTGTCGGTGTCGGCCGGCGTGGCGGCGGTGGCCGGGAGCCTGCTGCTGCTGTCGCCTCCTGCGGCCGTCGGGGTGGCGCTGCTGGCTGCGCTGGCGCCCCGTGCCGCGCTGCGCGTGCTGACGGCGCGACGCCGCGCCGCGTTCGCCGACCAGTTCGAGGGCACGCTGCAGATGCTGTCGGGCAGCCTCCGGGCCGGGTACGGCCTGATGCAGGCGGCGGCCACCATCGCCGAGGAGGCGCCGGCGCCCACCGGCCCCGAGTTCGCCCGGGTGGCGGTGGAGAACCGCCTGGGCCGCTCGGTGGAGGACTCCCTGCGGGCCCTGTCGGAGCGGATGGAGAACGAGGACCTGCGCTGGGTGGTGGAAGCCATCGACATCCAGTACGAGGTGGGCGGCGACCTGGCCGAGGTGCTCGACACCGTGGCCGAGACCATCCGCGACCGCGACCAGGTCCGCCGCCAGGTGCGGGCGCTGTCGGCCGAGGGCCGCATCTCGGCGGTGGTGCTGGTGTCCATGCCGTTCGCCATTGCGGTGCTGATCAGCATGGTGAGCCCCGACTACCTGGCCGAGCTCACCGGGACCACGCTCGGCAAGTTCATGATCGGCGGCGCCCTGGTGATGATCGGCCTCGGCGCCGCCTGGATCCGCAAGATCGTGAAGGTGGTGTTCTGATGTTCGACATGCCGCCGGTGGTGTACGCAGGCGCGGGGGCCGTCGTGGCCGGGGCCGCCGGGTCCATCTGGCTGCTCGCCCAGTGGCGGCCGGGCCACCCCTCGCCCCGCACGGATGCGCGGCAGCGCTCGATGGACGACTCGTTCCTCGACCGCGCCATCCGTCCGGTGATCGGATGGGTGTCCCGGCGGTCCCGGGCCCTCACCCCCCGCGCCCGGGTGGCCTCGCTGGAGCGGAAGGTGCGGCTCGCAGGGCCGGGGGCGGCGTGGACGCTGGACCGCGTGCTCGCCGCCAAGCTGGTGCTGGCCTTCGCCCTCGCCGCCGCCGGCGTGTGGTACGGCGGACGTTCCGGCATCACCGGGATGGCGGTGTTCGCCGCGGGCGGCGCCCTGTTCGGCTACCTGGCGCCCGACGCCATCCTCTGGGGGCGGGCCAGGGAGCGGCAGGTGCTGATCCGTCGGGCCCTGCCCGACGTGCTGGACCAGATGACGATCTGCGTCGAATCGGGCCTCGGCTTCGACGCCGCCCTGCAGCGGGTGGGCGAGCGCGGCACCGGCCCCCTGGCAGAGGAGATGCAGCGCACGCTCGGCGAGTTGTCGATGGGCGTGCCGCGCGCCGAGGCGCTCGGCGGCCTGGTGGAGCGGACCGACGTGGACGAGTTGCGCCGGTTCGTGCTGGCAGTCCGTCAGGCCGACGAGTACGGCCTGCCGGTGGCGCGGGTGCTCAGGGTGCAGGCCGGGCAGTTGCGGGTGCGGCGGCGCCTGGAGGCCGAGGAGCGGGCGATGAAGATCCCCGTGAAGATCGTGTTCCCGCTGGTGGTCTGCATCTTCCCGGCCCTGTTCGTGGTGCTGCTCGGCCCCGCCGTCATCCGCATCATGCGGACGCTGTTCTAGGGGCCGCGGCTACGGCGCCACCCGCAGGCAGAAGTCGGCCACCTCGGCGATCACCTCGTCGCGATTGATCTCGTTGAGCACCTCGTGGCGGGCGCCGGGGTACACCCGGACGGTCAGATCGTAGGTGGGGAACGCCTTGGCGGCGGCCAGCGAGGTCTCGTAGGGCACGTACGGGTCGGCGTCGCCGTGCAGGAACAGCACCGGGCAGGTGACCAGGCCGATCTGCTCCCTGAAGCGGTCGAGGGCCACCACCTCGGCCTCCAGCAGCGGCCGCTTGTAGGCCCCCCGGTACACGAGGGGGTCGGTGCTGTACTCGCGGACCGTCCGGGGGTCGCGCGACATGCCGCTCCACTCGTCGGGGGCCGGCGGCATCTCGTCCTCCTGCAGCACCTCCCTGGCCCAGTTCCAGTCGCCCACCACCGCCCCGCACAGGATCAGGCCGTCGATGCCGCCCGGGTGGCGCTGGGCGAAGCGGGACGACAGCAGGCCGCCCATCGAGTGGCCGAGCATGATGAGCGGGAGCCCGGGGTGCTCCCCGCGGGCGATGCCGGCGAGCGTGGTGAGGTCGTCCACCACGTGCTCGAAGTCGGTGAGCAGGGCACGCTCGCCGTCGCTGCGGCCGTGGCCGATGTGGTCCTCGGCGTACACGGCGGCGCCGTCGGCGGCGAGCGCTCCGGCGACGTGGGCGTAGCGGCCGGAGTGCTCGGCGTACCCGTGCACCAGCACCACGATCCGGCGGGGCTCCTCCGGTACCCAGGCCCGGTAGAAGATGGCGCCCTCGCTGCCCTCGAAGGTTCGCTCCTGTGCCTGCATCGGTCCTCCTCGGCGTGCCGGCGCCAAGTCTGACAGCCCGCCGTGCCGGGGGTGCGCCGCACCGCACTACCGTGCCGGGCGTGCGGCGCCTGCTCACCCCGAAGTGGATCGCCGGCCACCTGCTGGCCGTGGCCGGCGTCGTGGCGTTCGTCTCGTTCGGGTTCTGGCAACTCGACCGCCACGCCCAGAAGCGCGACATCCGCGACGCCGTCGAGGCGGCGGCGGAGATGGCCCCGGTCCCGCTCGCCGAGGCGGGGGAGGACCCGGCGTACCGGGTGGTGTGGGCCGAAGGGGTCTACGACCCGTCGGCCGAGGTGCTGGTGCTGCGGTCCCGGCAGGGCTCGCCGGGGCACGCTGTCGTCACCCCGCTGGTGATGGACGACGGCACCGCGGTGCTGGTGTACCGGGGGTGGGTGACCCTCGACGAGGACACCCCGCCCGTCGAGGCGGCCCTCCCGCCGGAGGGGAGGGTGCGAGTGACGGGGCAGCTGTGGCCCGACGCCCCCGGCGACGTCCCCGACGCGCTGCCGGACGTGATGAAGCGCATCGACCCGGCGGTGGTGTCGGCGTTCACCGACTACCCGATCCGCGAGGGCGCCTACCTGCTGCTGTTCGATCAGGCGCCGCCCACCGGCGGCGATGCCCTGCTGCTGCCCGACCGCCCCGAGCCGTCGCTGGGCCCGCACCTGTCGTACGCCGGGCAGTGGTTCCTGTTCGCCGCCGTCGTGCTGGTGGGCTACCCGATCCTGCTGCGCCGCACCGTCCAGGGGGCGAAGCGGGAGGACTGAGGGGGGATCACCCCAAGGGCAGCGCGAGCTGTTCCCGCCGGAGGCCATCGAGCAAGGACCTCCGAGCGATCTCGGCGTGCCGTCACTCCTCTGTGGCCGGTCCGGCCGCCTCGATGGCGGCGGTGACGGCGGCGGCGAGGCCGTCGGGGTCGTCGGTGCCGAAGTGGAAGCCCTTCTCGCGTCCCCGCCGGTCGCGCCAGTGGACGAGGACGGCGTCCGGCCCCCAGGTGGAGAGCGCCCAGGCGCCGGTGCCGGGGATGCGCATCCAGCCCCCCGACCCGAAGTACCAGGGGAACTCGACCCGCTCGGCGGAGGTGATCGCGTCGAGCGGGATGGTGCGCCCCGGCCCGAACGGGCGGAAGACGCCGCGGACGTGCTCGGCGGTGACCTCGGTGTCGAAGGCCGCCCAGGCCAGCCGGACGAGCGCGTAGAGGCCGAGGGCGCCGATGCCGAGCACCTGCACGATCACCACCCTGCCGGGCCGGGACAGCAGGCCGAAGAGCAGGACGGCGAAGGCCGCCGTGATGACCAGCGCCTGCGGGTACGAGGTCTGCCGGTGGCGGTAGGCGGGGCCGGGCACGCTCAGCGCCCGCCGCCCCTCAGCCACTCCACCGTCACGCCCTCCAGGTGGTCCACCGACGCCCCGGCGTGGGCCAAGTAGGCGCCGAGGTCGAACGCCCCGGCGAGGTCGGCCCCGGCGGCCCGCTCGTCGGCGGCCAGTTCGTCGGCCAGGCCGCCGCCGCCCCCGGCGACCCGGGTGGCCGCCTCCTGGACGATGCGGTACGCCTCGTCGCGCGCCATGCCGCTGCGGACGAGGGCGTTGAGCGCCGCCTGGCTGTACACCAGACCCCGACCCGCCTCCAGGTTGGCCAGCATCCGGTCCGGCCGGACCACCAACCCCTCGACGATGCGCTCCGCCCGGGCGAGCATGAAGTCGAGCACCAGGCAGGCGTCCGGCAGCACCACCCGCTCCACCGAGGAGTGGGTCATGTCGCGTTCGTGCCACAGGGCCACGTCCTCCATGCCGGCCACCGCGTACCCGCGCAGCAGGCGGGCGAGGCCGGCGACGTTCTCCGACAGGATGGGGTTGCGTTTGTGGGGCATCGCCGACGACCCCTTCTGCCCGGCGGCGAACCGCTCGGCCACCTCGCCCACCTCGGAGCGGGCCAGGTGGCGGATCTCGGTGGCGAGGCGCTCCACGCTCGCCCCCACCAGCGCCACCGCGTTGAGGAAGGCGGCGTGGCGGTCGCGGGGGAGCACCTGGGTGGCGGCGGGGTCGGCCCGCAGGCCCAGCGCCGCGGTGACGTGGGCCTCCACGGAGGGCGGCACGGTCGAGTGGTTGCCCACCGGCCCGCTGATGGTGCCGTAGGCGACCGTGTGGGCGGCCTCCTCCAGGCGGCGGTAGGCCCGCACCAGTTCGAAGGCGAACCCGGCCATCTTGTGGCCGAACGTGGTGGGCTCGGCCCAGATGCCGTGGCTGCGGCCCACCATCGGCGTGTCGCGGTGGGCGATCGCCTGCGCCCGCACCGCCTCGAAGAGGGCGGCGACCCGTCCCAGCAGCAGCGCCGACGCCCCGGTGAGGGTGGCGCCGAGGGCGGTGTCGAGCACGTCGGAGGAGGTGAGCCCGTAGTGCAGCCAGCGCCCGTGGGGGCCCATCCCGGCGGCCAGCACGTCTACGAAGGCGGCCAGGTCGTGGTGGATCTCCGCCTCACGGGCCTTCCAGGCGTCCAGGTCCACCGGCCCCGCCGCCCGGGCGGCGGCCGCGGCGCCCGGCGGCACCACGCCCTCGGCCTCCCAGCCCTCCAGCGCCAGCGCCTCCACCTGCTGCCAGGTGTCCACCTTGTGGCGCTCGCTCCACAGGGCGGCCATCTCGGGGAGGGAGTAGCGCTCGATCATGCCGGCAGGAAGGTGGCTTCGCGATCGGGCCCCACCGACACCATCGTCACCGGCACCCCGGCCAGTTCCTCGATCCGCTCCAGGTAGCTGCGGGCCGCCTTCGGCAGGTCGTCCATGGACCTGGCGCCGGAGATGTCCTCCTCCCACCCCTCGTGGTCCTCGTACACCGGGGTGCACCGGTACAGCACCCGCTGCTGGCGGGGGAAGTCGTCGAACCGCTCGCCGCCGTCCTCGTAGGCGGTGGCGATGCGGACCGTGGGGAACCCGGAGAGCACGTCGAGCTTCATGATGGCCAGTTCGGTGATGCCGCCCACCCGGACGGCGTAGCGCAGCGCCACCATGTCCAGCCATCCGCAGCGGCGGCGGCGGCCGGTGACGGTGCCGAACTCGCCGCCGATCTCCACCATCCGGGCGCCGATCTCGTCGTCCAGTTCGGTGGGGAACGGCCCGGTGCCGACCCGGGTGATGTAGGCCTTGGCGATGCCGAGCACGGCGTCGATGTCCCGGGGCCCCACACCGGTGCCGGTGAGGGCGCCGCCCGAGGTGGGGTTCGACGACGTGACGAACGGGTAGGTGCCGTGGTCCACGTCCAACAGGGTGCCCTGCGCCCCCTCGAACACCACGTTCTGCCCCTCCCGGATGGCCGTCCACACCAGCAGCGAGGCGTCGGTGACGTGGGGGGCGAGCGCCTCGGCGTACCCGGCGTACTCGTCGAGGATCGGCTCGATGTCCATGGGCAGCGTGTTGTAGACGCGGGACAGGATCTGGTTCTTCTCCCGCAGCGCGTCCTCCAGTTTGTCCCGGAAGATGCCGGGGTCGAACAGGTCCTGCACCCGGATGCCCTGGCGGGAGTACTTGTCGGTGTAGGCCGGGCCGATGCCCTTGCGGGTGGTGCCGATCTGGTTGCGGCCCAGGTAGCGCTCCTTCACCGCATCGAGCTTGCGGTGGTACGGCATGATCAGGTGGGCGTTGCCCGACAGCCGCAGGTGGTCGGGGTCCACGCCCCTGCTGCGCAGGGTGGCCATCTCCTCCAGCAGCACCCCGGGGTCCACGACGCAGCCGTTGCCGATCACGGGGGTCACCGAGGGGTAGATGACACCGCTGGGGACCAGGGAGAGGGCGAACTTCTCGTCGCCGATGACGATGGTGTGCCCGGCGTTGTTGCCGCCCTGGTAGCGCACGACCACATCGGCGTCCCTGGCGAGGAGGTTGGCGACCTTCCCCTTGCCCTCATCGCCCCACTGCGCGCCGATCACCACGGTGGCAGGCATGGACTGTCTCCTCCTCGGGTGGTCCGTCCGGATGGTAGTTGCGGCGGCGGCGCGCCCCCGGGACGATGGGCGGGCGCACCCGCACTACCCTGGGCCGGCACCCACCTGGAGGAGATCGTGCCCCGCATCCGGGCCGCCTCGATCGAGGAGCACAAGACACTCACCCGCCACGACATCCTGGAGGCCGCCGCCGCGCTGTTCCGGGCCCAGGGCTACAACGAGACCAGCCTCGGCGACATCGCGTCGCACGTCGGGATCGGCCGCACCACGCTCTACGAGTACTTCGCCGACAAGGAGGCGATCCTCATTGCCCTGGTGCAGCAGGAACTGCCCGGCCTCATGGAGGAACTCGTGGCCGGGCTGCCGGAGGCCGCGACGTCCCGGGAGCGCCTGCGGGAACTGGTGACGCGGGGCCTGGCGTTCGTGTCGGACGAATCCAAGCTGGGCGCGATGCTGATGAAGGAGCTGCCCAATATCTCCAAGGAGGCCCAGCACCAGGTGCGCCGGGCCCACTTCGGCCTCGCCGACGCCGTCGTCCGGGTGTGCGAGGAGGGGACCGCGTCGGGTGAGTTCCGCGACGTCGACCCCGGCATCGCCGGCCAGATGGTCTACGGCCTGATGATGGCCGCCTCCCAGGGCCTGATGCGGTCGCCCCAGGCGCGTCAGCACCACGAGGCCATGACGGAGACCATGCTCACCATCGTCTTCGACGGCCTCGCCGCCGGCTGAGCCGGCTGCCCCCCACGGCGGTAGCCTCGTCCACGCATCGTGCGCGTTCTGAGGAGGCATCGTGGCCCGGGTCGTGTTCACCAACGCCAGCCTGTTCGACGGGACCGGTGCGCCGCCCGCCGATGCCGACGTCGCCGTGGAGGACGGCAGGATCGCCGAGGTGGGCTCCGGTCTCGACGGGGACGAGGCCGTGGACCTGGGCGGCCGCACCCTGCTCCCCGGCCTGTTCGACACCCACGTCCACGTGTCCGTCGGCCACGTGGACGTGTGGAGGCTCGCCCACGAGCCGTTCTCGATGGAGTTCTTCGAGGCGGCCCGGAACCTGGCGGCGACGCTCGACACCGGCATCACCTCGATCCGGGACGCCGGCGGCGCCGACCTCGGGGTGAAGGAGGCCGTGGAGCGCGGCATGATCCGCGGTCCTCGCATGCAGGTGTCGCTGACGCTGCTCAGCCAGACCGGCGGCCACGGCGACGGCTGGATGGCCTCCGGCAGCCGGGTGGACCTGTTCACCGAGCACCCGGGCCGCCCGTCGGGGATCGTGGACGGCCCCGAGGACATGCGACGCAAGGTGCGCGAGCTGCTGCGGGCGGGCGCCGACGTCGTCAAGGTCGCCACCACCGGCGGCGTGCTGTCCCCGCGCGACGACCCCCGCCACGCCCACTTCTCCGTGGAGGAGCTCGAGATGCTGGTGGCCGAGGCTGCGGCCGGCGGCGCCTGGGTGATGGCCCACGCCCAGGGCACCGAGGGCATCAAGCGGGCGATCCGGGCCGGCATCCGCTCCATCGAGCACGGCATCTACCTCGACGAGGAGGCCATCGAGATGATGCTGGCCGCCGGCACCTACCTGGTGCCGACGCTGGTGGCGCCCCAGGGGGTGCTCCGGGCCGCCGAGGAAGGCGCCCCGATCCCCGAGGTGATCCTGCGCAAGGCCGCCGAGGTGGTGGACGTGCACCGGGAGTCGTTCGCCGCTGCGGTGGCGGCAGGGGTGAACATCGCCATGGGCACCGACAGCGGCGTCACGCCGCACGGCGAGAACCTGCTGGAACTGGAGTTGATGGCGGCGGGGGGCATGCCGCCGGCGGAGGTGCTGCGGGCCACGACCTCGGCGGCGGCCCGCCTGATGGGGGTCGAGGGTGCGCGCGGGACGGTCGAGCCCGGCAAGGACGCCGACCTCGTGGTGCTCGACGGCGACCCCTTCGACTTCGCCGGATACCGGGAGCGGATCCGGGCCGTCTACCAGCGGGGCGCCCTGGTCGCCGGCGGGCTCTGAGCCCCGGGCGGCCCGCGCGGCCTCTGCGAGTGTCGCTATCCCGTCCGGTGGCGCTATCGTGGCGCCGTCCCTGCCGATCGAAAGGTTGCCATCAGTGGACGATCACGCCATGACGCGTCGCGCCACGCGCCGCCCCGAGGGCACCCTGACCCTCCTGGCAGAGTCGCGTGAGCCGGCGATCCGCACAGAGGTGCTGCATTTCAAGACCACTGAAGGCGCCGAGTTCTGGGACCTGACCGACATCGTCCGCGAGGTAGTCGCGCGATCGGGCGTCCGCCACGGCCAGCTCACCGTGCACACGCCGCACACCACCACCACCATCGTGTTGAACGAGTCCGAGACGGGCTTCCTCAACGACTACCGCAGGATGATGGACCGGCTCACCCCGGTGGACGGCTACTACGAGCACGACGACCACGAGCTCCGCACCGAGAACCTGCAGGAGGACGAGTTCCTCAATGGGCACTCCCACTGCCGGCAGATGCTCACCGGCACCGCCTCGGTGACCGTCCCGGTGGTCGACGGCGAGGTGCTGCTGGGCACCTGGCAGCGGGTGCTGTTCGGGGAGTTCGATCAGGCGCGCGAGCGCCGGGTCGTGTTCCACGCCCAGGGCGCCTAGCCGACCCGACACCGCGTCGAATCCACCTGCTTCGCCCGCGCCTCCTCCGGGGGGCCTGCTGCGAGGCTCTCGCAGGTAGGCCGGCCGCGCTTGTACGCACCGCCTGCGCGCGACTACCTTTGCGCCCTACGGCGGGGCACCTCGTCCTGTCGTGCATCTTTGACGACCGGGAGGCGCAAAGAAATGATCAAGAAATTGCCGGCTCTCCTCATCGTCCTGGCCCTCGTGGTCGCCGCCTGTGGCGACGACGACGGGGCGTCCACGACGACCACCGAGGGTGAAGCCGTCACGACGACCACCGCTGCTCCCACAGGGCAGGGGGAGGCCGGCTCGACGCTGGCCACCATCCAGGAGCGGGGCGTGTTGATCTGCGGTACGAACGAGACCCTGCCGGGCTTCGGCTTCCGTGAGGCCGACGGCTCGTTCTCGGGCTTCGACGTCGACTACTGCCGGGCGATCGCCGCGGCCGTGCTCGGCGACGCGACCGCCGTCGAGTTCCGTCCTCTGACTGCTGCGGAGCGGTTCACCGCCCTGCAGACGGGCGAGATCGACGTGCTGATCCGCAACACGACCTGGACCCAGACCCGTGACACGACGCTCGGTGCGCACTTCGCCCCGACGACGTTCTACGACGGTCAGGGTGTCGCCGCCCTCGGTTCGAAGGGCTTCGACTCCGACTCGACCATCGCCGACCTGGACGGTGCGATCATCTGCACCAACGCCGGGACGACGACCGAGCTGAACATCAACGAGGCCATCCAGCTGGCCGGCATCGCCGACAACACCACGGTCCAGACCTTCGAGGACTTCGACCAGGTGATGAACGCGTTCCAGGCCGGTTCCTGCGATGCGATCACGACCGACAAGTCGGGCCTGATCTCGCGCAAGGCCACCGCCGAGCCCGCGGCGTTCCGTGACGACATCGTCATCTTCGGTGTGACGCTGTCCAAGGAGCCCCTCGGCCCGATGTACCGCTCGGACGACGCGCAGTGGGGCGACATCGTCGACTGGACCGTGTACACCACCTTCATCGCTGAAGAGAAGGGTGTCACCAGCGCCAACATCGACGACTACCTGGCGAACAACCCGGACGATCTCGAGGCGCAGCGCCTCTTCGGCGCCGCCGAGGACGAGCTGCAGACCGGGATGGGCCTGTCCGCCGACGCCTACTACAACGCGATCAAGCAGGTTGGCTCCTACGAGGAGATCTACAACCGCAACCTGGGCCCGGACACGGTGTTCAACGTGCCCCGCGGCCTGAACAGCCTCTGGATCAACGGAGGCCTCTTCTACCCGCCGCCGGCGCGGTAGAGAAGCACGACAGTGAGTGACCGGGGGCGCTTCGGCGCCCCCGGTCCACCCATCCGGCAAAGGCGGGAGGCCGGGGAGTAGTGGCGATCAGCGTGGATCACCAGTCGACGCAGCACCAGCGGGTGCCGCCGTGGCGCAATGTGACGTTCCTGAAGTGGGCGTTGCAGCTCGCCGTGCTGGGCGTGGTGGTGCTGATCCTCTACCTGATGATCAGCCAGGCCAACCGGAACCTCCGGGCCCTCGGCCTCGACTTCTCGTTCGACTTCCTCGACAAGCCGGTCAACTTCCCCATCGCCGAGGGCATCACCAAGCAGCCCGAGTCGAGCTTCCACGCCCTCAAGACCGGCATCATCAACATGCTGCGGATCAGCGTGTCCGGCATCCTCGCCGCCACGGTGCTCGGGGTGATGATCGGCATCGGCCGCCTGTCGTCCAACTGGATCGTCAACAAGGTGGCCACCGGCTACATCGAGACGATCCGCAACATCCCGCTGCTGGTGCAGATCATCTTCTGGCGGGCATTCGGGCAGCTGGTGCTCCCGGAGCTCGACAAGGCCGCCGCCGGCCCCATCGACGGCTGGCTCTTCATCTCCAAGAAGGGCGTGTCGTTCGCCTGGCTCTTCCCTGCGGACGGGTTCTGGCAGTGGCTCGCGTTCCTGACGCTCGGCTTCTTCGTCGCGCGCATCGCCTACCGGAGGCGGATGCGGTTGAAGGAGGAGCGCGGCGCCGAGACCTACGCCATCTCGTGGGGCGTCGGGGCCTTCCTCCTCTTCCTGGTGGCCGGCTGGTTCGTCCACCCCGTCATGGGCTTCCTCGGCTGGCTGTGGGATGCCGTCTCCTGGTTCTTCGGCATCCTGCCGCTCTGGTCGATGCAGCTGATCCTGGCCGCGCTCGCCGTCTCCGGCGGCGGGCTCTTCGTCAAGCGGTTCCTCGACTCCCGCCGCACCCCCGCCGGGCTGGCCAAGCTCACCGACGACGACTGGTTCCGCATCGTGTTCGCCGGCGCCGTCGGGCTGGCCGGGGCCATCGCCATGTTCCTGCTCCCCGGCGTGGCCCGCACCCTCCTCGACTGGGGCGAGCGCTTCTTCGCCTTCTTCGCAGGGAAGTTCGAGTGGCTGGGACGGGGCGGGTCGCCGCTCAACTTCAGCCGGCCCGAGGTGGTGCAGCCCGGGGCGTTCTCGAACTACGGCACCACCGGCCTCACCATGACCCTGCCGTTCTTCGCGGTGTGGACCGGCGTCACCCTGTACACGGCGGCCTTCATCGCCGAGGTGGTGCGGGGAGGCGTGCTGGCCGTGGCCAAGGGCCAGAGCGAGGCCGGCCTGGCGCTCGGGCTCCGCCGCTTCCAGTTGCTGCGATTCATCATCCTGCCGCAGGCGTTCAGGATCATCCTGCCGCCGCTCGGCAACCAGTACCTGAACCTGGCCAAGAACACCTCGCTGGCCGTGGCGGTGGCGTATCCCGACATCGTCGCCGTCGGCACCACCGTGTTCAACCAGACCGGCCGCAACGTCCAGGTGATCCTCATCTGGATGGGCTTCTACCTCACGGTCAGCCTGACGATCTCGGCGTTCATCAACTACTACAACCGGCGACTGGCACTGGTGGAGCGATGACCGACGAGCACGCCCGGATGGAGAAGCTGCTCGAGGTGGAGGCCGCCCCGGCCGTTCCCCAGCTGCACCCCATGCGCTGGATCCACGAGAACCTGTTCCCGTCGCCGATCAGCGGGCTGCTGACCCTCGTCACGGTGGTGGCCGTGATCGGCTTCGTGTACGGGATCCTGTCGTGGATCTTCGCCCCGCAGCGGGCCCTGGTCCCCGAGGGCGTGACGACCGTGGACGAGTTCGTCCTCGACATCACCCTCGACGACCTCGCCAGGGTGAATCGGGTGGAGCCCGGCCAGGCCGTCGAGTCGGGCGACCTGCTGGCCCTGTCCACCAGCCCCATCGAGTGGGAGGTCCCCGCCGGGGTGGACGACGTCACCGGTTTCGCCGGCTACCTGCTCACCTCCCACGACGCCGCAGGGTGGGTGCCCGCCGCCGACGGGTCGGTGGACGAGGCCGGCGACCCGGTGCTCGAGCGCGTCACCGGCCTCGACCCCGGCGACTACCTCACCACCGCCGCCGACGTGGTCCGCCTCAACGGCCTGAGCGACGGCGCGGCGCTGGTGCCGGGGGAGACCTACCGGGTGGAGGGCTCGGCGCGCCAATGGGACGCCATCTCCACCAACAGCCGCAACTACTTCACGCTGGCGTACCCCACGTCGCAGTACCTGCGGGTGTGGCTGTCGTTCGGCATCGTCTGCGCCCTCGTGGGGCTGTCGCTGGCGGCGTGGACCCGGCGCCCGCGCCTGTCGTCGGCCCGCATGGCGCGGCGCCTCACCATCTTCGGCTCGCTGTTCGCCGGCATCGCCGTCCTGGCGCCCTGGTCCGTGGTGCCCGACGCCGTCTCGATCGTGGTGGGCGCCGGCCTGGCGGTGGTCGGGTTCCTGGGCAGGCGCCGGCTGCTGCGCCGCAACGACGGCGACCGCGAGGACGTGTCGCTCATGGGCGTGCTGCTGGCGGTGCTGGCGACGCTCATCGGCCTGATGTGGCTGCTGCCCGAAGTGGTCGGCAAGATGGAGATCGCCGCCACCACCAAGGTCCCGCTGACGGTGATGGCACTCGTCGCGGTGGGCGGCTTCTGGGTGGGGAAGGCGATCAAGGCGTCGCAGGTGTCGCTCGGCGCCCTCAAGGGCACGCTCATCGCGCTGTGGGCGCTGTCGATGCCGGTCATCTACCTGGTCATCCTGCGCGACCCGCAACTGACCCCCGAGGGCGTGTCGGTCTGGTCGTACCTTGCCGACGACCTCGCCGCCAGCCTCGTGGTCGCCGCGCTGGGGGCGGTGCTGCTGTGGTTCATGTCGGGCCGGTCCGCAGGGGAGGCCGGCAAGGCCGTGTCCGGGGTGCTGGTGCTGGCGGCGTTCCTGTCGTGGTTCCCCTACGAGGTGTTCACCGTCGGCGCCGTCCTGGTGGTCGGCGCCGTCATCGCCGTGGTGTGGTTCCTGAGCGGCCCCAGTGCCGAGCGGGCCATGGTGGCCGCGGCGCTCCTCGCCGCCGCCGTCGCCGTGTGGTCGCATCCCACCTACACCGAGATGACCTCGCCCGGCGTGGTCGAGACCCTCTGGGGCAACCCGTGGCTCGAGATGATCAAGGTGAAGCTGCTGCTGGGCGGCCTGGCGTCGTTCGGCCTCGCCGCATCCACCTTCGGCGGCAACGAGCGCTCCCGCATCTCGCTCGTCGTCGGCTGGGGCGCGGCGGCGTTCCTGGTGACCTTCTTCTCCATCGTCTCCGAGGGCGCCACCAGCCTGCAGCTGGAATCGGATCCGATCGGCGGCATGACCCTGACCGTGCTGCTTGCCTTCGGCGGCATCCTGCTGTCGTTCCCCATCGGGGTCTTGCTGGCCCTGGGGCGCACGTCGACGATGCCCATCTTCCGGCTCCTGAGCACCTCCTACATCGAGGCGGTGCGCGGCGTGCCGCTGATCACCGTGCTGTTCTTCGGCGCCCTGTTCCTGCCGATCTTCCTGCCCACCGACCTGCGCGTCGCCGCCTCGCTGAAGGCCCTCATCGCCATCACCGGGTTCTCGGGCGCCTACCTGGCAGAGAACGTGCGCGGCGGCCTGCAGTCGATCTCGCGGGGCCAGTACGAGGCCAGCCAGGCCCTCGGCATGTCGACCGTGCAGATGACCATCTTCATCACCCTGCCCCAGGCGCTCCGGGCCGTGATCCCGGCGCTGGTGGGGCAGGTGATCGCCCTGTTCAAGGACACCTCGCTGGTGGCCATCGTCGGCCTCGCCGACCTGCTGCTGGTGGCCAGGGCCATCGTGCCCGGCCAGCCGGCGTTCATCGGCAGCCAGTTGGAGAACCTGGCGTTCGTGGCGATCGTGTACTGGATCTTCACCTTCAGCTTCTCGCGGGCGAGCCTGCGCATCGAACGGAAGCTGGGACTCGGCGAGCGGTAAGGAGGCGCAGGCATGGATGCCAAGAAGGACATCATCGTCACCGAAGGCGTGAAGAAGTGGTTCGGCGACTTCCAGGCCCTCAAGGGGGTCACCACCTCCGTGAAGGAGCAGGAAGTGGTCGTCATCATCGGCCCGTCCGGGTCGGGCAAGTCCACCTTCATCCGGTGCCTCAACCGCCTGGAGGTGCACCAGGAGGGCACGATCATCATCGACGGCATCGAGCTGACGAACGACCTCAAGAACATCGAGGCCATCCGCAGCGAGGTGGGCATGGTGTTCCAGCAGTTCAACCTGTTCCCGCACCTCACCGTGCTGCAGAACATCACGCTCGCCCCCATCTGGGTGCGCAAGAGGCCCAAGCTGGACGCCGAGGAGCGGGCCATGCAGCTCCTGGAGCGGGTGGGGATCCCCGAGCAGGCCGACAAGTACCCGGGCCAGCTGTCGGGCGGCCAGCAGCAGCGGGTGGCCATCGCCCGCTCGCTGGCCATGGAGCCCAAGATCATGCTGTTCGACGAGCCCACCTCGGCGCTCGATCCCGAGATGATCAAAGAGGTGCTCGACGTGATGAAGGAGCTGGCCGAATCCGGCATGACCATGCTGGTGGTCACCCACGAGATGGGCTTCGCCCGGGAGGTCGCCGACCGGGTGCTCTTCTTCGACTACGGACAGATCGTCGAGGCGGGCACCCCCGAGCACTTCTTCGAGAACCCCGAGCACCCGCGCACCAAGCTGTTCCTGAGCCAGATCCTGTAG